>MGNS01000104.1:43395-53513 GCA_001795165.1 Chloroflexi bacterium RBG_16_57_11
GGGCCTATCCTGGCCCTGTTAGCCTCCCGGCCGTGGTTCATCCACGTTGGCGATCAGCACTATCGCCTGAGCGACGCAGAATATGATTAATCCGGCTGTTTACAAACCTGCCCGCTGGTCATGGGCATGCTGGGAGGGCAACGTTGGCTGAAATTAAGCGCATGAGTCTGGTCAAACCAACCGTCAAAACCCGCTACCACATCGACTTCGATTGGTGGAGCCAGAATGAGCGGGATTGGCGAGTATATCTGCACAGCTTTCTGTGCCCCGAACACCGGCAAGCCTTTGCCGATATCGACCTCTACGAGCAGGTCGACTGGGTCGACCCGGACACCGGCGAAGTCCAGCGAGTGGACGGCTTGCAGAATATCCTGATCACGCATTGCGCCAAGCAGCGATCGTTTATCAACCAGCATTCTACCCTGGTGGATTCGGTATTCCGCATTTTTCTGGCCAATGGCAACACCCCGCTGACGCCCGATGAGCTGGCCGAGCAGCTAGGTCGCGATCCGGTGATCATATTAAAGACCATCTCCGGCCTACGGGTGTATAAAGGGCTGAGACCCTGCTTGGATTGAAGCGGATTGCTGCCCCTGTTCCTTAATGGACAGAGCAGTAGTCTTCTAAATTAGTTGTTTTTAGAACCTTATCGCCGCACTATCTACGAAGAATAAAAACTAGAGAATAGCTCAAAAAACATCATCCCTGAATACCCTTCAGGGATGATTTGGGATTGTGATCTTTGAGAATTTGAACAGAGTTATTCTGTGGTAATATCGTCTAAAGTTAGCGAACGGAACCCACCTGTCTCGGTGCAGATTGAAAAATCGGTTAGAGGTACATTTCGAATAATTTCTCTCGATTCTTTATTCGACAATCCAAAAATATCGAAATGACACTCATCTCCCGTATTACTTCTTGTATTTACGTATGAGCAAAAGTCCGGGATAACTGCCGGCGGTATCCGCCAGAATATTGGGGGGGTCCCTGAAATGATTCTGTAAAAGCGCTCAATATGCTCGCATATTCCACCGGTGTTACGGATAATACATTCTCGGTCGATAACCGAGATTCCGCCTCCATTACTGGAATTGCGAAAGGCGAGGCTTTTGAAGCGATTCTGCCGGGGGTCATAGTATTTTGGATGGATGATTCTGATGAAATCCATTTCACTCCCCAAAAATCTAGTTTTGCCAGGACTTGAACTAATGACAAACCCTCTTCATAGATAATTGTGGAATTATCTCGCTCATAAACAAAAGTGATTTTTTTATCAGGTTCAATCGTAAACTCAAAATAAATTGATTTATGGTATGCTGTAACTTGTATTTCACCATAAACACCTGGAAATGCATCTGTTTCAGTAAAGCCTGCCATCCTTGCTTGTCTGTTCAATAGCAACGCTAAATCAATAATCTCCGGCTTCGGGGCGATACCTTCTCCGTAGTGCCAACCCGATTGGAGATTACTAAATTGTTTTATCTTGTCTGATGTTTGTCTGATGTAATCATTCATGCATTTCTTCTTCGGTTATATCAATCTCGTCCAAAGTAAAAATATGCTGTTTTGTTTTGTTCTCAAAACCTGTAATTATATTCGTCATCACTTTAGCTAAAGTTTTAGCGATAGTGTGAGAAGTATTCAAGTATGCAATTGGCTGGTCATTATATTTCAATACGATTACAAAGTCTGGTGGAGAAATCGAGATAGTATAGCCATTGAAATAATACCTGTTTTCTGGTGGTAATTCCAGACCTTTTCTAAGCTGTTCTTCGAACTTTCCTTCTTCGCCCATAGTAATTTCCTCAATTTGGTAAACCAGAAGCTTTGGATAATATATTATAACATCCCATTGTATTATTCCGACCTAAGAGGTCTATATGATTCGTACACACACAGAATTCACACTTTGAAGATTGTGGTTACGCCAATGGTAAATCACAGCTGACCCTGTTTGCCATCAGCCTTACCTGTGGTTATCCAATCGTGCAGGGATTGCCGCATAAGTGGATCGAAGGGCGCTACACTGTCAAGCTAGTGTCTCAAATATTTGTGTATAATAAAAGCCAGTCACATAACCAGTAGTGAGAAGCGGGCACGGGTGCGGGAAGAAGCCGAAGACCTAATGTAGTAGTTCGAGAGCCTGATTGCTGACGCTGAGGAGCTGAGTTCATTCCAACTTCACGGGGTTGTCGAAGAAGATGAGAACGAAGCCAAATAGTAAGGAAGTGACATTATGTTGTGGGGAATTGTAATTCTTATAGCTATTGTTTTAGCTTTGTCTGCCCCAAAAGGCATCAAATTACGCATGTTTGTGTATTATGCTTCGAGGGCATTGGCGGTTGCATGCTTACTCAATGCAGCTATTATCTTGATCGGTATGTTTACAGAAGTTGGATCAACGGGTGGTTCTTCAGATGTGTCTACTTACGTAGGTTATTTGATTGCCGCAGCTTTGTATGCTGTACCTGGGCTTCTTTTGTGGCTGGTGAAGAAACCTACGTATGCCAAATATTCCACGAAATCTAAGACATACATTGACTACGTCTACCAGCCTGACCAACCTAAAGTAAAACCTCCGCCTATTGAAGAAGAACTGCAGGTTGAAGAAGAACTGCTGGATGAGGAGGAAGAACCACAGGCAGAAGAGCCGCTGGATGAGGAAGAAGAAGGACTGCTGGATGAAGAAGATAGCAAACCGTGTAAGGTGAAAGAAAGCAAACCTGATTCCGCTACGATACTAGTTCTAATTATTCTAGGTGGTATTATCCTCCTTTTTGCAGTAGCGCTTGTAAGTGTAGGTTTCGAGAACCTCACGTTTAAGCCAGCTTCGGCACCACGACCAGCTTCGACAGCCAAGCCGTTGGTGCAGCCGATCGTGGCTCCGTCCATAAAGCAGCCAACCGCTATCCCTGTCACAAAGCAGCTAATGCCTACCCCAATGCAACAGCAGATTGTGTGCAAAGCATTCAATCCTGACAGTATTTTTGAGTATGGAGAAAGCGTATGCCTAGACTTCCGTGTTTATGGAACAGTCGATCAGGGGCAGTACAAGTACATCCTAAGCACCGATAGAAAAGACGTAGGCATAGTCAGCCTTCAGAAAACCTGGCTCGTGGGTACAGTTGGAAGGTTGGCAAAAGCTGGAGAGTGCATACGAGTAAGAGGAAAAATTGTTGAGCACCCTGGTGAGCAATCAGCGGCAATCGTTCAGGTTATAACCGTTGAGATTGGCAGCGAGTGTCGAGCGGACACCGAAAAAACGTGTCCACCAGGCCAACGTTTGATAGAAACAGCCGGTGGGTATTCTTATTGTGCAGGATCGCCCCAATGGGAGAAGCCTGAGAAACCGGAGAAATATGAGAACCCGTGGAAATAAAAAAGGCCATCTTACTTGCGAGAAGTTGTGAAAAAGAAGTGAAAATCACAGGTGGGTTGAGTTATGTTGTGAAAACCCCCATTATAGGGGTTTTACAACTTCACAACTCCGTCGCTGTGAAATAATCTGAGGAGAAACATGATGAACAATACTGAAATTCCTGCTTTACCTGAGCCGGCTGAAGTATTATTAGAACTCAGTCCTTATATTAGAGGTCAATCTAATCTGTATGCCAGAGCGAAGCAAGACTGCAAAGATATAGCTCAGCTTATCATTGATGCCACTTATGCCAATTTTGCTTCAATCTCCAATTACATGAACCAAGTTGTGTACACTGGACTTTTCAAAGGTAAGAAACGGAAGGAGTTGGAGAATACTGTAAATGAACTTGTAATGAGTGGCACAACATCAGGCTGGTTTATTGGTAAAGAGTTTGGAAGAAGATCGCCTGAGCTTGTTAGTCAGTGTCACTCGAAGGACACAATCTTCAACTGGGATGTCCCAACTGACGCTCAAGAGGCGCTAAAGTTGGCTACTTATCTTGCTTATTACCCGTTTGCGTCAATTTTCACAGAATATTACGACAGCCCCTATGGGGTTCGAGTTAGTTTCCAAAAAGAAGCCCATTTGAAAGACACTTTCTCGAAAACTTACTCCAACGCAATTCTTCCTTGCTTTTTGAAAGGTGTGCAATCGAACGACAGGAGGAAGTAGTTTCAACGGAGAAAGCAGGGGATAAATCTAACGCTGCGAAACAAATAAGTCCGAGTGACCATTCTCAGCCGATGCTGCTTCGACAAACATATCTAGTGATCACATCGTCTTTCTAGGAGTCAACAATATCTAGCCTGTAAGACGGTAGGGTAGTAGAATAGGGAAAGGTCATGGTTCCTATAACGTTGTAATAGGTTTTATGAAGAAACAAAGAGTGTGCTAAAATTGCCTGTCGGAGATTCAATAGCCTCGATTAGGCTACTGGACAACCACAGAGCGGTAGCCTCGTCAATTATCGTAGGCTATATGCCCCTGTAGCTCAACGGATAGAGCACTAGCCTTCTAAGCTATTGGTTGTGAGTTCGAGTCTCGCCAGGGGCGCCTGATAATTTTCAATGTATTGGAATGAAGATCGAAATGATGACTCAGGGGTGCATCATAAGCTTGAATAGAATATTGGTAACGCAGTGCCCGAAAGCGCCTGGAGTGCAAATATGAACGAGAGTTCTTCCAATCCAGATGAATATCGTTTCGCTGGTACTAACCAGCCAGAATCAGACCGGTCCGCTGACACGCAGTTTGAAGTCAGTCCATTTGGCTGGCGCATTATCACGCGCTCACCGGCCTGGCGCCCTCCGACCGATATTTTTGAAATCGAGAATACCGTTGTGGTACGGGTTGAAATCGCCGGGATGCGCGAGGAAGACTTTGCCATCGAGCTGGACGGGCGCAACCTGACGGTGCGCGGCTCGCGGCAGGATATTCCGGAGCGGCGCGCCTTCCACCAGATGGAGATCCACTTTGGAGAGTTCGCCATTGAGCTGGAGCTTCCCAATTACATCGAAGTCGACCAGGTGCAGGCCGTGTACAGCGAAGGATTTCTGCGCATCCTGCTGCCCAAAGCACGCCCGCGACAGATACCCATTGCCGAATAAAACCGCCTCCCTGTGGGGACATTGAATGCCCGCCTCACGTTGGAACTCTAGTATCCTGGAAATGCTGAACTGGCTCCAAGAAGAACAGGCCGGATTGGATGAATTAATCTCCCTGCCCATCGTTCCGCACGTCGTCCACCAAGGCGACCAGAGCGAGCAGGGTTCAGCCTCCCCGGCGGAGAGCGCAACACAGATCCCAAAGATCTTGCCTGTCTTGCCGCTGCGTGGCCTGGTGGTTTTCCCCTTGACTGCCGTACCGTTGACCATCGGACAATCACGCTCGATCCGCCTGGTGGACGATGTCATGGCTGGCGACGAGCGCCTGATCGCACTGGTTACCTCGCGCAACCCGGAGGTCGAAACACCTACCCCGCAGGAGCTTTTCACCATCGGCACGGTGGCGATGGTCCACCGCATGTTCCGCGCCCCAGATGGCACGATTCGCCTGGTGGTGCAGGGCTTGTTGCGCTGCCGCCTGGTTAATTTTATCCAGGAGGAGCCATATCTCAAAGCCGAAATTGCCGACGCACCTGAGACCGTGGAAAATGGGCTGGAGCTGGAAGCCATGGCGCGCAACGCGCGCGACCAGTTCGAGCATATCGCCGACATGATCCCTTCCATCCCGCGCGAGCTGGTGGCCTCGGTAGTTTCGATCGAAGAGGCGTTACAGACGGTCTATACCATCGCCAATTTTCAGCGCATGGATTTGGAAGAAGCACAAGCGCTGCTGGAGGAGGACTCGACCTCTGCCAAGCTCCTCAGGCTGGTAGGCATTCTGACGCGCGAAGTAGAAGTCCTGGAGATGGGGCAGAAAATCCAGAACGAGGCGCGCTCCGAGATCGACAAAGTGCAGCGGGAGTATTACCTGCGCGAGCAGCTCAAGGCGATCCAGCGTGAGCTGGGTGAGGGTGACGAGCAGGCGGCTGAAATCGAGGAGTTCCGCCAGAAAATCGAGGGTGCGGGCATGCCAGAGGAGGCGGAGAAACAGGCCCGCCGGGAGCTGGATCGTCTGCGCAGGCTGCCGACGGCGGCAGCAGAATATGGCGTCATCCGCACCTATCTGGACTGGCTGGTCACACTTCCCTGGTCGCAGATCACTCAGGATAACCTGGATATTGCCAACGCTCGCCAGGTGCTAGACCAGGATCACTTCGGCCTGAAAGATGTCAAAGAACGCATCCTGGAATATCTGGCGGTGCGGCAGCTGCGCCGGGAGCGCAAAGACGAGCTGCCCGAAGACCAACCGGACGCGATCCGCCGGGTGCGCGAAGGCGTGATCCTGTGTTTTATCGGGCCGCCGGGTGTGGGCAAAACCTCGCTGGGACGATCGATTGCGCGCGCTTTGGGGCGGAAATTCGTGCGCATCTCTCTGGGTGGGATGCGCGACGAGGCTGAGATACGCGGTCACCGGCGCACCTATATCGGCGCCATGCCGGGGCGTATCATCCAATCGTTGCGCCGGATCGAGACGCGCAATCCGGTGTTCATGCTGGACGAGGTGGACAAGCTGGTCTTCGATTTTCACGGCGACCCGGCATCGGCGCTGCTTGAAGTGCTCGACCCCGAGCAGAATGTGGAGTTCCGTGATCATTACATGGAAGTGCCGTTTGACCTGTCCCAGGTAATGTTCATCACCACCGCCAATTTGCTCGAGCCGATCCCCGAGCCGTTGCGCGACCGTATGGAGATTATCACCCTGTCGGGTTACACCGAGAACGAAAAGATCGCCATCGCCCGGGGTTATTTGATCCCCAGGCAGCTGCGCGAGAACGGATTACGCCCGACCGAGGTGACCTTTTCTGACGCCGCGCTTGAAAAGCTCATCCGCTCGTACACGCGCGAGGCCGGCGTGCGCAACCTGGAGCGTGAGATCGGCTCGGTTTGCCGCAAGGTGGTTACAATGATCGCCGAGGCCGGTGTTGACAGCTTGGAAGTGACCCCAGAAAAAATTCAAGAGTTGCTGGGGCGACCACACTATTTCAGCGATGAGGAGATCGCCTGGCGCACTTCGATCCCTGGGGTCGCCACGGGTCTGGCCTGGACGCCTTTCGGCGGAGATGTCTTATTCATCGAGGCCACGCGCATGCCCGGCAATAAAGGCTTTCAGATTACCGGCTCGATTGGCAATGTCATGCAAGAATCGGCCCACGCGGCGCTCTCGTTTGTGCGCTCCAAAGCCAGCAACCTGGGCCTGGATGGCGGATTCTTCGACCAATCCGATATCCACCTGCACATTCCAGCTGGCGCGACGCCCAAGGACGGGCCTTCAGCGGGCGTCGCCATCGCTACCGCGCTGGTCTCGCTGGTATCTGGCCGGCCGGTTCGCCGGGAGGTGGGCATGACCGGCGAGATAACCTTACGCGGGCAGGTATTACCGGTCGGCGGCATCAAAGAAAAAGTCCTCGCCGCCCACCGCTCTGGGCTGAAGTCGGTTATCCTGCCAAGCTACAACGAAGCCGACCTGGAAGATATCCCCGATGAAGTGCGCAAGGAAATCCAGTTCGTCTTCGCAGAAACTGTTGACGATGTCTTGAAGGCGGCCCTGGAGCCAGCCGGTCAAGCGGCGGCACAAGATCAAAATTCCAACCACCATCCAGGCTCGCCATGAATCCGAAAGTCATGCTCATCGAAGACGACCATACCATGATGCTGCTGCTGACGACTCTGATGCGTTTCGAGGGCTTCGAGACTGCCGTCCTGAAAAATGATGAGAGCCTGGAAACAATAATGGAAGACATCCGGCAAGAGATGCCTGACGTAATATTGTTAGACGTTCATCTGGGCCGGATCAATGGCCTTGATCTGCTGAGCGCCGTTCGGCAGGATGAAAAAACTCACCGAATCGGCGTTGTCATGTCTTCGGGAATGGATGTAAGCAAGCGCTGTATCGAACTGGGCGCCAATGCATTCATCCTGAAACCATTTATGCCCGAAGACTTGATCAAACAGATCCGCCAGGTGGTCGCTACTACAGAATAGAGAGAGTGAATTGTGGGAAAGAAAAGCAGCCGTACATCCATGCAGTGGTGTATGATTGATTTACATTTGCACACCCGGGCATCCAGTGATTTCCAACAGCCTGAAGTCACTTATCTGGACCTTTTACACCGCGCTGAAGCCCGCGGGTTGGCGATCATCGCCTTCACCGATCATAACACCGTGGCTGGATATCGCGGGATGCAGGAAGAAATTCATCAGCTCGAGCTATTGGAGCGTTTAAAACGCATCCTCCCGGAAGAACAAGGACGATTAAATGAATATCGCCGTCTTTTGGGGAAGATCATGGTCTTACCCGGCTTCGAGTTCACCGCCACGTTTGGCTTTCATGTGCTGGGTATATTTCACCCGGATAAGCCGGTGCGCGAAATTGAACATCTTCTGCTCGACCTGGGCATCCCTCCAGACCAGCTTGATGACGGCTCGGCAACCGTCGGCGCCACCACCGATGTGCTGACTGCCTACCAGGTGATCAACGAGGCGGGTGGGCTGGTCATCGCGGCGCATGCCAATTCGAGCAATGGCGTCGCGATGCGTGGTTTCCCAATCGGAGGGCAGACGAAGATCGCCTACACCCAGGATCCAAATCTGCACGCGCTTGAGGTGACCGATTTGGACCACAAAGGTCCGCGCAGCACCGCTGCATTCTTCAATGGCTCAAAGCCAGAGTACCCACGCCGCATGCACTGTATTCAAGGCTCCGATTCGCATCGTCTGACAACCGATTCGGTTCGCAAGAAGAACCTGGGGTTGGGCGATCGCACTACCGATGTGTTGCTGCCAGAAATCGATTTCGATGTTCTACTCGGGGTATTCCAGGGCAACGACTTTGCACGCACACACCCACATCGCATGACGGCAGAGCCAGCCTTCGATTTCGTTCGCGCGGCACAGGAAGAAGGCCCCAATATCGTCCAGGATTTCCACGAAGGGTTGACCGTACGGGGCGGACAGCGCTATGCAATCCTCGCCGACGTGTGCGCCTTTGCGAATACCAACGGCGGCACCCTGTACGTCGGGTTGTTGTCCGATCCCAAAAAACCACCGTCTGGCGTCACCGACCCCGAACAGGCCATAGCCCAGATTGAAAAGGAGCTCGATAAGCGCATCAGTCCAGATCTGCCCTGCACTCTCGACGTTCACGAGAGCGGCGGCAAGAAGATCATCGTGATCCAGGTACCGCGCGGCGAGGATCCTCCCTACGCAGTGGATGACAATAAGATTTACGTGCGCTCCGAAGCCGAGACCGATCTGGCGGTGCGGGATGAGATTGTGGGGCTGGTGCTACGTAACCGCAACCTGACTACAACCGTAACCGAGGCGACACGCCCCCTGCCCGTCGAAATCCTCCACCCCCAGCCGGTTGTGGCCAGCCAGGCAGCTCCCAAAACCGCCATGCCGCCTGAACCCATTGAAACCGCCCCGCGCACCGGTGTGGAGGTCATGGCTGTCGAGACGCGCGATGAAGAGACCTACTTCACGATGCGCGACCTGCGCAATGGCAATGTGGTCAAAAACGTCACGCGTAAATCGGCGCGCCGCCTGTGGCATTACGCCATCACCACCTACGCCAGCATGCCAGCAGACCCTTGGCAAATGAAGGTTCAGTGGCAAGGTCCTTATGGCCTGATCCGCAAGCAAAAGCAAGGCAAGCTGTCGCGCTACGACCTGATCCAGCGCACAGAGGACGGTTACCGCTTTTATTTTGGCGTGACCGATGATGGTATCCACGGGCCATGGAAACAGCTGGTCGGCCTGGAGGAAGATTGAAATGGCCTTACGCGTTGGCATCCTGACCGTCTCTGACCGGTCCTGGAGCGGCGAGCGGCCGGACGCCTCCGGACCCGCTCTGGTCGAAGCTGTACAAGCCCAGGGTTGGCTGGTCGTTCGCCGGATGATCTTGCCCGATGACCTGGACGATCTGCGCAAGCTGCTGGCAGCCTGGGCGGACTCGGGCGAGATCGACGTGATTTTGACGACCGGCGGCACCGGTTTTGCCCCGCGCGATGTCACCCCTGAGGCGACCCAGGCAGTGATCGAGCGCCCGGCTCCCGGGCTGGCGGAGGCGATGCGCTTTGCCAGCTTACAGGTCA
>MGNS01000104.1:53524-54455 GCA_001795165.1 Chloroflexi bacterium RBG_16_57_11
GCATCCGAAAGCGCAGTCTGATCGTCAACCTGCCCGGCAGCCCTAAAGGAGCGGTAGAAAACTTGCAAACGATCGTGGCGGTCTTGCCACACGCCGTACAGCTCCTTCAAGAGGATCCTCAAGCTGAAAGCAATCACCAGGCTGTCACGATTGAGTGAGCTCGCCTGCAAACATTAACGCTAACACCGATTATGACAAATTTAAACGAACCTCAAAACGATGCACACAATGATCGACCCAATCCGCTCCGCAGACTCTTCAAGGAAGTATGGCAGACCATCCTGCTTTCCCTGTTGTTATTTGCTGCCATTAACTTCGCCACGGTGCGCATCCGGATTCAATCGATCAGCATGCAACCAACACTTTTTGAGCGCGATTTTGTGCTGGTCAATAAACTGGCCTATAAGCTTGGCGAGCTAAATCGCCGGGATGTGGTCGTCTTCCAACCGCCTATAGAGGCAGAAAATGAGCCTTACATCAAACGTGTGATTGGCTTGCCCGGCGATACGGTTCGGGTAACCGATGGAATGGTGTATATCAACGACCTGCCCCTGCAGGAATCATACGAGGCGGGGCCGCCCAACTATCATGGCGTATGGAAGGTGCCACCGGGCAGGGTATTCGTCCTGGGAGATAACCGCAACAATTCATCCGATTCACATTTATGGGGTATGGTACCAGTGGATAATATTATCGGTAAGGCTGTGGTGGTCTATTGGCCATTTACACATTGGAAGGTGCTTGACCCTGCAACCGCCGCAGCCGCAGGGTTATGAAAGACTATCGTAACGGTTGGGGGGAGACATCCGACCTGGGCATTGGATCGCCGGACCTCTCGGCAGACCTGGAATGGTTGCTGCAGAGCGGGCAGGCCGATCGAGCCCTGGTTGCCGAGGGATTGCTCCACGCATACTACGCGCAAGTATATCGA
>MGNS01000104.1:54475-60619 GCA_001795165.1 Chloroflexi bacterium RBG_16_57_11
CGATCCGCTGCGTAGGGATGAATTACTCATCCATACCTTCGCCAGAGCCGTCCAACAGGCGTATCGTTACCGGGCCAAAACCGACATACCGACCTGGTTTTTTTCTTTTCTGTTTCAGGAGCTGCCGAAATCTACCCTCCAGGAGCGCCGCGCAGATCTGCCTGTGCTGTTATTCGCTTTAGCAGACCTCGATCCCCAGCAAATTGCTGACGCCCTCAATCGGGACGCCAGCCGGGTGAAATCCCGGTTGGACAAGCTAGAAAAAGAACCACAGACCATGCTGACCAAGGCGGGGCTACCAGCAGAGATAACCAACGATGTAAAGACCGGACCCTCCTGGCGGCAGGCTTTACAACAGCGCTACACGGCACCCGTTCTGGAGGACGAACAGCTTGAGGCGCTGGCGGGCAAGGTCGTCGAGCAGGCAGAAAAGCGCACTACCGTCCGGCGCAGATGGGTATTGTTGCAGGAGCTGGTCTTGCTGGGGCTGGTCGCTCTGGGGGTTGCCGGGCTGATCATGGCGTCCGATTTCATCGGCTACGATTTTTTCGCCCCCGACACGGTAACACCCATGCCACCCACCAACACAATCCTGGCAACCCGCCCGGTGAGGCGGGAGACCGCCTCAGTGGTCCAGGTCGACCCTCACACCACACCTCGACCGACCCGCTATCCTACCCCCAGCCCGGTTGAGCCATCGGTGCGCCTTCCCCCGCTGACGGTCGATTCCAGCCCGATCTCGATCCTGGAGCGCCTGAGCATTGGAGACCAGTTCTGGCAGACCGCCTGGGGCGAAATGGCCACCATCCTCTACGGGCCGCCCGGCTATCTGGGGCCAGATCGAACCTTCCGTAGCCAGATCTGGCTGAGCGAGGATCAGGCGCGTATACAGAATGGTCTAATGGCAGGGCCGCCGGACGAAGTTTGGATAGGCAACCATGGCCAGCTATACGCGGTGAAATTCGATGACAATTCCACCCCGCGCTTAGAACTGGTCAACACAGGACCACAAAAGCGCCCGTCTGTGGGTGCACTGGGGCTGATTTTCGATCCATTAAAGACCCTTGGAGGTGAGAGGATCAACCCACGCAACTGGCAAATTCGTATCGTGGAGCTTGACCAGGTCGCCGGCAGAGCCACCCTGGTGGTCGAATTGCTGGATGCCACTGGGGCCCGCTCCGCCCGGCTGTGGCTGGACACCCAGAACAGCTTTGTCCTGCGCCACCAGCAATTTCGTAATCCCGGCGATACCAGCCCGGCAATCGAGGTTATTTTCACCCGCATTGCTTTCGACACAGCTTTCCCAAATCAAAGCCTGTTCGACTTCGAAAACCCGTACTGGGGAAACTTCGCCTTTGACCCACGAGGGAGGCCGTCGCGCGTTACCCCGGTCCTTCCCAGCACACAGGTTCGTTCTGGCGATCCCCAGCCTCCCTTCACTACCCCGCCAACAGGCTTCGATCCGGCCCAAAGTCAATTGAGCTTTCTCTATCCAGCGGATTTCGATCTACACTCCCCCGCTGCCATGGTGGAGGTGTTCGCGGAGACATATCACCTGGGAAGCGCTACATTTGCCAACCCATGGTGGATGGTTTGCGAGCGCTCGCCGGATGGCAGGCGAATCGCAGCCGTCAGCCATCCACTGCTGTCCGCGCGTTCATCCCCTTCCGTTTACTTGCTCGACCTTACCGTTATGGGTGCGCGCACACAGCGCAACCTCCCGATCGCCAATGTTAGCGAGCTGGCCTTTTCCCCAGACAGTCGCCAGTTAGCTTTGTTGGGCAAAGGAGAATATAACGATTCCCTGTACCTGGCGGATCTGGAAGCGGACGAGCTGCGAATGCTGGCAATCCTGGACAAGGCCCACAGCCTGGCCTGGAGCCCGGCTGGCGACCAGATCCTCCTGATCAGCGAACTCCCCAGGCTCCCTGGCGAGGAGGATTTCGTTATTTTCGACGCTGCTACAGGGAAGGAGGTTCGCAACGCAACCTACGACGCTGCGAGCCTGCCCACCGATATCCCAGACCAGGGTGAGCCATTTGGCCCATGGTATGATAATTCCTCCCAGAACGGTGGGCTGGAGGCTTGTGCGGCACCGCCGGCGCCGGATGCAGCACCCTGATGCGCTATTCCGCCAGCACCTGGCGGGCGATCACCAGGCGCTGGATTTCACTGGTGCCCTCGCCGATGGTCATCAGCCGCGCATCGCGATAGATGCGCTCTACCGGGTATTCCCGGCTATAGCCATAGCCGCCGTGGATCTGAATGGCGTCCCGGCAGACACGCTCGGCCATTTCGGTGGCGAACAGCTTGGCCATCGAGGCTTCCTTCGTAAAAGGCCGCCCTTGCCCTTTAAGCCAGGCAGCCTGATAAATCATCAGGCGGGCGGCGTGGATCTGCGTGGCGGCATCGGCGAGCATCCACTGGATAGCCTGGTAGTCGGCGATGGGGTGACCAAACGCCTGCCGCTCTCGGGCGTACTGGCGAGCGGCTTCGAAAGCCGCCTGGGCCAGGCCAACGGCCAGGGCGCCGATGCTGATCCGGCCGCCGTCCAGCACCACCAGGGCCTGAGGCAAACCACCTCCCTCGGGGCCTAACAGGTAATCCGCCGGCACGCGCACACCCTCATAGGTGACCGCGTTGGTGGGCGAGCCTTTCAATCCCATCTTCTTTTCAGGCGGTCCGATATGCACCCCAGGGATGTCTGTAGGAACGATCACCATGCACAACGTGCGCGAGCCGCCGGCCGTATCCGTCCGCACAAGGGTAACGATAAAGTCAGCAATGCTGGCGTTGGTGCACCACGCCTTGCTGCCATCGATCACCCACTCCTCCCCCTGGCGCACGGCCCGGGTGCGCACTCCCTTAAGATCGGATCCGGCCCCTGGCTCGGTCAGCGCCAGGGCTGCCAGCCTGCCCTGACCGCTGGCGGCTGGGGGAAGGAAGCGTCCTTTCTGATCCGGCGTGCCAAACAGGGCGATGGGGGCGCAACCAAGCCCATTGTGAGCCGAGATCGCCAGAGCGGTGCTGCCGCAGCCCCAGCCCAGCTCTTCGATGGCAATAGCGGCGCTGACCGGATCCACCCCCGCACCGCCGTATTCCTCCGGGACGTTCAGACCCAACAACCCCAAAGGACCCATCTTACGGGCTGCCTCCCAATTAAAGCGCGCTTCCTCGTCCACCTCGTGCGCCCGCGGCTTGACCTCGCGGGCGACGAAGTCGTGTAGGGCTTCCCGCCACATCCGTTGCTCATCCGAAAGATCGAAGTCCATTTTGCCCTCCCCAAAACGAAGTCATGACCAATTCCATCCTGCCTCCAAGCCAGGTGCATTGCACTTTTAAAGTGCAATGCACCTAAATGCATCTAATCGAGCTCACCCCAGTGAATCCTGGTTCACCCAGCCCACCAGGCCGCCGAAATCAATTTTCCACCAGTAATAGCCTTTTGCCAAGACCCCATTCAGAAGGTGATCAAGGATAGTGCCTTGCTGGCCCGGGGTGACCACCCCCAGCGGGGCGTAGTTGGTGCCCGGTCCCAGGCGCAGGTTAACTTCACTCGTTTCGATGATCGATACCGTTTGGCCAGCCCGAAATCGATCCGATCGCTCTTCAGGTTGCACCACCACCATCAGCATGCCGTTGGCGACCACCCGCTCGATCCTGGCAGGAGAGCCAGCCGCCTCGGTCGGTGAGGTTGTTACAGATGGCGCAGGCTTGTCCAGCTCGGCATTTGGGCTGTTGACCACCTCCCCGTTGACAACCATGGTGGACGAGCCGCCGCCATCCATTGCAATGCCCCAGGTTGCGCCCAAGCGAGTCTTGGCGAAGACCCCCAGCTCGGCCATGCTCATCCCCAGGCTGCGCAAGCGATCGCGCCCATCCACGACGATGAAAAAAACATGCTCCTCGTTAAAGGCGATGGCGGTGCGCGGGTTTCGCAGCACCGCGCCCAGGTCATCCAGAGCCGCGATGATCCCATCGCTCAAGAAGGTGAAGCTGCCCGACACGCTGGCGTAAGCGCCTTCCCAGCTTTGCGGGTTAGGCGTCTGGCAATCGGGCAGGAAATGGCGCAGCTCCTGCGAAACGCCCAGCTTATCCCCGACGGCGATCTTACCCAGCAGGGAACGAGCAGCTTTGCCCACCGCCGAGAGCACCACGTGATCGAAGGGGATCAGCATCGAACCTTTGGCTTCGACTACCTGGCGCACGACGCCCGAAATCATGCTGGGCTCCGGAGCAAAGCCCAGGGGTTGGCGCAGCTCGACAAGGATATCGATCCCCTGATCGCTTTCCTTCATCACTGGTGTGACAGCGTCATATTGCGGCGTAAACAGGATCAGGTCGTTCTCGCTATGCGGGAGGTTGATGCCATCAAACGGGAAAGCCTCACCCGTCTTTTCCAGGGTGATGATCTGCTTGCCGGGGCGGTGCACCACGCAGGCGCCGATAAAAGCGCGGCGATCATCCGTCCAGACAAAGCCGCTGCTGTTCTGGCGATCGGTAAAGCGCTTGGCATACCAGCCGGAGTGGATCTGCCCGCTCCAGGGCACGCCGGTTTGGGTGTCGAAGAACGAGCCGTTGATGGCGACGACCACCTGGTTTCGTGGTCCCCACTCGCCGCCCCAGGCATTGAGCGCCTGGTCGTAGCGGACTGCCTGATCGCGCACGGTCTCTGAGCCGCCGCTCAATCGCCCCTGGCCGATGCTGCTCTCCAGAGTCACCTGGGGATTCGCGCGCTGCATACGGGCGACATAAACCCGGTTCGGGCCGGGGAGGTGAAACTCGCGATATTCGATCCCCGGGGTAAGCGGCTGCCAGAGCGACGTAGCGGCGCGAACCCCTCGGTGCGCCGGAAGCGCTTGCAGGAGCAGGAGCAGGCTGATGACGATCCGCAGTCGGGTGCGCATACGCGGGTATCATACCATGAAAGCCGGGACAGGATTTTCCGGACAGTCATGGGGATATGATATACTTACAACGTAATTACATTTAGGAGTTGCGATGCTGAGAAAAGTATTTAAGACCGGCAACAGCCTGGTCATTTCCTTGCCCAAAGACGCATTGGATTATTTAGGCCTGGCAGAAGGGATGGAGGTGGCTGTCGATCTGGATCGCGAGAAGCGACAAATCGTGATTACCCCGGTCGAGAAGCCACTGGCGATTGCCGGCGTGGATGAAAACTTTGCCCGCCAGGTAGCGGAGTTCATCGAGCAGTATCGTCCCGCGCTGGAAGCGCTTTCAAAGGAATGAGCTTTCTAACGGTAGAGCAGATCCTCTTTCTACACGCGCGCCTGATCGATGAGACAGGCGGCAGCCATGGCGTGCGGGATCTGGGTTTGCTGCTCTCAGCCGTGGGAAGACCACAGGCAAGTTTTGAAGGACAAGATTTATATCCGGACCCCTTTTCCAAAGCTGCGGCGCTGCTCGATTCGCTAATCCGCAATCACCCATTCATCGATGGGAACAAACGCACGGGTGTAGCGGCAGCGGGCTTGTTCCTGGTGAGAAATGGTTTCCGTCTTACACCCTCGAATCCAGATCTCGAGGGGTTGGCGATAGCGGCAGCGCAGTCCACATTGGCGATTGAGGATATCGCCTCCTGGCTGCGGGAACACGCAATTCCGTGAAATTCCTCCCGAATGGAATAATTATCGCATCGCCTCCTGGACGGCGCTGGTCTGTATTAGCCCTGCCTCGAAGTCCGCCCAATTATGGTAAACTTTGCCTGTCGTCGTACCAGGTTATCCACGAACCAACCTATCCGAAGGAGATTCAATGCTCCAGGGTTATTACCGCCAGCCAACGCTCTATCAAGATACTGTGGTTTTCGTCAGCGAGGACGATCTTTGGTCGGTATCTACCACCGGTGGGATCGCCCGTCGCTTGACCTCCAATCTGGGCAAGACCAGCCGCCCGTGCTTTTCCCCAGACGGGAGCCAGCTGGCTTTCGTGGGCAGCGAGGAAGGCCAGGCGGAAATTTACGTAATGCCGGCCAGCGGGGGCGCGGCAAAGCGGCTGACCTATATGGGCGGAGTTTTATGCCTGGCCTTGGGCTGGACGAGCGACGGCCAAATCGTCTTTGCCAATAGCGCCGAGCATTGGTACCTGCGCTTCAGTTACCTGTACACGATCGACCCGGCGGGC
>MGNS01000104.1:60643-64007 GCA_001795165.1 Chloroflexi bacterium RBG_16_57_11
TGGCACGGGCGATAGCCTTTGGCCCGAACGGTGGAGTTGTGCTCGGGCGCAACACAGACGAGCCGGCCCGCTGGAAGCGCTACCGCGGCGGCACAGCCGGACAACTGTGGATCGATGAAAGTGGTCGGGGTGAGTTCAAGCAACTTCTCCCCGGGTTGAGCAACCTGACCTCCCCGCTCTGGCTGCACGATGGCAGGGCCTCGGGGCGAATTTACTTCATCTCAGATCACGAAGGCAGCGGCAACCTGTACTCCTGCCTGCCCTCTGGCGAGGACCTGCGCCGTCACACACACCATGAAGATTATTACGCCCGTAACGCCTCGACGGATGGAAAGCGCATCGTCTACCACGCCGGGGCTGATCTGTACCTGTACGACACCGCTTCCGAGCGGGTAGAACAGATCCCGGTGGCGTATCATTCACCGCGCGTCCAGCGCAATCGCAAATTTGTCTACGCAGCCAGCTACCTGGAGGATTGGGCGCTGCACCCCAAGGGGCAGGCAACCGCAATCACCGCGCGCGGAAAATTGTTCACTTTCTCAAACTGGGACGGACCGGCGTTACAGCTCGGCGAAGACGACTCCACTCTCGCCGAGGAGGGACAGACTGTAGGGATCCGTTACCGGTTGCCGCAGTGGCTGCCGGATGGCAAGCGGCTGATTGCAGTGACCGATGGTCCAGGAGAGGAAACCTTTGTGATTTTCAGCCAGACGGACGGCCAGCCGCAGGCCAGGCTGATCTCAGCCGGAGATATCGGACGACCCGTGGATCTGGCGGTCAACCCGGTAAAGGAACAGATCGTCTTCAGCAATCACCGCTACGAGCTAATGTGGCTGGATCTGGAGGATGGCCAGGTGCGGTTGATTGATCACAGCGTGGCTTCCCACATCCGCGGCTTCAATTGGTCGCCGGATGGAGAATGGGTGGCCTACAGCGCATCCGTGTCGCTTGAATCATCTGTGATCAAGCTCTGGCAGACCGAGAGCGGCGAGATCACCCAGCTCACCCAGTCAATGCTGCAAGATACCATGCCAGCCTTTGATCCTCAGGGGCGATACCTTTACTTCCTCTCGCAACGCATATTCAACCCGATGTACGACGCGCTGCACTTCGAGCTGAGCTTTCCGCGCGGCGAGAAACCGTATTTGATAACCCTGCGCAAAGACCTTGAATCGCCGTTTATTCCCAGACCACCCAGCGAAGAGTCCCAAGACGAAAAGAAAAGCAAAGACACAGCAGAAAAGGATGCTGAGACCCCTACAGGAGATCAGCCAGATGAGCAGAGCCAAGCCAAGGAGCAGGGGGATACGGAGAAAAAAGCGCCTCAGAAGGTCCAAATCGACCTGGAGAACATCCAGGAGCGTATTGTTCCTTTCCCGGTGCAGGAGGGTCTTTATGGACGCATCCTGGGCACTCAGGACGGCAAGGTATTGTACAGCCGTTACCCGCTTCACGGCGCTCTGGAACAAACCTGGTACTCCAATGCGCAGGCGGCGGATGGCACACTGCTTTGCTATAACTACGAAGAACAAAAGGAAGAGACCCTTTACACGGATGTGACCAGCTTCAAGCTTTCTGCAGACGGCCGGACGATGATTTATCGCTCAGGGTACTCCTTACGAGTGGTTAAAGCGGGCGATAAAGCAAGCAACGAGAGCCATAGCTTTAATCGCAAGGGCGGTTGGATCGACCTGGGGCGAGCCAAAGTGTCGGTGGTGCCAGGAGCCGAATGGCGGCAGATGTATCGTGAAGCCTGGCGCTTACAACGCGACCAGTTCTGGACTGAGGACATGTCTCAGGTGGATTGGATCGCCATCTATGATCGCTATCTACCGCTGCTTGACCGGGTAGGTTGTCGCTCGGAGTTCTCAGACATGATGTGGGAGATGCAGGGAGAGCTGGGTACGTCGCATGCCTACGAATTCGGCGGCGATTACCGCCCCGAGCCGCGCTATGTGCAGGGATATCTGGGCGCGGATTTCGAATACAGCCAGGAGGCGGACGCCTGGCAGATCAGCGCCATTCACCACGGGGACGCCTGGGAAGCACAGGCTGACTCGCCGCTACACCGTCCTGGCGTGAACATCCAGGTCGGCGACTTGCTGATGGCAATCAACGGCAAGCGCCTGAGCCGCCGACTTTCGCCGGGCATGGCACTGGTCAACCTGGCTGGCGAAGAAGTCTCCTTGACTGTATCTCCGGCAGAAAAAACCGCTGCGCCGGAAACTGCGAGCAACGGCCTGCGAACAGTAACCGTGCAAACCTTGTACAGCGAAGATTCACTCCGCTACCGGGAATGGGTCAACCACAACCGCCAGCTAGTGCATGAAGCCAGCCATGGGCGAATCGGATATGTGCATATTCCTGACATGGGCGCGGCGGGTTTTGCCGAGTTCCACCGCGGCTTCCTGCCGGAAGTTAAGCGTGACGGGCTGATCGTGGATGTGCGCTTCAACCGTGGCGGGCATGTCTCGTCTCTGATCCTGGAGAAGCTGGCCCGGCGCAGGGTAGCCTACGTGGTGGTGCGCTGGATGCAGCTCCCCCAACCCTACCCGGAATACGCCATCGCCGGTCCGATGGTGGCTTTGACCAACGAATTCGCTGGCTCGGACGGGGATATCTTCTCGCACGCCTTCAAGCTGATGAAACTGGGCCCGCTGGTGGGGATGCGCACCTGGGGCGGGGTGGTCGGCATCAACCCCAGCCGTTTCCTGGTGGATGGCACTGCCATCACCCAGCCGGAGTACGCCTTCTGGTTCTCGGATGTGGGCTGGCAGGTGGAGAATTATGGCACCGATCCGGATGTCGAGGTCGATATCCTGCCCCAGGATTATGCCCAGGGGCGCGACCCGCAGCTCGAGCGGGCGATCGCCGAGGCCATGCACCTGCTGGAAACTAACCCCCCTGCCCTGCCGGACTTTTCACAGAAACCGAGCAAAGCCGCGCCAAAGTTGCCACCGCGACCCTGAACCGGCTCGATTATCAGGAGAAAACAAACAAATGAAAATTCTAATCGCAGCAGATATGGAAGGCATCACCGGGGTGGTAAGCTGGGACCAGGTGAACCCTAACCATGCAGAGTACTCTCGTTTTCGCCGCCTGATGACAGCAGACGTGAATGCAGCCATCCGCGGGGCCTTCGAGGGCGGTGCCAGCCAGGTGACCGTCAGCGACGGTCATAACAATGGGCGCAATATCTTGATCGAAGAGCTTGACCCGCGAGCGCGGTTGAATAGCGGCTCCCCCTAGCAATTATCGATGGTACAGGGGATCCAGATGGGCGTGAATGGCATGCTGTATGTCGGCTACCATGCCCGTATCGGATCGCAGAACGCCATCCTGGAGCACACCTGGTCGGATGAGC
>MGNS01000104.1:64091-65594 GCA_001795165.1 Chloroflexi bacterium RBG_16_57_11
TGTGCTGATGATCTCCGGCGACCAGGCTGCCTGCGCCGAAGCGACGGCCCTGCTCGGCCCGGTGGAGACCGTGATCGTCAAGACCGCCAGCAGTCGCATGGCAGCCGAGTTGTTGCCGCCGCCAGTTACCCAGGAGATGATCCAGGCCGGCGCCAGGAAGGCCGTTCAGCGGCTGGTGAATGGCCAGGCGCCACAGCCATTGCGCCTGCAGCCGCCAATCCATCTGGCGATCGACTTCGTGCAATCCGAAATGGCGGACAAGGCGGCGCTGCTGCCCGGCGCTCGCCGCACAGAGCGCCGCATCGAGTATTCCGCAGAGGACATGGTCACAATCTACGCTGCGTTCCGCACGGCGTTGGGCCTGGCCAGGGGATAAGGTGATGGCCTACATCGAGATCAACGGGGCGCGTATCTATTACGAAACCTTCGGTCAAGACCGGCCCGGTCAGGCCCCCGTATTGCTGATCCACGGCTCAACCGTTACCGGGAAGGGTGATTGGGAGCTCGTGGCGCCTTTACTGGCGCCTCATCGGCGGGTGATCGTGCCCGATTGCCGCGGCCACGGGCAAAGCAGCAATCCAAACCTTTCGTACAGCTTCAAAGAGATGGCGGACGATATGGCCGCTTTGGTGCGCCTGCTGGGTTATGAGCGGGCGCAAGTGATCGGCCACAGCAATGGTGGCAATGTCGCCCTGGTCATGCTGATGGAACATCCAGAGGTGGTGCAAAGCGCGGTGCTTCAGGCGGCCAATGCCTACGTCAGCCAGGATCTGGTCGACAAGGAGCCGGCCATCTTTGATCCGGAGCGGGTGGAGCGCGAGTCGCCGGGCTGGAAGGACAGCATGATCGCCCTGCATGGGGATACCCATGGACCGGAATACTGGCGAGATTTGCTCCGGCTGACGGTACAGGAAATCATTACCCAGCCGTGCTACACCCCGGAAGATTTGCAACAGGTTCTGCGCCCGGCACTGGTGGTCCAGGGGCAGCATGACCGGGTGAACGCTCCAGCCCGTCACGCCCAGTTCATTGCCCAGCATATCCCTTATGCCGAGCTCTGGATCCCGCCGGGTGTGGGTCACAATGTGCACCTGGAGCGGCTGTTTGAGTGGATCGAGCGGATCGAATCTTTCCTGGATCGCCGAGGGGACGAAGCCAGTGAGGCGCTTTACAGGTTGGGCGTGGACCGCTTCGCCGACTCTCGGGAATGGATTTTTGACCTCCAGGCAAGGATCAACACGGTTGAGCATAAAGTCATGCTCTCCGGGACGGTGCTGGTGGAAAACCAGCGCCAGGCAGCTATCGAACGCCTGAGAGGCGTGGTACAGGCACCGGTCGATGGGTCGGCAGTGTCGGTCTTTCTCAATGACAACACCCCCTGGGCGCTGGTGAATTGGGGGGTGATCGACCTGCGGCAAGAGCCAAGCAGACGATCCGAACAGGTCAGCCAGGCCTTGCTGGGCGAGGCGGTGCGCATCCTCGAGGACAGGGGCGATTGGGTGC
>MGNS01000104.1:65691-65803 GCA_001795165.1 Chloroflexi bacterium RBG_16_57_11
CTGGCGGAGCTGCTTCCCGCCAGACAGGCGGCCGCCACCCAGCCTGGAGATCACGCCGGCAAGCTGCCTTTCGGCGTAAGTGTGCCCGTTGAAGCCGAGGACGGCAACGAAG
>MGNS01000104.1:65812-69126 GCA_001795165.1 Chloroflexi bacterium RBG_16_57_11
GCCTCCCAGACGGGCGGTGCTGGTGGGTGAGGCTCAGCGGTCTGCTGCCGCTCGAGCGCTGCCCGAAGCCAGACGCTCAAGGGATCAAGTTCGCATTGGATTTGATGCGACGCTTCATCGGCGTCCCTTACCAATGGGGCGGACGCAGCCCCTTTGGTTTCGACTGCTCCGGTCTCGCCGGGGCCTTCTGGGGCTTCATGGGAGTTACGTTACCTCGCGACGCCGACCAGCAATTCCGCCAGGGCAAACCGGTCGAAGGGCCGCCGCAACCCGGCGACCTGATCTACTTCGGTGAGCACGACCCCGATCAGCCCAACGCCCGCTACGCATCCATCACGCATGTTGCCATCTCCCTGGGCGGCGATGAAGTGCTTCACGCCACCAGCGCTGCCGGGGGCGTAGTGCTTAACAGCCTGGATCCACGTATCCCCATCTACCGCCTCTGGTTGCGAGAAAGCCTGGCAGGCGTGCGGAGGTTCGGATGAAGCTGTCCTGGGAGCCCTATACCCTTGATTTACGTCACACCTGGCGCATCGCCCATGGCGCCAGCGACCAGCGCCATAACGTCCTGGCGCAAATCGGCGCAGGCGAGGAGGCCGGAATTGGCGAGGCGGCGGGCGTGCCACACCATGGCGAATCGCAGCAAGGCATCATCGCCTATCTCGAAGGTGTGATCGACCGGGATTGGGATCCATTCCAGATGGAAGACCAGCTTGCCAGCCTCCCACCCGGATCGGCGGCAGCCCGTGCGGCGATTGACCTGGCGCTGCATGACGCGCTGGGTAAGCGCCTGGGACAGCCACTTTACCGTCTGCTCGGCTTGAGCCCCGAGCGCGCCCCGCAGACTTCCTACACCATCTCCATTGATGAGCCAGCGGTGATGGCGGAGTGGGCCAAAGCGGCTGATATGCCCATCCTCAAGATAAAGCTGGGCGCAACCGACGATGAGGCGATCCTGTCTGCGATCCGCCAGGTACATCACGGCCCTTTGCGGGTAGATGCTAACGCCGGGTGGAGCCGGGAACACGCGGCAGCAATCATCCCGCGCCTGGCGCAGTTTGACCTGGAATTTGTCGAGCAGCCGCTGCCGGTGGGGGATATCGAAGGGCTTCGCTGGTTGCGGGCAAAGAAGCCGGGCGTGCCCATCTTTGCCGATGAAAATATCCTGACCGCGCACGACGTGGCGGCTCACGCCGGCTCAGTGGATGGGGTGGTGATCAAGCTGGCCAAGGCCGGTGGGCTGCGTGGAGCCTTACGCGCCATCCATACTGCTCACGCCCTGGATATGCAGATCATGCTTGGCAGCATGGTTGAAACCTCCCTGGCCGTGACCGCCGCGGCTCACCTGTCGCCGCTGTGCGATTATGCCGACCTGGACGGGCCGCTGATGATCCGCAACGACCCCTTCGACGGCCTCCGGTATGACAAGGCGCGGCTGGTCCTGCCAGAGCGGCCTGGATTGGGCGTCGTGCGCAAGCCGGTATTAAGCCGGTGACCTGGCTGGCACAGCCGATTAACGGCTGTTGCTGCCCTCCAGATAGGAACATTTATTTAAGAGCTTTTCCCAGCTGAGGGGTGGAAATGAACAATATTGCAAGGCAGGGCAAGATAATCGGCGATTCTTGATTTCTAAATTATAATCATTGCGGATACTCGATATCGATCGGATCAGTAAGTTATAGGATGACTTGCTGAATTTTGCATTCTGGTGGGGTCATCGCACATGAAGCGCACACATCATTCCAACCTTTCCCTGGCCGGGCGTCTTTCGATCCTCACGGTGTTGATGGTTGCCCTCCTGTTCACCGCGCCGGCGATTCCGACGCGCGCCGATGATGCCGGTTTTGCGCTGGCTTTTGACGGGGTTAATGATTCGGTGATGCTTCCGGAAACGGTCCAGATCATGGCGAGCACCTGGATCACGACCAAAACCGTTGAAGTATGGGTCAAGCCTAAAGGTCCAGCCGCAATATGTGCAATGGAAGCCGTCGCGGCCTGTGATTACATCTTTGGGGATAAGCCGGAATGGTGGGGCATCACACGCGGGATTATTGGGGGCCAGGACCGCATCTGGATATTCAGTTTCGATGGCAGTATGGACCAGATTGGCGTGCCCTATTCTGAAGGACAATGGGTACACCTGGCAATGGTACACGATGGTGGTGTGCTGCGAGCATATAAAAATGGCGTTGAGGTTGGTGTAAGAGCCTCTGGCGCTACGCTGCAACCCGGCACCGGTGCTCATCCCAGGTTAGTCATAGGCGGATTAATATACAATAGCGAACGTATTTACACCCTGCAAGGCCAGATCGACGAAGTGCGCATCTGGAATGTCGCGCGCAGCGCGGCCGAGATCAACGCCAACATGCGCTTATTGCTCAACGGAAGCGAAGCCGGGTTGGCTGCTTATTACCAGATGTCTGATGGCGCCGGCCTCATTCTCTCCGATGACAGCGTGAACGACTGGAGCGGGACCCTTTATGATGGCGGCTGGGGTGTGCCACCGAACGACCTGCCGCCTCAATGGGTGGCTTCAGGGGCTTTTGACGTTATACCGCCATCCGTCACGATCAACCAGGGTGCTAGCCAGGCCGATCCAACCAACGCTTCACCGATTACCTTCGACGTGGTGTTCAGCGAGGCAGTCACCGGATTCGCCGACCCGACGGATGTGGACCTCAGCGCCAGCACCGTGGGGGGAACGCTGATGGCTGCCATCGAAGGCAGTGGCGCCAGCTACACCGTTACGATCACCGGCATGGACGGTGAAGGCAAAGTCAGCGCCGCTATCCCTGCTGGGGTTGCCCAGAACGCTTCTTCACTTGGCAACAGTCTCAGCACCAGTATGGATGACAGCGTGGTTTTCGACAACCTCCCACCAACGGTGACAATCAACCAGGCAGCTGGCCAGGTCGATCCGACCAACAGCTCACCGGTCAACTTCACCGTTATTTTCTCTGAACCGGTTGAAGGCTTCACTGCCGAAGATGTAACGATCAGCGGGGTTGCCGGGACAGCCTTAGTCGATGTATCTGGCGGGCCCACGACCTACAACGTGGCGGTCAGCGGCATGGTGAGTGGCGAGACGGTGACTGCATCGATCGAAGGCAGTGTGGTCCACGATGCAGCCGGCAACCCCAACCTGGCCAGCACCAGCACGGACCACAGCGTGACATATGACAATACCCCCCCAACAGTTACCATCAACCAGGCGGATGGTCAGGAAGACCCGACCAACAGCACACCGGTCAACTTCACCGTTATTTTCTCTGAACCGGTGGAAGGCTTTACTGCCGAAGATGTGACCATCGGCG
>MGNS01000104.1:69141-73494 GCA_001795165.1 Chloroflexi bacterium RBG_16_57_11
TCTGGCGGGCCCATGACTTACAATGCAGCGATCAGCGGCATGGCGAATGGCGAGACGGTGGCTGCATCGATCGACGGCGGTGTGGCCCTCGATGCAGCCGGCAACGCCAATCTCGCCAGCAGCAGCGATGACAATACAGTAAATTATTTTATTCTACCCTCGATTTACTTACCGCTCGTTATGAGATAATACCTCTGATCGTCAGAAAATCAAAAGCGCACGGCTACAGTACAAGGGTTGCGGCGTTTCGTCCATTGATCAACCAGGGGGAAAAGGATCGATAAACCGGCATGCTGATCGATGGGATTCGATGCATTAAAAGGATTGAAAAATTGATGAATTTCAACTATAATAAATCTCATCAATTAGGCTGAATATATCTATTATCCTGTACTCATTAAGGGGATTATGGAGACGTTTGATCATGAAATTATCCCTGGGTTCTTATTTTTACACGGCTGGCCGTGTGTTGGTCGCCGCAACAATACTTTTCGGCTTGCTGCTGGCTGTCCCTGCTACCCAAACGAGGGCGGACAACGCCGGTTATGCCCTGGCATTCGACGGGATAAATGACCTGGTGCGGTTGACATACACCGCTTCGATCATGGCCACCAGCACCTGGACCACGACCAAATCGGTTGAGCTGTGGGTCAAGCCTGAAGGCCCAGCAGTTTTCTGTGCCAACAATGTGGTTGCAGCCTGCGATTACATCTTCGGTGACCGGCCGGAATGGTGGGGTATCACGCGCGGCATTATTAATGGTCTGGATCGGATCTGGATCTTCAACTTCGATGGCCGGATGAAACAGATTGGCGTGACCTACACCACCGGTGAGTGGGTGCATATTGCCCTGGTACATAACAACGGTATGCTCCGGGCTTACGTCAACGGGGTCGAAACCGGCGCGGTAGCCAGCGGTGCGACCCGCCAGCCAGGCAATGGAGCGCTGCCGATGCTATATATCGGCGGCTCGATCTTCAACACTTCACGCAATTACACCTTACAAGGCCAGATCGATGAGGTGCGCATCTGGAATATCGCCCGCAGCACCGCCGAAATCGTTTCCAATAAAGATCTTATACTTACCGGGAGCGAAGCCGGGCTGGCGGCTTACTATCAGATGTCAGATGGCGCGGGTACGATCCTGACCGATGATAGCGTCAACAACTGGAACGGGACATTGCTCGACGGCGAACTGTCTGTGCCGCCGAATGGCTCGTACCCACAATGGGTCACCTCGAATGCATTTGGCGACCCTACTCCAACACCAACTTTCACACCCGTAACACCCACCGCTTCACCCGGGCCGCCCACTGCCACGCCGACCGAAACCTTTACCCCGACCTGGACGCCGGTGGTACCAACGGCTACTCCTACTGACACACCGGAACCATCACCCACCCCAACACTGACCTGGACGCCGACGGATACCTTCACCCCAACGAACACGCCCGAGCCTTCGCTTACTCCTGAGCCATCCACCCCCACGAACATGCCCGATCCTACGCTCACCCCCGAGCCGTCCACACCCACAACGACCTGGACGCCCGTTCCATCGGCCACGCCTGCCGGAAGCAGCAACTTCGCCCTGTCGTTCGATGGCGCTAACGATCTTGTGCAACTGCCAGCCACCTCCCAAATCATTGGCGCCAGCTGGACCAGCACCAAATCGGTCGAGCTGTGGGTCAAGCCAGAAGGTGCCTCTATCGCCTGCGCCAATAACGCGATCGCCGCCTGCGATATCATCATCGGCGACAGGCCCCAGCTATGGGGTCTCACCCGCGGGGTCATCAATGGCCAGGATCGCATCTGGGCATTCAACTACGATGGCTCGATGGATATCATCAGCATGACCTATACCCCCAACGAATGGATGCATGTCGCACTGGTGCATAGCGACGGCATGCTCAGACTGTTCCGCAACGGGGTTGAGGTCGCCAGCCGGGCCAGTGGCAACACCGCATTCCCCCAGGGTTCTAATCCTGTGCTCTCACTGGGCGGGATAATTTTTAGCTCCACCAGCAACTACACCTTGCAAGGCCAGATCGACGAAGTGCGCCTCTGGAACGTCGCCCGCAGCGCCCAAGAGATCCAGAACGATATGCTTCGCATGCTCACCGGTGATGAAGCCTGGCTGGCGGCTTACTACCTGATGTCAGATGGCGCCGGATCCACTCTGACCGACGACAGTATCTACAACTGGAATGGCACCCTGCTGGACGGCGGCTGGGGTGTGGCCCCGAATGGCACCCTCCCCTTGTGGGTCATTCCGGGTGCATTTTAATTCTTCTTCGAGTCCCGACCCGGTCGCAGGAAAAGCGCAACATCCATCATTGGAATACGGTCTGAAAAACGCACCAGGGTGGTGCGTGTCATCCGGATGAAGCGTCCTGCAAATTACGCGGCAGGTAAGCCAGGTAAGCCAGTTCCTGACCTCCCGTCGCATCAGGCTGCATTTGCGCCCAGGATATCCGCCTTCAATTTCTTGAGACGCTTCATGACATCATTCTCTCCGCGGCCGAAGTAATCATGCAAGCGCACATATTCGGCAAACAACTGGTCATAAACCTGCTTGTGTTCCGGGATGGGCCGATAGACTTCATCTTTCAAGCGCGCCATATGCTGGGCGGCCTCAAAGATCGAATCGTACCCACCCCGGGCTTTGTGCGCAGCCACAGCCCCAAACATGGCGCTGCCCAGCGCAGGAGCTTGCTTGGAGGCGCTGATCTTGAACTCACGGCCGGTCACATCGGCGTAGATTTGCATCAACAGCTTATTCTTTTCGGGCAGGCCGCCGCAAGCCACCAGCTCCGTCACCGGCACGCCGTTGGTCTCGAAGGCCTCTACAATGACCCGCGTGCCGTAAGCCGTCGCCTCAATCAAGGCGCGGTAGATTTCTTCCGGCTTCGTCGCCAACGTCGCGCCTAACAACAAACCCGTCAAATCCACATCCACCAAGACGCTCCGGTTGCCGTTCCACCAGTCCAGCGCCAGCAGGCCACTCTCACCGGGTTTCAGCCCGGCGGCCTTTTCCTCCAGCAATTGGTGGATATCGATGCCGCGCGCCTGAGCTTCACGTTCATAAGACGCCGGCACGCAGTTCTCCACAAACCAGGCGAAGTGATCCCCCACGCACGATTGACCGGCTTCATAGCCAAACAGGCCGGGCAGGATGCCGTCCTCCACGTAACCACAGATGCCGGGGACCAGGTGCTCATCCTTGCCCAGCACCATGTGACAGATGCTGGTGCCCATGATCATCACCATGCGCCCCACCTCGGTGACCGTCACCGCCGGGACGGAGACATGGGCGTCCACGTTGGCAATCGCCACTGCGGTGCCGGGTTTCAATCCCATCCAGGCTGCAGCCTGCGCGGTCAGCTCTCCGGCTTTCGCACCGATCGGGCTGATCTGGCGGCTCATTTTTTCATCGATGACATGCTCCAGGCGCGGGTCGAGAGCCTTGAAATACTCGTCGGGTGGAAAACCTTCCCGCTTGGACCACATGGCTTTGTATCCCGCGGTGCACGAATTGCGCGTCTCGACGCCGGTCAGCTGCCAGATCACCCAGTCTGCCGCTTCGATCAGGCGATCGGCTGCCTGGTACACTTCCGGCGCCTCGTCCAGGATTTGCAGCGTCTTGGAGAAGAACCATTCCGAGGAGATTTTGCCTCCATAGCGCTCCAGCCAGGCTTGATCCAGCGCCTGTGCAGTGGCGTTGATTTTGTTGGCTTCCGGCTGTGCGGCGTGATGCTTCCAAAGCTTGACCCAGGCGTGGGGGTTCAGGCGAAACTCGGCCAGGTTACACAAGGGCGTGCCATCCGCCTTGACCGGCATCATCGTACAGGCTGTGAAATCGATGCCCACCCCGATCACATCGGCTGGGTCGATGCCGCTCTGCCGGAGTACAGCAGGAACAGTTTTCTGAAAAACCGCGATGTAATCATTCGGATCTTGCAAAGCCCAATCCGGTTCCAGCCGGATGTCTGTGCCGGGGAGCCTCTCGTCGATGACTTTATTGCTGTAAACGTGGACGAAAGTGGCAACCTCTTCACCTGTCGCCACATCCACCAGCAATGCTCGACCGGACTCAGTGCCGAAATCGATGCCAATTGCATATTTCTTGGTGTTCACACCCGTGGTCATGATGTCTCCTTGTTCGTATGGATGTTTAAATTTCGAGGATTACTTTGAGCCCTTCGCGACGCGCAGCGACCTCAAAGGCTTGTTGGGCTTGTTCAAGAGGAAAGCGATGCGTCAAAAGCGAGCGCACATCCACCCGGCCTTGCTCGACCAGAGCGATGGCGCGCGGGTAGGTATGTTTCATTCGACGGCACAGCCGCAAGGTCAAGC
>MGNS01000104.1:73507-73593 GCA_001795165.1 Chloroflexi bacterium RBG_16_57_11
GGTGGCTGCGCTAAAGCTGGTGCGATCATCCGCCGGGATGCCCACCAGCCCCACTTCTCCGCCCGGTTTGGCAGCATAAACCGCGG
>MGNS01000105.1:0-5278 GCA_001795165.1 Chloroflexi bacterium RBG_16_57_11
GGGCCGCCGCCGCAGCGGCCGTGCCGTCCTGCGGGCAGATGATCAGCACCTGGATGCCCTTGGTGATCAGCGACTCGACGTTCTCCTTCTCCTTGGCCGATGAGCCCTGGCTGAACAAGATCTCAACCTGGTACCCGGCAGCCTCCAGGGCTTCCTTGAAGCGCGTCTCGTCCTGGATCCAGCGCGGCTCATCCTTGGTCGGCAACACGATGCCGACTGCCAGCTCGGCGGCTGGCTCAGCGGGCGGTTGTGTGGCCTGTTCCGCGGGCTCCTGTGGAGCAGTGGTGGCCTGTGGAGTCGCAGCGGGGGCGCAGGCTGAAAGTACGAAGGCAGCCACAACCAGGATAGCCAACAATGTATAGAGCGAACTTCTCTTGAACACTTTCGATTCTCCTTGTATCCTTAGTTAGATAGACATAGAAATTGTGAAAAACCCAACCCGTCCAATGTTATTTAATCACGTTTTAACAGATCACCTCCTTATCATCTGGGGATACCGATAAGGACAAATTATATCTTGATTGTCCAGACAACACAAGACAGTCTATATTGGGCAAAAATTATCGGAGTTCATCCATGGCCTGGTGTAAAAGTGGCAAGTGGATGCACAGGTCAGGATATATGACACATGACTTTTACGCATGAAGCTGCAATAATAAGACATACCGGCTTGATAAGCCTGTCACATCGGATACAATAGTCCAAATTTAGCCATCGAATAAAACGGAGCGAGCGTTGTTAAAAGGCATCGTCACCTGGGCAGAGATCGACCTGGAGGCCATCACCTTCAACCTGCAGGCGTTCAAGAGACATATCGGCGAGCGTGTCAAGCTGATCGCGGTGGTGAAAGCCAACGCCTATGGCCACGGCGCCGTGCCGGTGGCCAGAGTCGCCCTGGAAGCCGGGGCGGAGCTGCTGGCGGTGCACCGGGCCATCGAGGGTGCCGAGCTTCGCCGGGCTGAGCTGCGCCAGGCCGGGCTGCAGGCGCCCATCCTGATCCTGGGCTACACGCCGCCGGATGGCGCAGAGCTGGTGGTCCGGGAGCGGTTGACCCCCAGCCTGATGAGCATCGAATTCGCCCGGGCGCTGTCCGCGCGCGCCGAGGCGCTGGGGGCCAGCGTCCCGGTCCACGTTAAGGTTGACACCGGCATGAGCCGCTATGGGTTGATGCCGACCGAGGTGGTGGATTTTCTGCGCCAGCTCGCCCACCTGCCGGGCATTCGGCTGGAAGGGCTGTTCACCCATTTCGCCACCGCCGATTGGGCCGATCTCACCCACGCACGCGGCCAGCTGGCAGTTTTCGACCAGGTCCGCCAATCGGCTCAGGCAGCCGGATTCGCCTTCCCAATGGTCCACGCTGCCAATAGCGCGGCGACGATGGCGCTGCCTGAAGCGCACTTCGACGCCGTCCGCCCGGGGATCGCCCTGTACGGGATGGACCCTTCCAGCGAGTGGCCTCCGGTCTTCAAGATCCGCCCGGCGCTGGCGTTAAAGAGCACGGTCAGCCGCGTGCGCCGGCTGCCCGCCGGGGCGGGTGTGAGCTACGGACGCACCTATGTCACAACCAAGCCGACCACGGCGGCGCTGGTGCCGGTGGGCTACGGCGACGGCTACCACCGCCTCCTGTCCAACAAGAGCCAGGTCTTGATCCGCGGCCGGAGGGCTCCGCTGATCGGCCGGGTGTGCATGGACCAGTTCGTGGTCGACGTTAGCGGCATCCCGGGTGCCCAGCAGGACGATGAGGTGGTGCTGGTCGGGCGACAGGGGGATGAGCAGATCCGCGCCGAGGAAGTGGCCGGGCTGGCGGGGACGATCAACTACGAGGTAACCACCTCCTTGCTGCCACGGGTGGCGCGGGTGTACCTGCGCGGGAATGAAGTCGTCCAGATCGATTCTCTTGCCACGTGAGAAGCTATTCCGAACACCTCATCGAGACCGGCGACAGCGTTACCCTGCTGGAGCGCTGGATGGACCTGAACCAGAGCGGCAACGTGGTCCGTAACGTTGTGCAGGAGAGCGACACCCTGACCTTCGGCGACCAGATGTTCGCCTGGGAAGACCTGGACGCAGCCGCAGGGGTTTACATTGTCGGATTTATCGTCGAGGACCTGGATGGCAACGCCTATCCAACCTTCACACAGATGACCGTAAGGTAACCCGCCGACCTCCCGTTGCCTTCTCCAGAGCTCCCAGCCATAAGGATCGATGAAGTAAGGGATTATCATCAGGTAAAGCTCCAGAATATACGCTCCGGGCAAGCCTGGCAAATCAACCAATCCGAGCCATTAGCCTCCCGCCACCCTGCCCAGGAAATCGAGCTGGTGGGCGATGTACACCAGCTCGCTGCGCTCGATTTGCACATGCCGCGCGGCGATCCAGCGCTCGAAGCGCGGCGCATCCAGCTCTTGATTTCCGTCAAGCGCCTGGTGGATGGTGTGAATGATGAAATGCAGAAAATACGCCTCATCCTGTGGGTAGCCTCCCAAGACGGGGAAGACGACCCAATCCGAGGCCCCGGCATCCATGATGTGCGCCCCGGCAGCCTGGAGGTAGCTGAACAAATGGCGTCCGAGGCGGCTGTCCCCGGAGGGCACACCGCCAACCATACGCTCGTCCATCGTGCGATGATAGAGATCCTGGATCAGGGCATCGAAGGCGGGATCGATGGCGGGCTCGAGCAGCGTGAGGCCGTCAAAATTGATGGTGAAGTAAAACAGCCCGCCGGGCCGGCACAGGCTGAGCAGAGGTGGAAGAATAGCCGGGATATCCAACAGGTCGAGGAAAGCTTGGGCAACCAGTAAATCCCATCCTGCCCCTGCCTGGCGGGCGATAAATTCGTGCAAATCGATCGCTTCCAAGTGCAGCAAGACCCGCAACCCATCGCCTGAGAAGACCAGGCTGCCGTCTGGATTAGCCTGACAGGCATACCCCCGACGAATGGCCCATCCCGGTAAGGCCTGCCGGGCGCAGGCGATATTCTCTTCATGTAAATCCAGAGCCGTATAGTCGGCGAATTTCAGCAGGCTCCAATCGAGCATACGCTCGAACATCGCTCCGGTCCCCGCGCCGACCTCGAGGACACGCAGGGGTATATCCAGCCCGTTGAGCGGCAGAGCATGCAAGAGAGAGCCCCACACATGCCGGTTCAGAGCGCGATCATCGACGCTTTTCTTAGCCGAAAGATAACGGGTAAAACTGTACGTCCGTGGAGCCGGCATCCGGTCTACTCCGCCCTGGCCGGTGATCCGGTTTGAGCCAGCAAGAAGTCGCGGATCTTGCCCGCAGTTTGCTCCCAAGTAGGCTGCGTCCGGTAACGCCGGCGCGCCGCCAGGCCCATGGCGGTCAACTGCGGGCGATCTTTCGCCAGGCGCTCCAGGCATCGAGCCAGCGCCGGGGCGTCTTCGGGTGGAACAAGGAAGCCATCCACCCCGTGTGTGATAATCTCGCCCGCGGCCCCGGCGGTGGTAGCAACTGCCGGCAGGCCAAACCCCATGCCTTCGAGATAGACGATGCCGTAACCCTCGTAAGTAGAGGGCACCGCCAGCAGGTGGTGCGAGCGCAGGCAATCCTCCAGCTCTTGTGTGCCCAGCGCGCCCAGCAACCGCACCCGTCTCGCCAGGCCCGTCTGCTCAATCTGGCGGCGGATTGATCCGGCATAGCGCGGGTCGACGCCCTGGCTTCCAACGACGCTCAACACACATACGCCTGCGGGGGTCCCTTCGAGGGCGGCCAGGAGCGTATGCAGACCTTTGCGCGGGATCAGGTTCCCCAAGAATAAAATGCGCAGCGGGCCCGGCTCCGCCGCCCGGCGGGCAATCTCGGCCTCGGAGATTTGCGCTGCCAGCTGGTCGCCAGCCGGGTAGGCCACAATATGAGGTCGTATAGATAGATCAACCCCAAGCTGCTCGACAGCCCGGAGCGTCGTCTGGCTGTTGAAAACGAATCCATCCACTCCTCGCAGATAGCGGCGCTCGATTTGAAGATAGAGCCGGTTCTGCCACGCCGGACGTTGCTCACTGCTGCGCAGGTGATGGACGATCGTGAACACCGGATACGGCAACCCCTCCTTTAGCCGCGTGTTCAGCCAGAACAGCGACGGATGATTCAGCTCGTCTTGCAGCAAGATGTCGAAGCGAGCGGATCGCAGGCTGCGGCGAAGGGAGCGGGACAGGTTATCCAGCAAATGCAGAAAGTAGCTACGCCAGGGCAGGGAGATTACCTCCACGTCATCCCCCTGGCGCAACAGATGCTCCACCAGCTTGCGGTCATATAAATAGCCGCCCGAGATCGTCTCCAGACTGCCGTAGATCACCAGGCCAACACGCACGTCCGCCTCGCAGGCATCCAGCTAACGCTCTACTTGATAGGCTGCCCAGGCAAGGTCATTTTCCCACAGCTTGACCTTCAGCCGGTGGATGTTTGGCGACCGGATTTGTGTAGAAAGCGCCTGGCACAGGATGCGGCTGAAGTGCTCGATGCTGGGGTTCAAACCTGAGAACTCCGCCTGGTCATTGAGGGTGCAATTGCGGTAATGCTCGACCTGCGCATTCAGGAGCCGCTCGATATCGACGATATCGACCAGATAGCCGTGCTGGTCCAGGTCGTCGCCATACAGCTGGAGCTCGATCTGGTAATGGTGGGCGTGCAGGTTATTCTCCGGGCCCCAATCCCCCCCAATGAGATAGTGCTGGGCGATGAAATCACGTTTTACTGCAACGGTGTACATTCCACCTCCTTCTCAAAAATCAGCGCCAGATATTTTGTCCAGCCGCGCGCGACACACACCTGCAGGGCTGTGCCGCCAGAAAGGTTCTGCCAGTAGGCCGAGCGCACCGGCAACAGTGTCAGCCAGGAGACCGTGCGCAGCACGAGCGGGTGGAAGGAGCGCAGGTAGTCGCTCAGGTCAATTGCACCTACAAACCGAAAACCGGCGCGCTGCGCCAGCTCCTGGGCAGCACTCGAGGTCAGCAGGGTGTTCACCTGCCAATCACGCCGAAAACGCTCAAGCCAGCGCCGGGCATTGGAATCCAACGATTCCCCTGAGGCAGCCAGGAAATCATCACAAATTACCAGCCGACTGCCGGGTAGGAGCTGCTGGCTGACCTGGTCGAAAAACCGCCGCCCATCCGGGGCGTGGATAAAGGACTCGATGGCATAAGCTGCGTTGAATGCACCAACAACCGGCAAATCCATGAAATCCGCCAGCAAGAACTGGCAGCGCTCACCTAAACCCATTCGGCGGGCGCGCTCGATGGCGTGCGCCTGTTGAACGTCGCTG
>MGNS01000105.1:5298-21369 GCA_001795165.1 Chloroflexi bacterium RBG_16_57_11
AGCCGCTCGGCCAGCCAGGTAGCGGTGCCCCCTACGCCGCATCCCAGGTCGAGCAAACGCGCGGGGGTATGCAAGTGCAAAGATGGCTGAACGGCGCTGGAGACAAGCTGGTTGAGATACACAAAGGCCTGGTCGGTCGTTTTCACCTCCGGCGCCCAGATCTGGCGGTGGATGGCGCCAGTCTCTCCGCTGCCACCCAAACGCAGGAAGCGCCGGGTGTTGGCGTCATAGTACGAAGCAACCTGATCGGCAGCCTTGGGCGTTTGGAGGCGGCTCATGGGTAAGTCAGTACGACCTGGATAGACTGGTCGGGGTGTTGTTCGATCCATTGATACGCCTGGGCAGCCTCCTGCAAAGCGAAGCGGTGGGTGATCCAGCGAGCGGGTCCCACCCGAGGCAGCATCTCCCAGGCGACTTCGAAACGGCGCCTCTTACTCCAGCGCCCGGTCAGCTCCGGGGCCAGGGTGCTGACCTGGGTGCTGATCAGGCGGATACGGCTGCGATGGAAGCGCCCGCCCAAATCCAGGCTGAGGCGCTTCTGCCCATACCATGAGCCAATCAGCACTCGCCCGTCAAAGCCGGTGATGGCAATCGCCTGGTCCAGTGCGGTGGGCGAACCGGTCAGCTCATAACACAGATCGGCGCCTTCCGGCAACAGCAAGTGGAGCTGGTCCTGAGCTCCTGTGTCGTCCGGGTCCAGACTGGCGTGTGCTCCCAGCTCCAGCGAAGCCTGACGGCGCAGGGCATAACGGTCCAGGGTGACGAGACGCTCCAGCGGAAATTGCGCCAACAGCGCCGTGGTGAGCAGCCCGACAATACCTTGCCCGAGCACCACCCCGCGCTCGCCGATGAGGGGTTTACCATCCAGGATAAAGTTGACCGCCGTTTCCATGTTCGGTAAAAAGACGGCGGTTTCGGGCGACATATCCTCCGGCAGCGGGATCAGGCTGGTGACCGGGGCAATGAAATGACTTTCGTGAGGGTTGAAGGCGAAAACCGTCCGCCCCAGCCAGGCCGGCTCCACCGCTGGGCCAAGAGCGATCACCTGCCCGACCGCCGAATAGCCGTATTTGAGGGGGTAGTCGAAATGCCCCCTCAGGCTGGCGATGTTCTCGTCGATCGCCAGCTCACCAGGAAACAACCCCTGATAGACCAGATGCTCGGTCCCCGGGCTGATGGCGGAAAGCATGGTTTGCACCACTGCATCGCCCGGGCCAGGCTCGGACAAGGTTTCCTCACGGATTTCGATGGACCTGGGTGCGGTGAAATAGACCGAGCGGCGTGTGATCACGCCCAGGAGTATAATCAAAAAAGACCCCCCAGCATAGGGCAGCATAGGGGGAGAGATTGCGCCGGTCAACGCAGGCGGCCAAAGATCACAAGATCCTCGCCTAATTTCTTGCTATATGGGTCCTTCAACATGAGTGGCGCAGGCAGAGCCTCCTCGATGGCAGGCAGACCGCCTGTCAAAACTGGAGCGATGGTGATGGAAACCCAGTCCGCCAACCCTTGCAGAAGGAAACTGGTGATTACCTGTGCGCCGCCCTCGACCATCATGCTGCTCAGGCCGTTTTCGGCCAATTTTTCAAGCAGCGCCACCAGTGATACACGACGATTCTCGTCGGCTGGCAAGACCAAGAGCCGGGCGCCAGCCCTTTCCAAGACCGATTTCCGCCCAAGGTCGGCCGCGGAAGTAGTCGCAATCCACACCGGTCGTCTATCTTGCTGCACCAGCCTGGATTGCAAGGGGATGCGCAAACAACTGTCGAGGACCACCGGCTGCGGGTTCTCGCCAGTACCATGGCGCACGGTAAGCTGCGGATCATCGGCGATCACCGTGCCCACGCCGACCAGGATGGCATCATGACCGGCGCGCAAGCGGTGCGTCAGGCGGCTGGATTGAGGGCCGCTGAATGGAGTGGGTTTACCGCGCTGGGCCGTCAGGCAGCCATCCAGGCTCTGGGCAAAGCACAGGCTGACCAACGGTCGCCCGGTTTCCAGGCGGTGCTGATCAGCCTGTGACAGCCATTCTTCAAAGCTCGGCATTCTCGTTGCGCAGTGCAGGCGCCGGCAGGAAACCCAAGTTGAACATATGGTTCATGCGGGTTATTTTGGTGAACAGGTAATTGGCGTTCTCCGCATAGACGGTCGGCTGGACCTGGACGCGCTCGGTCACCGAGATACCCAGATCTTGCAGGGTATCGATCTTGAGAGGGTTATTGGTGAGCATGCGCACAGACTGCACCCCTAAATCCTCCAGGATGAGGGCGGCCACCGTGTAATCACGCTCATCGACCTGGTGCCCCAGGAGCAAGTTGGCTTCGACGGTGTCGTAGCCTTCATCTTGCAGGTTGTAGGCGCGCAGCTTATCCAGCAACCCAATCCCTCGACCCTCTTGCCGCAAGTAGATCACTACGCCCTCGCCCTGTGCAGCGATCTGCTGCATGGCGAAGCTAAGCTGCTCACCACAGTCACAACGCCGCGAACCGAGCACGTCCCCGGTGAAACACTCGGAGTGCAAGCGCACCAGCACCTCCGGCTTGCCACGCACATCCCCCAACACGACTGCCAGGTGCTCCTTATCATCGTGGTTGTTGTGGTAAAGATTAAGATAGAACTCGGCCTCATCGGTCGGGATGCGGGCAGAGACCATCCTTCGCACACTCAAAGATTCCATTGATTTACTCTCCAGCTCCTGGAAATAGGTTTACCGGCGCCCATCGACAACCAGACAAACGATCAGGGCTACCTCAATAACCTTGTCAATGTAGCCAATCGTGATGCGTTGCCCGATAGCCACCCAGGCCAAGACGGTGATTGCCGTAAAACCGATCAACACCCAGCGGGTGTATTTCTGATATTGGCGCAGCTGCGGCAAAAACAGCGCAACCAGCAGCGCAAGATAGCCAATGCCATTCAAGATAAACATCGGTAGCCCCCCAAGGCTGAGAAGAGAAATGCCCAGGGCAAGATGGATAACAGCCGTCGCCACCGTGAGCAGGATAATGGCAATCTGTAGCGCTCCGAATTGAGAAGCCTTCTTCGTGGTTGTCATCGAATCGTCCTCCTTATCATCAATCATATATCTCTTAGATGCTTAACCGCTTGAATTGGTTTCAATCTCCAGCCTGGGAGGGCAGTGAATGAACCGGCTGGTAGGCCTCACCCGAAGATTTGTCCATCAGACCGGCCCCCCACCACAGCCCAATCAAGCCCAGGGCGGTATCGCGCACCCTGATCCACAGGCTGATGGCCAGGCCAATCGCAGGGTTGAATCCCATCGACCCCAGCGCCAGCATCTGCCCCGCCTCCAGGGCGCCAAGGCCGGCCGGCACGGGGGTCATAAAGGCCAGCCGTGAGACCGTCAGCACGGCGACTGCCTGCCACACGTCAAGTTTCGCTCCGAGGACCCACAATGCAAGCCAGAACTCAGCCAGCGAGAGCAGCCAGATCAGCGCCGAGGCACCCACGACCCATAAAACTGCCAGGGGTTTCCGGCGAAACAGGGAATGGAGCTGCCCTTCAGCAGTCTTCGCCACATCCAGGATTGTCCGGACTTTCAGCCGGGCCTTAAGGGTGGCTGGCAGCCGCCCAGAAAGCCTGGTGACTAACCAGGACAGCGGCGAGCGCCCGCACCACAACAGGACCAGATAAGCCAGCGGCAACGCCAACAGCCCGGCGGCTCCAAAAGTCCCAACACCGGACGAAAGGTTGAGTATCAGCTTCTTTTGCAGGATCACCAGGATGCCTACGACCAGAAAGGTGAAATTCGCCAACAGCTCGAACAGCTTATCCAGCGTCACGGAGGCGACCGCCGTGGCAGCCGGGATGGCGTGGCGGCTGCTGATCGTGTACACCTGGAGCGGCTCACCGCCAAATTGCGTGCCGGGGGTGAAATAGCTGATCGCAAAAGCTGCCATGCGATAACGGAAGATCGACCAGTAGCCAAGACGGTGACCTTGAGCGCGCAGTGCCAGCCACCAGCGACTGCTGAAGATGAGCATGGCAAAGGCATTGAAGGCGATCAGACCCACTAAAGCTAACGGATTGATCGAGACAAGCACATCCCGGATATCGTCAAACGGGATGCTGTGCATCAACCAGACCAGCAATACCGGCAGCGCCAGCCAGACCAACCAGCGGAGAGATCGCAAGCGTTTCATGTTTGCTGTCCGGTGCTCCGAACCTGTCTTTGACCGATGGCATGCTGGACCAGGTAATCTTCCGGAGCCCACAGAGAGAACGCGCCGCTGCCAACATACAGGATCAGGATATAGGTAACACCCAGCCCAATCTGCATGGGGGTCAGGGGAGCCAGCAATTGAGCTAAGCCCAGCCCCACCAAAGCCATGACAGAGGCAACGCGTGGCAATATCCCCAGGGCAAGCATCAATACCGAGAGCACACCAAGCAGCCCAAAGAGGACAAGCGCCAGGGGATTTGCCTGAATGGCAGTAAACCATACACCCAAGAAGCTCAGATTTACCGCCAGGATAGTGATGCGCAGCCCGACCGGCAGCCATTGCACGACCCAGGCTTGAAACCCGGTTTTATGCTCCGTGTTGCACCTGAGCACACCGGTGACATATAACCAATCACGCCCAAAGCCCGCCAGCAAGGGCAAGCCGAACAAAGTCGCCGCGATGTGAATGCCGGGTGGCGGGATGAGCGGCAAGAGCGCCACTGCCAGGAAACCCATTTGCAGAGCTGCAAAAACCCGGCGATATAAGCTGGGAGGCGCGGGGTAGGTCGGCCTGCCCAGCCGGCGCCGCAACCACTCGCCGGCCAGGAATAAATAACGCGCAAAGCCGACCAGCAAGTACCAGGTTGGCGCCTGACCGTAGAGCACTACCAGCAGGCTGGCGGCCAGCACACCCAGACCATCGAAGCTCATTTCTAATATTTTTCCAAGCGCGGTGGTGTGGTTGGTGAGGCGGGCGATAAAGCCATCGAAGAAATCGGTGGCATCCGACAGGATGTACAGGACCCCCGGGACCCAGATCAGCCAGCCTTCTGGGCGTGGCAGCAAGAGAAAACCCAGCATGCCTGCCACCAGCAGGCCGCGTAGCAACGTCAGGCGATTCCCCCAGCCCAAATCGGGGAGCAGCTCTGTTTCACTTTCACGGTGGTTGGCGCCCAGATTCTTCCATAGTACGCACAGCAAATACGCAACCACCAGGGACGGGAGAATCAGCCAGCGTAACGCCAGGTCAGGCTGCCAGGCGACGCTCAATACCACAAAACCGGAAACCAGGAAAGAAAGGCTGAGGGCGGCAATCAGCGCCCACTCGGTGCGCAGAGCTTGCATAGGTGGTTTGTTCAGGCGCATGATTTGCGTCTTTGGTGGTCGATCGATTAAATCCAGGGCCATGATGGGTCAAATTCTACCATAGTGGGTTATTATTATGATAAATATACGATAAATGACAGGGTTTGGATTTCGCTTGATTCCCCCTAATATCATACCGGTCCAATTGAGCGGATTGGATCTCGCTCATCGCCGATGAAGCGCTGAGCGCGCCATGTTACCCCCATTTGAATATACTGGGGGCTGAATGTGCTGGTCTGATCCGCTCGATGGAGGGTGTTTTTTCGCTCGCGGAGCCTACAAGTCCCGGTTACCGAAGCGACGAACCGCCAGCGCAAAGGCCAGGAGCATGAATAAAATAGCGTAAAGGATCATCACTCCGCTGGGGTAAGCGTTGGTCGTAAAAGGCGAAACCCCCAGGGCGGTGACCAGCGGCGATTGAAGCTCGTGAGCGGCGCGCTTCCAGAGCGCTTCGCTGGGCATCATCAGGCTGGTGATGATCCCGAGGTTGATGGCGATCTGGCTGGCAGATGGATTGGGGAAGAAAGAGCCGATCTGCTCGATCCAGCCGCCGATGAAAGCCACCCCGTAAAGCCCAAACACCAGAACGCCATTTGCCAGGGTGGACAGGTAAGCGCCGCCCATCAACGACACGCTGAGCAAGACCAGGGCGTTCAGCCAGATCAGCGCCAGCGCGCTGAGCGGATGAGGCGCGCTATAACCCGAGCGCAGGTATATCAACCCCATCACCCCGCCGCCCATCAGCAGCAGGTACAGGCTGACCATGATGGCAAAACCCAGCCACTTGCCCAGCACGATCTCCCAGCGCCGGATGGGCTTGGCGACCAGGGTGTGGATGGTGCCCGAGCTAATCTCGCCGGAGAGGGTATCCACCGAGGTCAGGACGATCATCATGGCGGTCAGGAAATTTACCACATACATGCCGGCCATCAGCAAGAAGTTGCGAATCTGGTTCAATTCCAGGACCCGCATCGAGCCGATTTCTTTCTCCACCTCACGCATGATGAAGTGGAACCCCAGCCCGTAAACCGCCAGGAACAGCAAGCCCAGCAACAGGGCTGCGAGCAGAATCTTGCGCCGCGAGGCCTCACGAAAGCTCAAGCGTGCGATCGTCAGGGTGCTCACAGGCCGCCATCCGTCCCGACAATCTGGATGAACAAGTCTTCCAAGGAAATGCGCTCAGGGCGCAGGGCGAAGACATCCACACCCTGCTCGACCAGGTAACGGTTGACCTGCGGAAGGTCGGCCTCGCCTTCCAGCGTCAGCGCGATGTGCTCGCCATCGAGTCGCACGCTGCGGCTCCAGCGCGAAAGCCCCTGGACGACCTCGGGACGCAGGTTGCGGGCGCGCACTTCCACGCTCAGCTCGCCTTCCACCAGCGATTGGAGCGGGCTGACGCGAATGACCTGACCATGCTTGATAAAAGCCACCCGGTCGCAGGTGATCTCCACCTCGCTCAAGAGATGTGAGTTCAAGAAAACCGTGGTGCCATCTCGGCGCAGCTCTCGGATCACATCCCGGACCAGGCGGCGGCCCACCGGATCCAGACCGGAGGTCGGCTCGTCCAGGATGACCAGATCCGGCTGATTGAGCAGCGCTTGCGCCAGGCCGATGCGCTGGAGCATGCCCTTGGAATACTCGCGCAGCTTCTTACCCGCGTGGGGCGTCAGGCTGACCAGGTCGAGCAGGTCGGCGATACGGCGGCGCGCCTGCTGACCGGACATCTTATAAAGCTCCGCATGCAGGGCCAGGAACTCGGTGCCTTTAAGCCAGTCGTGAAAGCGAAAATGCTCGGGCAAAAAGCCGACCCGGCTGCGCACCAGGGGATCGTTCAATGATCCACCGAGCAGATACGCTTCGCCGCTAGTGGGGAAGACCAGGTTGAGCAGCATCTTGACCGAGGTGGTCTTCCCGGCGCCGTTTGGGCCGAGGAAGCCGAACACCTCGCCGCGCTCTACACTCAAAGTCAGGTCGCCAACTGCGACTTTATCGCCAAAGACCTTGCGCAGCGCGCGGGTTTCGATCGCCGGGGATGAAGAGGGTATCATGGCAGACATTCAATAAAAACCTGTACAGGCGAACAAACCGACCACCTGTACAGGTTATACCCGAAGTGGGTGGCTTTGTCTACTTCAGCGAGGCGGCAATCTGCAAGGCTTCATCGGCCTGGCCAGGGCCGCCCAGGGCGTAAACCACGCCGTCCTTGACCCACACGAGCAGGAAGGCTCGTTCGCCATTTTCGAAGTGCTCGATGAGCGTGCCGGTGACGCCATCCACCTGCACCTCTTGATAGTCAGCGCGGTAGCGCGGCACGGGGACGACAAAGGTGCTCGTCCAATCCACGCTGCTGGCGAAGCTGGCGGCTTCTTCAGGCGTCATGCCGAGTACCTGCAAGTAGATCTCACCCATCTGAGCGAAGTCCAGGTCAGGCGGGGCGTCGATGGACGGGCTCGGCATCTGGAAGAAGGAGGTGCAAACGGGGAAACCTGCCGGAGGTGGCTTATCCGGATCAAACACTGGAGGCTGTTCCACCTGGCAATCGCCATATAGGGCTGCCACGCCCGCCGGCACTTCCAGCTTGACCACTGCGCCATCCAGACTATCGGGGAGCTGAATGTCCGGTCGATTCATCTCTTGCATGACCGCTCGCATCAGCTCCAGATCGATGGTAAAGGTGACCTTGCCGCCAGGTTGGACCATGATTTTCGGCTGGCCTTCCAAGGTCGTCGGCAGGCGCACTGGCATGCCCAGCCGGGCGCTGGCCTCTTCGGCGCTGGAGACTTCTTGCGGCTCGCCCCCTTCTTCCACTTTGACGCTTTCGGAGAAAAGCCCTTCGAGGCGGGTGGATTGCTCCATCTCCCCGGCCAGCCGCTCAGTATCGACCGGCACGACACGCACCTGTTCGACACGGAATAGCTTCAAAAAGCTGTTAGCTACCGCCTGGACAGGCGGGAAAGCCAACGAGATCGCCAGCACGGCGACCAGCGCCAGGCCAACCCAGGCCGGGCGAGAAATACGGGAGGTAAGTTTAGACCACATCGTGATTGGCTCCTTTGGGTATTGCAGCCGCCTCTCCAGACGGAGGCGAGCTGCCGGGGTTGAGATTGGTTTCGAATCGCTGGGTTCCAGACTGGCGAGGTGAGCGCCGACCTGCCTGGTTTCCTCCAGAGCGGTCTGGGCGGCGGACCGGCAACGCGGGCAATCCGCCAGGTGCGCTTCCGCACGCCGCAGCGCCTCGTCTCCTAACTGGCGGTCATGGTACGCTTGAATTTCTCCTGGGCTGAGATGCATATCAGCGCCTCCTCTCCGGTCGATTATCCTATGGCTCTGGAAAAGGCCTGTTCAAATTCCGCCTGCGCGCGGGCCAGCAATGCGCCCACGGAGGCGGGAGAAACACCCACGGCTCCGGCGATCTCGGCGTAGGACATGCCGGAATGACGCAAGATCAGCATCTGCGCCGAGCGGGGCTTGATCCTACCCAGGGCTGTGCGTGCTCGCTGGCGCTCCTGATCCTGCTCAACGACTGCAGCCGGGTCTTCAGACGGATGGGATTCCAGCGCCAGATGACCGGCTTCTTCTTCGTATCGCTGGCGGCGCCGGCGAGCGCGCAGGGCGTTCAGCGCCTGGTTGGAGGCCACCCGGTACAGCCAGCCGCCCAGACGCTCGCGATCAGCGGGTGGGCGGCGGTGCAGCCGCACGAATGTCTCCAGCGCCTGATCTTCAGCCTCATCCCAATCCCCCAGGATCGAATACAGCACGCGGCACAGCCGCTCCCAGTGCTGCTCGAAGAGCGCCTCGAAGGCTTCGCTTTCGCCTGCGACCCGGTTCGCCGGGCTCGGTTTACGAGATAAGGTCATCGTCGTCGCCAAGTTCTGCACTACGCCTCCAGTTCATGAGATAAACACCTCTCGAGGCGCAGTTGTGACAGTCAGGATTGTGCTGAAGGCTATTATAATGGGTACGAATATCCCCACTGACATTGGAGACCCCATGACCCTAGACCTGTTCATGATCCGCGCGCAGTTCCCCGCGCTACGCCGACCGGCGATCTACTTTGACAATCCCGGCGGCACACAGATCGCCCAACCATCCATTGGTCGTATCACCTCTTACCTTACAGAACACAATGCCAACCACGGCGGCGCCTTTGCCACCAGCGTCGAGTCGGACGCGGTGCTGGAAGAGGCCCACCAGGCGATGGCCGATCTACTGAACGCCGCGCGGCCGGAAGAGATCATCTTCGGCAACAACATGACCAGCTTGACCCTGCATACCAGCCGGTCGATCGCCCGTACCTGGCAAGCCGGCGACGAGATCGTGGTCACCCGGCTGGATCACGATGCCAACATCACCCCCTGGGTGCTGGCGGCGCAGGATCGCGGGGTCAACGTCCGTTGGGTGGATTTCCACCCGGAGGATGGCACGCTCAACCTGGAAGATTTTCAAATAGCGTTGGAGAACAAGCCGCGCCTGGTGGCTGTCGGCTACGCTTCCAACGCCTTGGGCACGATCAACCCGGTGGCAAAGCTGGTGAAAATGGCGCACGCCGCCGGAGCGCAGGTGTATATCGACGCGGTGCAATATGCCCCGCATGGCCCGATCGACGTGCAGGAGCTAGGCTGCGACTTCCTGGTATGCTCGTCGTACAAGTTCTTTGGACCGCACGCCGGCATCCTGTACGGGCGCTACGAGCTGCTGGATGAGCTGCCGGCTTACAAGGTGCGCCCGGCGCCAAACGACCCGCCAGGGAAATTCGAGACCGGCACGCAGAACCACGAGGGCATCGCCGGGGTACTGGGGGCGGTGGAATACCTGGAATGGGTGGGGGCGACTTTCGGACAGCCCTATGAGGAGAAATACGCCGGGCGCTATCAGGGACGCGGCTTGCGCCTGAAACAAGCACTGACCGCCATCCGCGCGTATGAATTCGAGATCAGCCGCTGCATGCTGGAGGTGCTGGAGGAGACGCCGGGGGCGCAGGTCTACGGCCTGACCGACCCGCGCCGCCTGGAAGAGAGGGTGCCCACCTTCTCCTTCAACCTGAAGGGCTGGAGGCCGCGCCAACTGGCCGAGCGGCTGGCGCAGGAGGAGATCTACGTCTGGGATGGCAACTACTACGCCCTGGCGGTCACCGAGCGCCTGGGGCTGGAAGAGGGCGGTGGGATGGTGCGGGTAGGACCGGTGCATTACAACACAGTTGAGGAGATCGGCAGGTTTGGGGAAGCGCTGGGAGAGGTTGCAACAGAGTGAGCTGACGGTCGGTTTCACCGCTAGTGAAACCGACCACAACCAAGCGCCCAACGAAATCTACTTGCCCTGCGTGTACCAGATGGACCCGGCGGTGTCGTAGTTCAGCCCCTCGCCCCAAACGACATGCGTGGTCCCTCGATCGTCAATATCCATCTCGAAGTAATCGCCGAACGGGAAGCTGAACCCGTATGGGAAAATATAGCTGAAGCCAGGTACGAAGGTAGAGAGATCAACCTCTGCCGACCAGGTTCCGCCGCCGTTCCTGGAGTTGCGGTAATAGGTATTCCACAACCCTTGCGCCCGCGCGTCCATCCACGCAATGCGGACGTCGCCGGCGGCTCCGGCGACGATCGCCGGGAAAGCATGATTGACCCCGATCGGGGCACCGGAAACATCCACCTGGGGCGACCAAGTTTCACCGGCATCGGTGGACTTTGCGAAGAAGATGCGCTCCGGGCCATTTTCCACTTCACCTGCGTTCCATAGCGCGTACAACGTCCCGGCGGCGTCGGAGGTCATCGTAATCTGTGCGCCGAGGTAAGCCCAGCCGCACAAGTAGGCAGAGCAGTCGGGTGGCGAGCCGGATACGTCGATCAGTTTGACCTTCCAGGTGGAGCCGCCGTCGGTGGACTTGCTGATATACAGATTCACAGGTCCCTTCGCGCCGCCGTTCTGCTCATAACCATCCCATGCGAAATACACGTTGCCAGCTGCATCGGCCGTACCGCCGCCCGCCAGCGACCACCCCAGCTGACCAGCGGCGGTTCGATTCACAATCGTCGAGGTGAACGTCACGCCGCCATCGTGCGAGGCAGATACCCATACTCTCTGTGCATGGTTGTATCCAACGTACACATCCTGGCCGCGCACGACCAGGATCGGCTTGTCGGTTGCGGCGTTGGGGCTGTTCGCAACGACGACCGTCCAGGTTGCGCCGAAGTCGGTCGACTTGGCGACGACGGTATCGCTCTTGCCGTCCTGCAGCCAGGCTGCATACACGGTCCGACCGTCGATTGGATCTACGACGATCTGTGGGTCCCACTGGCCCAAACTCGCCCCGCCTGGGTAAATCAACGTCGGCGAGGCCCACGTCGCACCTCGATCGCGGCTGATCTGGAGGATCATCGTTGGACTAAAGCAAGTAGGACAGCCGGGAACCCCCAAATACTGTGGATAAAACACGTAAACATGACCAAAGCGGTCGGCGGCGATCGCTGGTTCCCACTGGTCGCCGGTATGGAAGCCAAGGCGGATTTGCGGGGTAAAACCGGACGAGGCAGGCGCCGGAGCCCTGGCCGGTTGAGAAGCCGGGGCATCGACCACTTCGGAAAGCACGATACCGCTACGCCGCTGGCCTTTCGCCTTTTCTTTTAGATTGGCGCCCGGGCTGAGCCGATCGCTGGCAGAGGTCGATGTTATCGATGAAGCCAGCATCCATAGTGCGATCACGAACAAAGTTCCAGTAAGTATCGAAACGACGATACGCCCTGACCATTTTGTTCTCATGGCTGATACTCCTTCCCCTTGGACGCGAATACCTCGGTATCCAGGTCCAGGATTGTAATCACCACCGTAAATGCGGGTAGCCCAACGAGTGGGCACAAAGCTGCTTACAAAATATTGGGTTATATACTGTCCAAATGGTATTATACACCGGAGTTGCTATGCTCCAGTCAAAAGCGAGTTTATCGCTTTACAGCCAGTGCCAGGGTGCGCGCCGGCCCGGTGCATTACAACACCGTGGAAGAGGTTGGCAGATTCAGTGAAGTGTTGGACAATATCGGGACTGTTGATCGCTAACAGTATTTGTTAATCCGCTTTTGGCCTCTCAGACTCAATTTCTCGCCAAAAATCTTCGTGCTTTATGCCCTTGCCCTCTCGGATTTGTTGTTCAGCAACTTCAAGGATTTTTTGGAATTTAGGCGAATACGCCAATATCATGCGCTCGATCTCATCCTCATCCTTGATGGACAAAAGCATGGCCACGGGCTTGCCATTCTTTGTCACAATGACAGGCCCTTGTTCGCTTGCTTTTAGAAAGCCGCTGAATTTTGCTTTAACATCTGCAACAGAAGCGATTTTCATAACTCTATCTCCTCACCACCTATAACCAGTCGATTGCCGATTTTCTCACCTATTGCAAGAATGACTACCTCCTGGCTGTTATTGTCTATTCGGTAAAAGGCCCTAAAGCGATTGTCAGGACCAAACCGAATTTCCCATTTTGCGCCATACACAACCGGCCTTTTGAGCGGCTTGCGATTTCTGGTCTCACTATCAGGTTCAAATCGTAATTGTGCTTCCAAATTATCCCGAATGAGCGCCCAATACTTCGGTTCAAGCGTCTTGAGATGTTGTTTGATAATCGGTGGGTATATCAGCACAAACTGGCGCTTCGAAGTCACTGTGACTATTATTATAGTCACAAGCCGCCCGTTGTCAATACCTTTCCTTCCAAAACGAGCAGGCTAACGATCGTGTTTAGCCGCACGCGGGGCATGGTCTAACGTCACCCTGGCAGTCACCAAACGGCTAGACCTAGAAGCGGGTGGCGGGATGGTGCGCGCCGGACCGGTACATTACAACACAGCGAAGGAAATTGACAAATTTCGAGATGTGTTAGCGAGGGTGGTTTCGTAGTACGATAAATTCTTCCTCACGGGTAGGGCATGGCCGGCGGCGGGTAGGACCGGCGAGAAGGTTCTTCCGGCGGCGGATAAGGTGTGGTGGAGGGCGAGGGGGTGACGGTCGGCGGGAGCGGTGTCCAGGTCGGCCAGGGCGTGACCGTTGGACGAGGCGTGCCTAGTGATGGAGCAAAAACCTTCCCACCCTCACGACCCAAATGCACCATCACATTATCAGAACTTACTTGACCCAGATCCGGATCAAAGGCCTCAGCGATTAGATAGTAATCTCTTTCCTCGAGAGGAAAGTCCACCAAAAATGTGTACTCCTGGGTATGATTGGCCCGAACATCTGTTACCCACCATACTCCATTCCCTGCCGGCCACGCCATCTGGTCTCTAAATTCGCCTTTCTCCGAGGCGATCCGGACAGATGGATCGGGAGAAGAGAATGTCACCCCCAATTCCAGAAAATCAATCTTAGGGGCAATCTGGCTATATGGGCCGGGGAAAGCGATAGAGTCCCCCTCTTTCCTGCCCTCTATCTGAAGAAGGGCACGGACCGGTTCTCCCCAGTGAACGGGATCGGCTATCCGAATCGTGAGGCAGGGCCCTTGTCCACAATTCACCCCCTCGGAAGTTGTATTTCGCCCCGTACCAAGCCCGGACAAAGGCATGGTCGACACCGGAGTGCCTGAGTAGTACACTTCCCCTCCCTTACGGGTGAGGTCGACAGTGGCTGAGTCGGTAAGGTAATCCAAGTCTGACCTCGCCACCCACCCAAGTAAACGGAATTCTTTTTCGATCAATGGAAACCGTACCTTGCGTACAAAGACCTGAGTCTCGTTAGCCTTCAAATCCGCCTTCCAACTTGCAGCAAATTCATCAACTTTTCTTTCTTTCGTCTCAATTTCCCAACCCTGTGGATCTTCTACGATTGCACCTCGATCGTAATTGAGCCCAATACTTAAATCAGGCAAGTCCTTATCCGCGTTGACTGTAATAGTGACTTCGACCGGCTCACCCCAGTCGGTGGGCTCAGCTACTTCCAGTTTGACACAAACCCAACCTCCTTTACTGCAATTGGGTCTCTCTGCCGAACCTCCGCTAGTGCAGGCAACCATGAACATCAGCATTAGAGTCAGAATGAATGTGTGTTTCATCTACGCCTCCATCACAATCATGGGTTGCTATTCATAACAATGGGCAGAAACACCCAAGCCTGTACCGGTAAAACATTCACCCGGAATGTGTCGTTAGTCGTCTTGAGACTGTCGTTTGCCTGGATGGTCACATCACAACTGCCCAACCATCCGGATTGCGGATGGATGTCTACCATGTCCCCGCCGTCTATTGTCGCCCCACAGCGCCAGTCGCTGGTGTAAACAATCTGCCAGTCTAATTCCGAATCGCTGCTCTCATCGTCTGTCGAATAAGTCCAAAGGTCAATGGCATTCTCACATCCCAATCCTTGCAGAACGATGCGATCAGGCAAAGAGGGTTCATATCGTGGCGGTGTATCGTAATCAATGGTGTTCTGGTAGATCGCCCGCACCGCATGGTGTTCGTTTTCTTCGCTGATCTTCCAACCTTCCCAAAAAGCTTCAAGGCAATCCTCGTTGGGCGCCTGGAAAACATTATTGGCAATGGGTGTAAAACCGAAAGTGGCGCTATCAAAACCTTCATTGACACCGTCGAAGAGATCATAAAGCGCCCCTGCTACTCGCCCTTCCACTGAGTCTCCCCAGGGGAATACAGGTGGTAGATCATCACGATTGCGTAATTCAAGATTCTCGAAAAATCCGCCTCCACATGGACCGCTTCCAAAGTCAAAACAACTATCGTTTGGATTCAGTGTACTATTCACAGCCAGCGGGATGAAATCGGCCCAGCCCTCGCTCCAGCCGCAGTTCACATCCTCTTGGCTAAAAAGGTTGTGATTGTAACACCACACGTCCCACCATAGCCACCAACCAGTAGCGTTCCACATATAATGATGACCAGTTTCGTGTATGACGGTATCGCTAGAGATTGCGTTATCGTGAGCGATATAAACATATGGACCCCCAACGCCTCCGTTGAAGTACGACGAACAGACAGGCCAGGAAGGATAACAATTAGCAGCCCTTTCCCATTTCGCCGTTGCCGAGCCGGGGTCGATGCCTGTCTGGCTTGTTATATACTCCCACGCGCGGCGTAAATCCTGGAAAATCCACATCGCCTCTCGGTCAGACTCAGCAGGAATTTGGAGTACTCAAGTCAGCAATTCCATCTGGTGCATTTGTAATGGGGGAACGGTTCCATCTGCCGCCAAAGCCAGAATATTGCTTCGGCTGCTGTGGCTCCTGTGGAGCTGCCCAGGTCAAAAGGACCGTAAATCATCCAACTTTGCGCATTCGGTGGGTAGGTGGAAAATGCAGGGTCCAGGCCATCCGCACCACCATTGGCGGGCCAGCAGCCCAATAACCATCATTAGAGCGAAAGTCGTCTTCATCCCACAGGTATTCTTTGCCATCGTTTGGATTATTGTCCACCAGCGCCCAACCGGCGCCCAGAAAATTGCCTTCGAACGTCTCAAGCGTGAGGATTCTCCAACCATCAGGCTCCAGCAATAAGCCTTGGACCTCACCCTCCGATTTCTTCTCATCTCCATCAGGTATGTTGGATTTTTCTACCTCAGGAGAAATACGTAAGGAAGTTGGACGCCCAGGCGTTCCGAATTTCTGCGTCGGAACCGGGCCTACGGGGGTGTAAAAAATGCTGATCGACGCATCTCGCAGCCACCCGGATTGGCCAGGAACCGCGTCGCGAACCCAGAAATACCACCCGCCTTGGGCAGGTGTCCCATTAAAAATGTCCAACCCGATT
>MGNS01000106.1:0-3949 GCA_001795165.1 Chloroflexi bacterium RBG_16_57_11
GTCTTCATCGCGGAAGCAACGGGCGATCTGGAAATACCGCTCCATCCCGGCCACCATGAGCATTTGCTTCAACTGTTGTGGGGATTGGGGCAAGGCGTAAAACTCGCCCGGGTGGACGCGCGAGGGAACCAGATAATCACGTGCCCCTTCGGGTGTGGTTTTAAACAGGATCGGCGTCTCGACTTCGATGAAACCCTGGTCACTCAGATGATCACGGATGAACTTAACCACCTTGTGGCGCAGCTCGAGGTTCCGTCGCATGCGTTCGCGGCGCAGATCCAGATAGCGATACCGTAAACGCGTATGCTCATCCGTCTCCTCTTCTTTATTGATCGCAAAAGGCGGAGTGCGCGCAGGGTTGAGAACGACCACACGCTGCACCAACACCTCAATTTCTCCGGTCGGTAAGCTTGGATTCTCAGCGCCAGACAGGCGCGGCCGCACCACTCCCTCCACCTGGATAACCCACTCCAGGCGCACTGGATCAAGGGTCTGCAATGCCTCCGCGGGTGTATCAGCGTCAGCGACAACCTGGACCAATCCGAAGCGGTCACGCAGGTCCAAGAAAGCCACCCCGCCGTGATCGCGCCGCCGATGCACCCAACCGGCCAGCTTCACACTTTGACCGACATCTTTCCGGCGCAATTCGCCACATGTATGCGTCTTGTACATACCTTCCTCCGTAAAAAAATCGCCCTACGCATGGTGCGTGGGGCGATAGATGGGCAAACTCCAGGATCAACGATCCGGATGCCTGTTTTCCACCGCCCGGCGCGGCTGATTATTATTATCAGGATCGAAGCAGCACAAAGCGAGTGTTAATGGCAACAGGATCATCTTATCAAGGACCTCTGGAAAATTATTGCGGGAATTATAGCACGTCAATAGAATGCCGTGAAGGTATACAATCCCTGCTCACATATATCATTTTACAGCTCATCGATTTCATCCGCCAGATCCATGCCTTCGGCCTGGTCGATCAGGTCTTCATCGCTGAAGCCTTCGCCTTTCTTACTGGATGAGACATGGAACTCGCTTGGACGCTCACCTTGCTCGAAGTTCGCCAGGACGATTACCGCCTGGGCGGTGTCGTTGCCGATGTTTTTCCAGCGATGCCGGCGTTGCGCGGCAAAGATCAGGCTGTCACCCGGCTTGAGGACAAACCGCTGTCCTTCCACCTCATATTCGACCTGCCCGCTCAAACACAGGACAAACTCGCTACCGCTATGCAGCATGCCGTAAGGTCCGCTGCTTGCGCCTGGCTCCAGGCTGAGTAAAAATGGCTCCATGCGTCCGGTGAACGATTCACCTCCCAACCCCATCCATTGGCCCTTGGGGATCGGAACGCGCTTTCTTTCTGCCATCGCTCGAAACACGATGTCCTGTTTGGGCGGTTCAAGGCGAAAGAATGCGGTGATCGGCACCTCCAGAGCTTCTGCAAGCTTATACAACGTGCTGACCGAGGGCGAGGTTCGCCCTCGCTCAATCATACTCAACGCGTTGGTGGAAAGACCACTGGCGCGCGCCAGGGAACGCATCGACCGGTTACGCTCCATCCGCAACTGGCGTAAACGCCCCCCCACATCAACTGTCAATACATCCTTATCGAACATCTCCATGATGACCTCCAGCTAAAACCAGCTCGTTCGATTAATCAGGCTGATTATACCTAAATCACTATTATTTGTGCCAAGTTTACCCCAGGAGGGTATATTCATCCGTCTGAAAATATGACTTTTACCCATTGATTTTTTTGCCTGGTCATTTGTATACTGGAGACAGACATCACGGCAATTATGTTACTATTGCGATGGATGAGAATCGTTTCTGAAGCTAAGGATATCCAGCTAACATCGGGTGATTTTCTAACCCTTCAATCCAAATTCACCTATGGCTACGATCGACCCTAACCCTCCCGGAACTACTCAGCCAGAACACAATGCAGCCGATTTACGCGATCGGCTCGAGGAGGCCGAGGCACAGTTGGGCCTGGTTACAGGCGAGCGCGATGCCCTCTTGAAGGAAATGGATGATCTGGCACGATTCCTGTCGCACGATTTGCGCGCACCACTGCGTGGCATCGATGGCTATAGCACGGCTTTGATGGAGGATTACGGCTCAAAACTCGATCCGTTGGGAATTGCCTACCTTGAGTACATCGCAGAGGGAGGCCGCCAGGCTGCCTACTTGATCGATCGGCTGATTTACTTCATCCGCGTCAGACATGCAGAAATACAGATCCAAACAATCGACCTGAGTCAACTGGCCTCAGACCTGATCAACGATCCAATCAAAGGTCTTAACAAATCCCAACAAGACCGAAAAATCTCCTGGCTTATCGCGCCTGGGCTTCTCATCGAGGGAGATTTCAGGATGATACGAGAGTTAATGAGCATCTTGCTGGAAAACGCCTGGAAGTTTACCGGCAAACACGCCGCAGCTCTTGTTGAGGTAGGGCAGATCCAAATCGACGGCCAGGCTGTGTTTTTTGTGGGCGATGATGGAGCCGGTTTTAATATGGATTACCTGGAACAGCTCTTTCTACCCTTCCATCGCCTTCATAATGGACATGATTTTGAGGGTGCTGGGATGGGTTTAGCCATCGCCCACCGAATTATCCAACGACACGGTGGGCGTATCTGGGGCGAAGGAAAGGTCGATCAAGGGGCCACATTTTACTTCACACTCGAAGGAGAAGGCATCAAAAAAGGAGAATTTTATGACCGATAACCTGAAACGAACCCAACTTTACCAATGGCACGTCGATCACGGAGGTCGCATGGTGCCATTCGCCGGCTGGGAGATGCCGGTGCAATACCCCACCGGCCCGCTCCAGGAGCATCAAGCTACGCGACAGGTCGCCGGACTGTTCGATATTGACCACATGGGCCAGGTCGAGGTGCGCGGACCGCAAGCCGAAGATTTCGTCAATCACATGGTCAGCTGGGATGTCGGCAAGATGAAAATCCTTGACGCTCATTATGCCATCTTCTGCTACAAAGACGGCACGTGCGTGGACGACCTGTTCGTATACAAGCTGCCTGATCCGGAATACGGTGTGTACTATTTTTTGGCGATCAACGCTTCCAACCGGATGAAGGACGTAGGATGGTTGCAGGCTCATGCCGGCAAGTACAACGTCACGGTAAAGGATATCTCCGACGAGACCTACATGTTGGCTTTCCAAGGGCCACAAGCGCCGGAAATGCTCAATCGACTGGCAGACGCCGACCTGCTGAGCGCGCCGCGCTTTTCTGCCGTTCAGACGAATTTGATCGGCGACGTCCCTGCCCTGCTGGGGCGCACCGGTTATACCGGTGAGGATGGTTTCGAGCTCTTCGTGCCGGCTGAAAAAGCGCTAAGAGTGTGGGAAGGCATTTTGAATTCGACGGAGGCGGAAGGGGCCAAGCCGATAGGCCTGGCAGCGCGCGACAGCCTGCGTTTCGAAGCCTGTATGCCCCTCTACGGGCACGAGATCAACGCCGAGCTTACCCCGGTTGAAGCTCGCCTGGGGTTTGCCCTCAGCCTGGAGAAGCATTTCATCGGCCGGGATGCCCTGCTGAAACAGAAACTGGAAGGACCGGCGAAAGTCCTGGTAGGGTTCGAAATGGTAGAGCGTGGTGTAGCCCGCGAGCATTACCCGGTGCATAAAGACGGACAGGAAATCGGACACGTCACCAGTGGGATGTTCGCTCCACACCTGGACCGCTACCTGGGCATGGCCTATGTGCCCTTAGAGCTGGCAGGAATCGGCACGGAGTTCGATGTGCTGATCCGCAACAAACCGGTTAAAGCCAGGATCGTCAAACGCCCGTTCTACATCCCGGCCTACCGGCGCTAGTACCCTATCGACGACCGTTCGCGCCGCCATTATTTCTCAAAGGACGGCGCGTGACCATACATCTATACAAAACAAGCCGGCCACAGCCATCCCGGGAGGCTTTGACCG
>MGNS01000106.1:4019-4543 GCA_001795165.1 Chloroflexi bacterium RBG_16_57_11
GTTTCATCCGACGACTGGAACTCTTGCCACTTCCAGGCCACGCCCGTCAGGCTATCCCCGGTCGGCTCCACGCTGGAGATTTTACCCAGCTCACCATCCTGGTACGCAAAAACCCTGTGGATCAGATCGCCACGAAGACGGAAGCGGAGCGAGGCATTCGAGATGCAGCCTGGGTTTCCTGGCTCAAGCGTTGAACAGCATGCAGGAGCTCACCGGCAGGGGTGTCATGCGGCAAAGCGTAATCCGCGCCCAAGGCACAGGCTGGATCGATCTGTCGGATGTCGTCCACCAGCGCCATCATGCGAGCCGCCGGCCATTGCTGTGCAGCACGCCTCAAGACTTCGTTGCCCATGGGATGCAATCCGCTGAGATCAACCAGCACCAGGTGAGGCGCCTGAAGGATTGGCGCTTGAGTGGCGGTCTCGTTGTTGGCTTCGGCCAGGAACAACTCGGTGTAGTGAAGCGTCTTTAGCAATGCAACCAGGCTTTGGCGGCTGTGTCCGGGCTTGGCAAGGATCAGAATA
>MGNS01000106.1:4557-5001 GCA_001795165.1 Chloroflexi bacterium RBG_16_57_11
ACGATCCATACTTCATCGAACCTTAAGAACCTAGAGCGTGCCGGCCAGCAGGTTTTCCACTTTTGTGCGTAAATCTGCTTCACTCGAGTCACCGAGCCGAATATAACGGATAACGCCGCTGGCATCCACGAAGATGGTCGTTGGAAAAAACAGCGCGCCATACGTGCTGGCAAACTGTTTGTCTTGATCCAGCAGGACGGGTACGGTCATTCCTTTTTCACTGACCATTGACTGGACATCATGCACAGTGTCCTGGTCGATGGCGTTGACGGTTACCACGGTAAGGCCTTGAGATTGGTATTCCTGAGCAAGGTTTTGTAAAATTGGCAGCTCTTGCTGGCAGGGGATACACCAGGAAGCCCAATAACTGATCACTACAGGTCGACCAACCAGATCGGACAAGCGGATCCTATCGCCGCTCAGGGTTTGAAGGGAAAAATCGGG
>MGNS01000107.1:0-831 GCA_001795165.1 Chloroflexi bacterium RBG_16_57_11
ACGCTCGCCTCCCAGTGGGCGGGCGAGGCGGATTATGTGCTCATTGAACAGCGCCGTTTTCGTGGCTGGCTGCGCGACCAGATGCTCTCCGGGGGATACGAAGAGCTCCAGCCAACACCACCCATCGTGTATTGCCGGGATAATTCACGAATTCGCATTTTTAAGCGCTTGAAGTGAGAATGCCCCGGCTAGCTATAAGCGCTCGTGTATTAGTCCATCTGATGTGGTTTGCTTATTCCAGCCAGTGGCTTAAGTCGCGCTGGATCAAATCCTCAAGCTGAAGGATATCCTGGCGATAGTACTCAGTGAGCTCTTTCCGTTGATCTGCGGGGATTTTTAGCCTATCCATATCGCGGATAACCCATTCAAAGGCGGTATGGCGCATTTTCGCCGGAAGATACGGGCGCATGGCAACGCGCAGGTGATTCGAATGCGTCCAAGCCGCGCGTATCAGCGGGTTGCGAATTACACCCGAAGCGTTGTGCTTATGAGATAAGTCCGGTGTGAAGCTCTCATCCACGGCAATGAAGCCAAATAAATCCCGCATTAACCCCTGAGGATCTTGAATCAGGTCTTCGAGCAAGCTGATGTGGATTTGGCTGCGATCGAAGTATTCTAGATAGCGCATCAGTGAGGCGTGATAAAAGCCGCGGTCCAGATACCGGCAAAACTCCCAATCATCGCGCTTCCCCTGGCGGTCTTCGGCGATGGCCTGGGCGAAATCGTCACATGGCTCCAGACCATCGCGCTTGTTGTGCGCGAAAGCCGAAAATGCCCGCTCCGCAGGCTGGCGAAGGATGACAACCAGTCTGGCATCGGGAATGAAGTTGT
>MGNS01000107.1:850-2893 GCA_001795165.1 Chloroflexi bacterium RBG_16_57_11
GGGGCTGACGAGATAGCGCACAGAAGACTCCCCGATGGCCTTTGCCTGCCCGGCGTCTTTGAACAGCTTCTGGTAGTCGTCGAGCCGGGTCACAAGCCGGTTGCGCAGTTTTTCTGCCCCTGGACCGTGAAGCTTAATCGGTTGGCCGAACGCCCAGAAGAAGCCCGCCTCTTTCAACGGGCACATGAAAACCTCAGGATGTTGGCTGAGTGCGTAATGAAGGGTGGTCGTACCGGCTTTCGGAGCCCCAATAATTAGAAATGTAGGCAGGCTCATCGGGTCTTCTCAACAGCAGGCCAGGATTTAGACGGATAAGCGGATTTTATAGTCATGGGCCGGTAAATCCTCGCTCTTGATCCCGGTAGATTGGATAAAGTGATCTTCAAAAGATTCCGGAGGTGGCTCGTAGTGATCAGGTAGCCCTTTAATATCATAGATCGACTCGTTCCTGTCTTCTGAGACCTTAAAAGTGTCGATCACCTTCAATCCGTTTAAATCAAAAGTGATGATCTCGTTCTTGCTGCCCATCAGAAATCTGTCATCGGATAAGGGTGTAACACCGCGTAAGAAGCCATCTGTGATCCGAGTATCTGACAAAACCTGGCCGGTTCCCGGTGAGAAATGCACCACCGATCCGGCTGTAGTATTCAGGTAGATCACAGTTTCGTCCGGCAACGCCAGGAGGCTATGGCTGGGAACGGTAGCGCCATTTAATGCCAAAACCAGGTTATGCTCTCCGTCTGGTGTAATTTTTACAATGGCCGATCTGGCGCGCGCTGGCTGCAGGACCAGGTCGGAGTGGACGTTCTTCTTCAAACGCAAGGCAGAGCGGATCTGCCGGTTAGCGGCCAGCAGCCGGGGCCAGACACCTGCGCGCACCAATCGTGCTTTGATCCGCAGCAGTGTCGAAAAACTTGTGTTCAGGATCAGACCGAGGGAAACCAGCATGTCCCCATTTGGGAGAAAGCACAGGCTGTTGGCATGGGCATGGTCATAGGTTTCTTCATCGTGGGTGCGCGGATCGCGGAACTCGATGGCACCTTGCCGGACCGATTCGGGTGAGAGCAAGACCCGGGGTTGCCAGTGGAGGGCATGGTTGGCTGGAGAAGGTTGACGCAGGTAATAATAATTGAGCAGCTTGCCGCTCAAGTCGAACTGCATCAACAGATCATTGCGCGCCGCAGTCGCCCAAAGCGAGCCTCCATGGAAATGGATATCGTGGATCGCCGCTGCGGATGGATGGCTGATGAGGCCCTCCAGATTCCATCGCGGATCGTACAGATAGATGACCGAGGCGTTTGCGATGGCGATATGATCTGCTTCGATGCTGATACCCCGGCTGCCACGCATTCCCCCACGTGGATTGGTATCCACCTCACGGTAAGCAGGCTCGATCATGTACGATCGTTGTAGCACCTTCTGGCGCTTCGCATCGACGACATAAATAAATCCAGACGGCTCTGTGTACGGGGTATGGCGACGGATGGTCGTGATCAGAAAACGTTCCATAGTTGGGTCATTTCACCTGGTGATGAGGCCGGTCTGCCGGTTCTACAGCGGATTTCGATACGAGTGGCATTATGCCTGCCCCAGCAATTGCCGGTAGACATCCAGATGCTGATTGATAGCCTGTTCGGTGGCAAAAGTCTCACGTACATACGCCCGTCCTCTGTCGGCCAGTTGTTTCCAGCGATCCCCTTCCAGAAGCCTTTTCAAGCCGGCGACAAAATTATCCTCCTGTACCTGGTATCCAAACTGCGATGCAAATCCGTCCGGGTCGACTGCGCTCAGAATTGCACAACCATGCGCACAGGCTTCGATAAACGCATTAGGTAAGCCTTCTCGAGCGGCAGTGTTAACCATGATCCAGCTCCGTTCGAGCAAACGAGATAACTCATCGCTGCGGAATTGGTCGATAAAGCCTAACATTTCCAGGTTAGGCAGGTTACTATAGGTAGCGCGCAGATGGTTATCCCATTCAGGGTTGCGGCTTTTTCCGGCTGCCAGGAAATGCACCTCCGGGAAAGATTTTGCCAGCTCAAA
>MGNS01000107.1:3095-3641 GCA_001795165.1 Chloroflexi bacterium RBG_16_57_11
AGGGCGTTATCCTCGTAGACCCAATTGGCGATCACCTGCGCCGGATTGAGGGATGGCAGCCGATACTCCGTTCGCCAGTCAATTGTATCTCGTGGATCGCGAAAAGTGATCACATGCTTGCGATCCGGCATGGCGCGTAAGGCCAGGTAGGTTCCCATCGAGGGCTCTTCTGAATGATAAATTTCGGCCTGAGCCTGCCTGAATAATTTGCCACTCGACAGGATCTCTTGCGGCTTGAAGCTGAGCACCCGAATGCCATCCAGGTCTTCCTCCAGGCGTTGGTCGCCCCGGCGCGGGACGACTGCGGTGACCTGCACTCCACGGCGAGCCAGCTCGCGGCCGATGATGCGCGTGGCGCGGCCAAAGCCTCCGTATTTGCCCCAGGCGAATATCTCAACCGAAATGAGGCAAACGTGCATCCTAAGACTCCTCCATCTGGTTTGCGCCTTTGCCGTTAATTTGCGGATTGCCGGGTACCAATGGCGTGCGGCCATGGCTGAGCACCCAAATCACTTCGGTGACGCCACCGGCCATGGCGATCAGGAC
>MGNS01000107.1:3663-10191 GCA_001795165.1 Chloroflexi bacterium RBG_16_57_11
GATAGCGCCAGGGCCAGGTCTGCGCTGACGCCCATGGTTGTCAAGAGCGCCACTATGGTTACCTCGCGGACGCCCAGCCCGCCAGCCGCAGCGAATGGAAGCTGGGTGAGCAATGTCACCAATGCCAGCACCCAGCCCATTTCAACAAAGCTGATGCGGATGCCCAGCGATTGCGCCAGGACGGTCCCCGAGGCAATACCGGCCAGCGTCGATGCAACGCCTGCCAGAACTGCCAGGAGCAAATCCAGAGCCGGCATGCCGGCAAAGGCTGATACAGCCGTAAAGAATTTATCGACGCGCTTGGTGAAAGGGCGAGCGTAAGCAGGCAGATGGGGCGTGATGCGCGAGGTAAACCAGCGATACAGCGGCAGGCTGTAACGCGTGATGAGGATCCAGGCCACGATAATGCCCAGGATCATGAGGATCAGCCAGCCGATGTTGATTTGGAAAATCGTCTGGTCGCTGAACAGGTAGAATCCCAGGCCTATGGTGATGGTCAGGAAGGTTTCCAGCATACGGAAAAACGCCAGGGCAGCCAGGGATTCGGCAACTTTGTTCCCGGGCTGTGACAACCGGTACCAGCGGATGCCGCTGCCGACCAGCGAGGTCGGCAGGAACTGGTTGTAAAACTTAACGGATAGGTTAATCGCCAGGATGGATAGCACGCCGTGATGGAGCCCCTGGTTTTTGGCCAGCGGCCTGATTTCCACCGCTGTCAAAGCCGTGGATACAAAGCCAAGGATCATGCCAGCCACCAGCAGCGCCGGATCGGCGTTGAGCAAGGCCTGGAGAACTTGCTCGACCGGTACGATCCAAAACAGGATGACAAACATGGCAACCACAATGGCCAGCTTTACAGCCGAGCGTGTTCGCTGCGCCTTGATGGTTGTGCTATGGAAAAACCAGCGTACAGGTTGGGTCAATTGCATCATCAGGTGGAATACAAAATTTTATTACGATCGATCGCTGGTCATTACTTTGCTTTCCGGGGGCTCATCGAGCGTTTTGCAAGCATCGATTTTAGCACACAATCCTCCCATCCTGTAAAGTGAAAAATTTGGCGGTCGTAAAGGGCGTTATAATTCGTCTGATTTTGACTCCTGTGTTGAGGATCCCTGATGAAGCTTTCGATCGTCGTTCCGGTTTACAACGAAGCGGAAAATCTGGAACAGCTCCATCAAGCTGTTCACAATGCCCTGGATTGTCTCACCCATGTAGAATGGGAGCTGATCCTGGTCGATGATGGCAGTAAAGACGACAGCCAGCACTTGCTTGAAAATATCCAACAAGAGGATCAAATAAACACCCGTGTGATCGAGCTCAGGCGTAACTTCGGGCAGACCGCCGCCATCGCCGCCGGAATTGACCACTCGTGTGGGGATGTGATCATTCTGATGGATGCTGATCTGCAGAACGACCCGGCAGATATCCCCATGATGCTCGAAAAAATTGAGCAAGGCTACGATGTGGTGAGCGGGTGGCGGGTTAACCGGCAGGACAAATTCCTGACCCGCGTGCTGCCATCACGTATTGCCAATGGATTGATCTCGTTTGTAACCGGAGTACACCTGCATGACTATGGCTGTACACTGAAAGCCTATCGACGGGAGGTCCTGACTGGTTTTCGTTTGTATGGTGAAATGCATCGTTTCATCCCCGCTTATGCCCACTCGGTGGGGGCTAAGATGGTCGAGATACAGGTGCAGCACCATCCCAGGCGGTTTGGCAAAACCAAGTATGGATTGACGCGTACCCTGAAAGTTGTCCTGGATTTATTCACAGTAAAATTTCTGATCAGTTATGCCAATAAGCCGATCTACTTGTTCGGTGGAGCAGGTTTGGTGCTGATGGCAGGCAGCGCCTTGACTCTGTTGTACCTGGTCGTTCGAAGGCTGTTGATCGGCACATCCGTGACGCGCTCGCCATATTTGCCCATTGCGATCATGTTTTTCATTTTAGGCTTTCAATCCATCTTGATGGGCTTGATCGCCGAGCTGCTCGTGCGCACCTATCACGAAGCGCAAAGTAAGCCGACCTATACGGTACGGCGGGCGATTGGTTTCACTGAAGAGTAGCCGGGTCGAATGCGCGTACTGGTGTTGATTTATGAATATCCTCCGGTTGGCGGAGGCGGCGGCATGGTCGCGCGCGAGATCAGCCATGGCCTTGCCCGTCTTGGGCATGATGTCCACGTGATCACGACGCATTTTAAAGGCTTGCCGACACAGGAGGACCAGGACGGTGTGCGTGTATTCCGCATCCCGGCTGCCAGGCGGGCATTGTACAGGGCCAGCCTGCTGGATATGTTGTGCTTTGTAATTTCTGGTATCTGGTTCGGTATGACTCATCTCCGCCACTGGCGGCCGGATGTGATCCATGTCCATTTTGCCGTACCCTCTGGCCCGGTGGCCTGGATATTATCCCGGCTTTCTGGCGTCCCCTACGTACTGACCGCTCATCTAGGGGATGTCCCTGGAGGCGTGCCGGATAAAACGACCCGTTGGTTCCGCTGGATTTATCCATTTACGCCCGCCATCTGGCGCGATGCATCTAGGGTCGTAGCGGTGAGCAGCCACACCCGCCAGCTCGCGCTACAGCATTATCCGGTGGAAATCCAGGTGATCCCAAATGGGGTCGATCGGGATATCCTGAACCCGGGCGAGCTGTGTGTAAACCGGCCTGCCCGTATCCTGTTCGCCGGGCGTTTTGTGGGCCAGAAAAACCCACATCAAATAATTGATACGCTGAAGGCCCTGGAGGATCTGGGATGGAACTGTGTGCTGGCGGGTGACGGGCCGTTACGTGAAAAAATGATGCAACAAATCCGGTCGCTTGGCCTGGATCATCGCATCCGCCTGACCGGTTGGATTTTGCCGGATGAGGTGATTCGGTGGATGCGCAGCAGCGATATCCTATTTATGCCTTCGCACTCGGAAGGCCTGCCTGTGGTGGGTGTGCAATCCCTGGCGATGGGTCTGGCTATCGTCGCATCTCCATCCGGGGGCTTTATCGATCTGGTGGACGATGGCGTAAATGGCTACCTGATTGATGTCAACCAGCCGGAGGGCTATGAACGCGCCCTGCGGGTTCTGCTTTCTGATCCGGAGCGGCTGCTTCGCGCTCGCCAGGCCAGCCGCTCTAAAGCGCGCGCCTTCGATCTCCACACTATCGTAGGCGAGTATGAGAAATTGTTAACTGCCGTCATACGCAACGAAAAAAGTATATGAATGGACCACAATCCTTACCGAATCCGGCTTTCATGACTGCTAAACCAACCATGCGTGCCTCAGCCTCGAAATTTTTGGAAGAATTATTTTATCAGTTGGTTTTGCCGCTGACGTTTGCCCTGATCGTTCTCTTTTTCTTCCCATCTCGGGCAAATTTTCAATTCTCATTCGATGAAGGTGTTAACCTGATGAAGTCAATGCTCATGGGCAAAGGTTATCACCTGTATGCGGAAATTTGGAGCGACCAACCGCCATTGTTTAGTTATATCCTCACGAAAGTGATCGACCTGACTGGAAACTCCGTTGCTCCGGGTCGGTTGCTTGTTCTTGTTTTTTCCTGTTTGCTGCTATGGGCGGCGATCCAGTTCATGCGTCTTAGCTGGGGGAACAGCACAGCTTTAATCGGTGCAATTCTTATTTTCTTTTTACCACGATATTTAATATTGAGCTATTCAGTTATGATCGGCTTACCAGCCATCAGCCTGGCCATGCTATCCCTGTTGTTTCAAGCCTACTGGCACTATAAACGTAAATGGGTATGGCTTGTTTTATCGGCAATTTTACTGGCGCTTTCTGTATTAACCAAGTTGTTCACCGGCATCCTGGCCCCTCTCTTCCTGGCTGGGTTGTTAATGCACGAGGTTCATGGTAGTAGAGACAAAACCTGGTTTCGGGTTATTACACCAGCGCTGGTCTGGGGCTGCATTTTTGGCGTCCTGGGAGCAAGCCTTGGGTTGTGGCTGGTCGGTTTTCAAAACTTGCCCCAATTATTGGAGCCCCATCTGGCGGCCACCAGCGCGGTTCAATTCGACCAGCCTGAATTCACACTATCCTGGTATCTCCGTGGGGTAATACCGATCCTGATCCTGGCGGCGATCGGCACAGTGTTTGCCATTCAGGAGAAAAAATGGATCTCTCTCTACCTGTCTGGCTGGTCCGTATTCGCCTATCTCTCCCTCTTCAGACATACCCCAATTTGGGAACATCACCTACTCTTAATAACCATCCCGGCAGCCATGCTGGCTGCTATTGCGACCTTTATGTTGTTCCATCTGATCGTTAATCTTGTGTCTACCAACCTGAAGTTGAATTTCACGAATATGCTTCTGGCGATAAGTCTGGCGGCATTTATCATGTATTTCTTTCCATTCGCAATCAGAGATCCGCTTAACTTACTCAGTCCGATCCCATCTATATCTGCCGAGGATCTTGGTTTGGGACCCACTCACGATCAAACCTTGCGCATCGCGTTTAAGTATGCGCCTCGAAGTAAGTGGATGGTGACAGACTTGCCGATGGTCGCATACCGTGCTGGTGTGCTGGTGCCGCCCAACCTGGCAGTATTCACCGCTAAACGATACGCCAGCGGGTTCATCACACAGGAAGATTTGATCGATGCCGTGAAAGAATATCAGCCTGAACAAGTGTTGCTGGGTCGTTACGAGTATCCGCTGGTAGATAGCTTCCTGGTATCGAATGGCTATCACCTGGTTCATCAGGCGGACCTCGATAAATTGTATATTCGAAAAGATTTATTGCGCTAAGTTCAATTTTGCCCACCTGGCTGGAGTTTAACCTGCCAGAGAGAGATGAAATTTGATCAAGAGTACGTTTCATGATGCCGGTTAGCCGAACTGGCAGTTACCTCGATCTATTGACCTGGCTGCTCCTGGGTGCTTGTTGGTGGCTGGGAGGGTGGCTGATTGCCACGCATGTTTTTCGCCTGCGGCATCGGGAGCGTATATTTGCAGGGGCCTCTCTTGGCTTGCTGCTTTTTATTCTGGCAAGCAATTTTCTGACCCGTTGGATGGCTATCGAACTCGCTTATTGGGGAACGGCATTGCTGATCCTGGGAACGGGCGTCCTTTTCGCTGTTCGCCAGCCTCCAAGAAACCGGTGGCAGATATGGCGCGATCTGCGCCTCGCTCCAAACCTGTTTGTCTTCATCGCCTTGTTCATCTTGTTCAGCCTGATCAACTTTGGACTGGCTATCCTGGATGACTACTCCAACCTGCCGCTGGTTTCTATGATCGCTACCGGACAGGTGCCTCCGCTCTTTTACCTAAACCCAGAAATTAGCCTGAACTATCACTACGGCCTGCACCTTTTTGCCGCGAGCTTGGTGCGGATTGGGGGGTTATACCCCTGGATCGCATTCGATTTAAGCAAAGCGCTGACCACGGCCTTATCCCTGATGATGGCGTGGCTTTGGTTTCGTCGATATATCAATCGAGGCTGGGGCGTATTCCTCGGGGTGCTGCTGGTTCTATTCGGATCAGGCACCCGTTGGATGTTGTTGTTCCTGCCCCAGCAAGCACTGCTGCAGATGGGTGAGGGGCTGGGGATGCTGGGGTCTGCTGCTCACACTGGAGTCAATCTATACTCAGCCTTGATCAGCGCCTGGCGCATCGAGGGCGGCGGTCCAATACCCTTCCCCTTTGCTTTTGCAAATGGTATGTTCCCTCCGATGCTAGGCTTGGGTGGCAACGGCTCATTGCCCCAAATGACTTTGTTCACCCTTTTGATCCTGGCCAGAAAACGGTGGCTTCCTCTGCCAGGTGTGATTTTTGGTCTGGTAGTCGCTTCACTCAGCCTGGTTGCCGAGTCGATGTTTATAACGGTGTGGATCGGCCTCTTGATTGCTGTCATCATTCGTTATTGGCAAGATCGACCAGAACGTGACACCTTGCAGTGGGGTTGGGTGCTGATCCCTTCGGTAGCCCTGGCTTTGATGGCCGGCAGCGCGATTAATGAGTTGCTTCGCCGGATCACTCAGCCCCAGGTCGTTGACTCGGTATATGTTTTTTTGCCCCCCGTTAAGTTCTATTGGCCTCCGGCTTTCATTTCCGCCCACCTGGGGTTGCTCTCATTCAAAGACCCGGATCAAATTCTGATCGCATTCATCGAGATGGGGCCGGTTTTACTTCTGGGTCCATGGGTGACTTATTTGGTGGTGAGATATTTGCGCTCGCGCAAATTACTGATGGCAGGCTTAAGCTTGACTGCTGCATTGAGTTTCCTTCTGCCTCTGTTCATTCGGTTTGCCGATCGCGAGCGCGACCTGGCGCGTTTGCTGAGCACCTCCTTGACCATTTGGCTGGTGCTTGGCTATCCTTACGTTTGGTTTGCTTTAGCAAAAGGCAGGCCGGCTGTAAAAGTGATAACCGCGCTTGGGGTGGGGATGACCCTGGTTGGCGGATTCGCATTGTTCCCTCCGCAATTGGTCGCGATCGCCGCTCCGCAAGCCTCCTATTACATACAGGAACCAGATGTCATCTTGGCCAAAGCCTATTGGGACCGG
>MGNS01000107.1:10248-19025 GCA_001795165.1 Chloroflexi bacterium RBG_16_57_11
GAACCGCCGGAAAGGCATATTTAACCATTTATATTACCAAACCTGAATTCGATAAGCTATTAGCTAATCCGACTACAGACAAAATTGCTGAATATGGTTATTCCTATGTTTATCTTGACCGTAATGCCTGGCAAGATCTGGCCCAAGAGCAAAGGCAGTCCTTTCAACAGCCTTGTGTGAAGGTTATCTCAGAACAAAGGACGCCTTTAGGAGATTTTCGCCGGCTTTTAGATGTCAGTGCCTGTGGCAGACGAGCAACTGGCTCGCCTGGCCAGGACCGAATGGAAAATAAAAATACTCCTTGACCGACCTTTGAGCGGGATTATAATTCAACGGCTGAATTTTGGATTTGGTTTCAGCTTGCCGAGAAGGACGCGACGCATCAATGAGTGAAATACCCACGAATAAGCAAACCCGTTGGTCGAAGGTCAATAAGACCTTTGTTTTGCGGGCCGTTGGTACGCTGATTTCAATCATTCTCCTAATCGATCTGCTGTATCAGCAAGGCTGGGAGCAGATCTTCGCCGTGATCCGCCAGATCCCTCCCTGGAGGCTGATCCTGGCGCTCGGGTTGATGATTATTTCCCGTTTTGCCGTGGCAGCTCGATGGCACGTTCTGCTTCATTCGGCGGACGCCCCGGGAAACGATCCCATAACTTTTCGCCAGACCTTGCGGATCACGTTTGCCGGTCTGTTCGCCTCAAATTTTCTGCCCACCACCGTCGGCGGTGATTTGGTGCGTTTCGCCGGTATCATACAAGTGGGTTATGATGCGGCCGTGGGCGCGGCTTCCTTGATTGCCGATCGACTGGTCGGCATGGCAGGCATGGCGATGGCGGTGCCGCTAAGCTTTCCGGTGCTTCTGATCACGGATTGGACCGGGCTGGGAGGTGGTTTTTCCGAACACACAGCAAAATTGGAGCCGGGCTTGGCTGTTACAGTGCTGGGCCGATGGGCCAGGAAGATCTGGTCATCTGGCCAGCGGGCTATTCGCCGCATTTATGAGGCGCTAAAGTTTTGGCTAAAGCAACCACGCGCCTTGCTTACAGCATTGGGGTACACCTGGGTCAACATGCTATGCCTGTTTGGGGTCTTGAGTCTGATCGTCAACAGCCAGGGACAGGCGATGCCGCTGTGGCTGATCGGCGGATTGTACAGCCTGGTCTATTTTGTCACACTCATCCCTATTTCGATCAACGGTTATGGACTTCAAGAATTTACTATGACGCTGATCTTTTCAAACCTGGGCCGGGCGTCGATCAGTGAAGGGCTGGCCGCCGCGCTGGTGTTCCGTACGATCATGATGCTGGTCAGTCTGCCAGGGGCATTGTTTGTGCCCGACATCCTGGCTTCGAGGCGTAAATCATCACCGGATAACGCCCAGTGAGCTAAAAAACAATAAGGAACCATCTGATCGTGAAACGTATTCTCGGGTTGATCGTGTTACTGATATGCAGCCTGGCCGGGCCTGTGCTGATCTTTGGGGCTTTCACTTTGGTCATGCAAAACCCCTGGGCGCGCCAGTTGTTCTTCTGGGGAGCAGCCTTGATTGGTGGGGCGGCGCTGAAGGTTTGGGCTTCAGAGGATGCCAGGCATCCTTTATTGGATCGTTGGTGGAAGTGCTTTTTAACCGCAACGCTCTTGCAAACCTGCGTTTATGTCGTTATATCGCAAATGCCAGAGATCTCGACCTATCCCCTGACCTTGGGCTGGTCGGAAACAAGCCGCTATTACAACGCCTCGCTTTTCTTTTCGCAGCGCATTTATGGGATGTCCACCCCGCCGACCGTCCTGCATCCCAGCCGCTATCTGATGCAGGCGGTGCCATTTCTGCTCCCTGATTCGCCGTTATGGCTTCACCGGGCCTGGCAGGTCTTTTTGTGGATTGCTACGCCGTTTTTGACCGCTGTTATTTTGGTGCGGCGTATTCTACCGTGGAAGAACTTGAAAAGCTGGCTACTGATCGGGGTATCGTTTGTCTACCTGACGATTGGGCCCGTTTACTATCACTTGCTTGTGCCTGTGATGCTTGTCCTGTGGGGATTCCACCCAGGTTCGGCGCAGCCTTCACCTGGCGGGTGGGCCGGGCGCCGGCGCCTCCTGATTTCCACTGTTGTGTTGTTGCTTGCCTCCGCCTGGGCCGGCATCAGCCGTCTTAACTGGTTCCCGGTGCCGGGCATGCTGGCGGCCTCCTTGATTCTGTTGGAGCGGCCAATGATCCCTCTGGCGGATCGGCAATCCGATCTTAGCGCTGGCGTCTCCTGGCGCCAGGCCGGAGTCTATGTTTTACGCCTGGCAGGGTGGGTGCTCCTGGGTACCGCGACGGCTTTAGCCGCTCAGGCGCTTTACATTTACTGGTCTGGGAATGTGGCCTCGCAGTTTACCACCAGTTTTACCTCCGACCTGCTCTGGCGTCGCCTGCTGCCCAACGCCTCCTATCCTCCCGGTCTTCTCCTGGCCGCTTTTATCGTTTCATTGCCAGTTTTATTGGTGATCCTGGGTAAGCTGGTTGATGAGCAATCTGGTGTTGCGTTCTGGAGGCGTACACATTGGTTACGCTGGCCGGGCCTGGCCGGCGAGCTGGTGGTGTTGTTCGTTGGCGGAACCATCGTCAGCGTCAAGATCGGAGGCGGCAGCAATTTACACAATCTTGATGCGTATTTAGTCCTGCTTCTGATCATCGGGATCTATTTTTACCTGGATCGAGTAGAGGTCGATTTCCTGGCTCTGCCTCCAGCCGAGCGCTCAAGTTGGATTTCACAAAAGTTACCTCCAAGCTCCCTGGTCACCGGTGGTGCGATTTTAATGGTGATCGTCCCAGCATTGTTCACCGTATATTCCCGTATTCCGCCATCGCCTCTTCCCGATCCTGCCGTGGTTCAATCCAGCCTGGACCAGGTTAATAAACTGGCCCACAAGACCAGCCAGGAAGGTGGCGAAGTCTTGTTCCTCACAGATCGGCATCTGCTGACTTTCGGCATGCTCGATGGCGTCGAGCTGATCCCGGAATACGAGCGTGTCTTCTTGATGGAGGCCGCCATGTCCAATGCACCGGATTATCTTGGCCAGTTTTATCGCGACCTGGAGGGACAACGCTTTGCGTTGATCATCAGCGAGCCGCTTTCGACCCACTACAAGAGCCCGCAGGATTCTTTTGGATCAGAAAATAACGCCTGGGTTCGCCGGGTATCCCAGTACGTGCTGTGCTATTACCATCCGCTAGAGACCTTGCGCAAAGTCCAGATGCAAATCCTGATCCCCCGGGTGAACGTTCGCAAGACTTGCCCCGCAACTTGATCCCCCTGGCTGGATGAAATTGCTGTACTTTATTACCAGGCCACCGGATCGCCATCTCGGACAAAATCGGTCCTTGACCAATCCCTGGATAGAGTTATAATTCAACGGCTGAATTTTAGATATGTCGAGCTAGCTTCTTACCGAACGCGAGCGGACACTGCTCGAGGAAATCGAGCACGACCCGGATGTTACCCAGGCTTCCTTAGCCTCCCAACTAGGCGTCGCCGTAGGCACGGTTAACTGGCACCTCAAAAGGCTGGTTGCCAAGGGTTACGTCAAAGTCAAACGCGCCCAGCGGCGTAAATTGCGTTACATCATCACGCCGGAAGGGCTGGCATTTCGCGCCATGCTGACCGTGAACTACATAGAGACCTCCATGCGCCTGTACCGCAAGACGCGCCAATACGTGCGTGAATTGCTCGCCCAGGTCCGCCAGGCTGGCTATGATCAGGTGGTTGTGGTTGGCGATGGCGACATTGCTGACATTTGCCGCCTCACTTGCCTGGAGATGGGCATCCGGGTCAATGACCGCAGCACTTCCGCCTCGGATGACCACCTGCCAGTCCTGGAGGTAACAGGAACTCGTGTTTTTTTGCGATTAGAAGATGCGTTTGAAAGGGAGAGAATTGGATAACTTCTGGAAAAACCGGCGCGTGTGCGTCACCGGCGGGGCGGGTTTTCTCGGTTCATACGTGGTGGCTCAGTTGCAAGAGCGTGGCGCCGGGGAGGTCTTCGTCCCGCACGTGGAGCAATATGACCTGGTGCAGGTGGATGCGATCCGGCGCATGTTGTATGAGGCTCGCCCGGAGGTGATTTTCCATCTGGCCGCGCTGGTCGGTGGGATCGGCGCCAACCGCCTCCGCCCGGCGGAGTTCTTCTATGTCAATCTGATGATGGGCGTTCAGCTAATCCACGAAGCCTGGAAGTTCGGTGTGGGTAAACTCATTGCCGTCGGCACAATCTGCGCCTATCCCAAGCATACCCCTGTGCCGTTCAAGGAAGAAGACTTGTGGAATGGCTACCCCGAGGAGACGAACGCTCCCTACGGGCTGGCGAAGAAGATGTTGCTCGTGCAGGCTCAGGCCTATCGCCAGCAATATGGCTTCAATGCGATTTATCCCCTGCCGGTAAACCTGTACGGTCCAGGTGATAATTTCGACCTGGAGAGCGGGCATGTCATCCCGGCGCTGATCCGAAAGTTCGTCGAAGCGAAAGAGAGGCATGAAAGACAGGTCGTTTTATGGGGCGATGGCACGCCGACGCGCGAGTTCCTGTACGCTCAGAACGCTGCCGAAGGCTTGCTGCTGGCGGCAGAGTGCTACAATTCCCCCGAGCCATTCAACCTGGGCTCTGGCAAAGAAATCCGGATCAAGGACCTGGCGCATTTAATCGCAGGTATGGTGGGATTTACCGGCGACATCCTTTGGGATACCAGCAAGCCTAACGGGCAACCCCGCCGCTCCTTGGATACGACCCGCGCCGAGCGTTCTTTTGGTTTTCGCGCCCGCATGCCATTGGAGCAGGGTTTGCAGTGCACTATTGATTGGTACCTTGAAAATCGATATCTGAACAAATGATGCAAAAGGTCTTGAAAAAATCTTCCATCGAGTCGAAACCCCAGGAAACGGTGCTTTTCATCCGCCCTTCCAGCGGCTGGTCGGCGCTCAACCTGAAAGAGCTGTGGCTATTCCGCGAGCTGGTCTATTTCCTGACCTGGCGGGATGTCAAAGTACGCTACAAGCAAACCACGTTAGGCGCAGCCTGGGCTATTCTCCAGCCATTCCTGACCATGGTGGTGTTCAGCGTCTTCTTTGGGCGCCTGGCAAAGGTTCCCTCCGACGGCGTCCCCTACCCGATTTTTTCTTACACCGGCCTATTGCCCTGGGGGCTGTTCACCAAAGCGCTGACCGACGCCGGTCGCTCGCTTGTAGCGCACCGAGCGATGATTACCAAGATCTATTTTCCCCGCCTGGCAATCCCCATCGCCTCCGTCCTTGGCGGTGTGGTTGACTTTGCCCTGGCGTTCCTTGTTTTGATAGGCATGATGCTGTACTATAACTATGCCCCGAACAGTACTTACCATGTTGAGATCACTCCGGCTCTCCTGACGCTGCCCTTGTTCCTGCTCCTGGCGATCATCACAGCGTTAGGCGTGGGTCTGTGGCTATCGGCACTGAACGTGATGTATCGGGATATCAACTACATCATACCGTTTCTGACCCAATTCTGGCTGTTCATCACGCCAGTGGCCTATCCTGCCAGCATGATCCCGGAGCAATGGCAGATGGTCTACGCTCTCAACCCGATGACCGGTGTGGTCGAGGGATTCCGTTGGGCTTTGCTAGGCACGGTTGAAGCTCCTGGACCCATGCTGGCGGTCTCATCCACGATTGCGATCCTGGGGTTGGTAACCGGGCTGTTCTATTTCCGGCGCATGGAACGGGACTTTGCGGATACTGTGTAATGAGCGATATCGCGATTCGGGTTGAAGACTTAGGCAAGTGGTACCGGCTGGGCGCTGGAGTTGGGGCCGGGCGGCCTCGACAGGATTATCGCACGCTTCGAGAGGTGCTCGCGTCCACCATAAGCGCCCCCTTCCGTCGCAATTCGCCAGGGAAGGAGCCTGCCAGGCTGGGGCCGCCTCCGTCGCAGCCGGATGACGAGTTCATCTGGGCGCTTCGTAATGTCTCCTTCACGGTGAGCAAAGGGCAGGTGATCGGGGTGATCGGGCGCAACGGGGCTGGCAAAAGCACGCTGCTCAAGATTCTTTCGCGCGTTACTGAGCCGACCGAAGGATATGCCGAGGTGCACGGCCGAGTGGGCTCGCTGCTCGAAGTAGGCACCGGGTTTCACCCGGAGCTGACCGGGCGCGAGAATATCTACCTGAACGGCGCCATCCTGGGGATGAAGCGCCTCGAAATCGATGGTAAGTTCGACGAGATTGTGGATTTCTCCGGCGTGGATAAATTCATCGATACGCCGGTCAAGCGCTATTCCAGTGGAATGTACCTCAGGCTGGCTTTTGCCGTCGCCGCACATCTCGAGCCGGAAATCCTGGTTGTGGATGAGGTCCTGGCGGTTGGCGACGCCGAGTTCCAGCGCAAATGCCTGGGCAAGATGAGCGACGTGGCGCAGGAAGGGCGGACGGTGCTCTTTGTCAGCCATAACATGTCGGCTATCCTGCACCTGACCGAAGAGACCATCGTGTTGGATAAGGGACACGTGGCGCACCGCTCCGCCACTCCTGAAGCGGTGGATTATTATATGTCTTCTGGCCTGGCGCAGGTCGGCGAGCGCATCTGGTCGATGGACGATGTGCCTCCTGACGCCGCACCGTTTCGCCCGCTGTCCATGCGCCTCAAGAACCGGCTGGGGCGGGTAGTCGATGCGGTTCGATCGACCGAGCCCCTCACGCTCGAAGTTGAGTACGTCCTGGATGCGCCAATCACGGGTCTGCGCGTCGGGTTTTACCTGACCACAGCCCGAGGGGAATACGTCTGGGCCTCGTTCGATACCGACAACCAGGCCCAGTTCGAGGCGTATCCGGTACGCCAGGCCGGGCGGACCATCAGCCGCTGCACCATCCCGCCCGATATACTCAATGAAGGCCGCTATTTCCTGGGTGTCAACGCCAGCGCTTACCGGGTACGGCGCTATTTCCAGGATGAGCAGGCGCTGTCTTTCACTGTGGACGCAACGGATGCACCCGGCTCGCAATGGCCGGAGCTTCGCATGGGCCCGGTGCGCCCGCGCCTGGCCTGGGAGATCGAGACAGAAAGCCAGCTCACGCCAGCCTTGTTGGTTGAGAAAGGTGGATCGTGATGATTGACAAGCGCGCCGTGAAACAGGTTTTGGGCAAGCTGCCATTCACCGCAGAAATGTACTGGCGCTTTGTACAGCAAGGCAAGCCGTTGGCGAAGAACTTTTCATTGCGCAAGCTGGAAAAAAGCCTTCCGGAGTGGTGCGAGCATGCACTGGCAGCGCAAGCCAGCCGCCAGACCGGCGATCCAGGCCGGCGCATCCTCATCTTTGCTACTCTCCGCTATTGGATCGAGCATGCCGCCCTGATGAGCGCCGCCTTCGCCGGGTTGGGGCATCAGGTGACCCTGGCCTACCTGCCTTACGCCAACTGGCGGCGCCCATACCAGCTTTTCGATATTCGACGGCAGAACGTTTACGCTCGCCACGTGTTGCAGCGCGCTCACCCGCTGATCCAAACGCTTTCTTTGCTCGATGTCAAGCCCCCTGCCGGCCGCGCCTTCTCAGCAGAATTGTTCCATGCCTTGCAGGAAGTCTCCATTCGCGACACGCAGTATACCCTGCAAATCGAAGCTGTCGATCTGAGCGGCGACAGCGATTCGGCCCGCCTGTATCGGCTCAGGTTAGAGCGCAACCTGCAGGCGGCCGCGGCGCTCCTGGGCTGGTTGCAGTCTCTTACCCCTGATCAGCGTCCGGATGTGCTGCTTACTCCCAATGGGAGCATCCTGGAGATGGGCGCCATTTACCAGGCGGCTCGCTCGGCCGGCATTCCGGTAGTGACCTACGAGTTTGGCGAGCAGCGCGGCCGCATCTGGTTTGCCCAAAACAGCCAGGTCATGCTACAGGAAACGGATAACCTGTGGGTTGACCGCAAGGATTCTTCGCTGACTGAAAGCCAGTTGGCGCAGATCCGGGCGTTGTATGATTCGCGACAGAACGGCCGTCTGTGGGAGAATTTTACCCGCCTCTGGCAGGGGACTTCCATCCAGGGCGGTGAGCAGGTGCGTCAGGTTCTGGGGCTGGATCCTCGCCCGGTAGTGCTGTTGGCTGCCAATGTCATCGGCGATAGCCTTACCCTGGGACGGCAGATCTTCTCCCGCGACATGACCGACTGGCTGGAGCGCAGCGTGCGGTTCTTCGCCCAAAGATCAGATGTGCAATTGGTGGTGCGCATCCATCCCGGCGAGCGTTACCTTAAAGGCCCATCGGTAGCTCAGGTGGTGCGGAAGGCGCTGCCGCAGGTTCCGGAGCATATCCGCCTGGTGGAAGCACTAGACCCAATTAATACCTATGACCTGGTGCAGATCGCCGACCTTGGCCTGGCCTACACCACCACCGTGGGCATGGAAATGCCGATGGGTGGTGTGCCGGTTGTGGTGGGCGGCAAGACCCATTATCGCGGCAAGGGCTTTACGAACGATCCTACGACCTGGGAGGAGTTTTATCACCTGGTCGATCAGGCCCTGGCCCAGCCGCGAGAGGGCCGCTTGAGCCGCTCTCAGATGGAGCTGGCCTGGAAATATGCCTACCATTTCTTCTTCGATTACCCCACCCCGTTCCCCTGGCATCTTTTAAGCTTTTGGGATGAGCTGGAAAGCTGGCCTCTGGCGCGCGCCCTCTCCGCCGAGGGACAGGCGGCTTTTGGAGACACCTTCCGCTGGCTGGCCGGCGAGCCGCGCCAGTGGCATGCTGTGAGTTGATCGGGCACACCAAATCGACAT
>MGNS01000107.1:19038-24238 GCA_001795165.1 Chloroflexi bacterium RBG_16_57_11
CAGGAAGTTCAGCACTTTTACGATCAGATCGGCTGGAAGCTGGTCAGCGAGGATGTTTATCAAAACGCTCGCTACGAAGACCTGCGCCCGGTATCGCGCCAGTACATCCACGACTGTCACATGCGGGTAGCGCGCCAGATAAAGTCGTACGGGCGTTTCATACTCGACGCTGGCTCTGGCCCGGTGCAATATCCTGAGTACCTCGAATATTCGCGCTACTACCAGTTCCGTATTTGCGCCGACATTTCCATCACCGCCCTCAAAGAAGCCCGTAAGCGCCTCGGCGAGCAGGGCCTTTACGTGGTCGCGGATATCGCCGACCTGCCTTTTGAGCCGGGCGCTTTCGATGGTGTGGTTACCCTGCATACCATCCACCACCTGCCTGAAGCGGAGCATATGCGCGCTTTCGATGAGCTGTACCGCGTGCTTGCGCCGGGGAGCACTGCCGCAGTGGTTAACGGCTGGGATCATTCGACGTTGATGGCGCTGGCCGAGCCTTTCGTGCGCCTGGGTAATTCGGTGCGACATCTGTTTGACCGCCTGGCTGGTGAGAATAGCCAGCCGGCGCCCGACGAAGCGCCCCGCCGGCGTGACCCTGCTATGAGTAAACAAGCCCACAAGCTCGAGACCGGCAAGGGCACTTTCACTGAAAAGCACGACGCCGCCTGGATCAAGACCCAGGTGGGCGGGCGCATGCCAGTCGAGATCCTGGTCTGGCGCAGCGTCACCGTGCGCTTCATGCGGGCGCTGATCCACCCCAGGCTGGGCGGGCGCCTGGCGCTGCGCCTGTTGTTCTGGCTGGAAGAGCGCTTCCCGCATTTCTTCGGCGAAAAAGGTAAATACCCATTGATCATTATTAGAAAGGCATAAAACGTATATTGCATAAAGAAAAACGGAGGAGACATGGCCTGGTTTATTATTCAAAGCGAACGAAAAACGTATACAAAGTTTATAGTTGAGGCAGAAAGTGAAGAAATGGCGCTGTCGGATGCTGATAACTGGGAATATATCGGTTATTTGGATGGATATGACACTTCGTCTGAAGTGGTTGGTGAACAGTTTCGCGACAAGAAAGCCGCGTTGAACGATTTAGCCAGTGTAGTAGATGGCTTCTAAGACATCTTACAATACTATCTTGGCTTTCCTTGAAAAAAGTCATTTATCAACTAAGGTCTTGTGGATGGTTCTTTGTTGAACAAAGCTGTATAAGGTAGTTTCACTTCAGAATGTTCTCTACTAACCACTCGAGGTCAAAGATGGGTGCTCACATTTTTCTTGTTAGTGAAGACAATTTTGACATATGCTTGAAACATGGGATTTATGGTTGTGTTGAGCCAAGTAAGGAATGGAATAAAGCAGAAATAATCGCCGGTCTTTTATCAATTAAAAAAGGGGATCTGATTTTCTTCTATGTGAAGAATATGGGAGTGTTTGGACTGTGGATTCTCACAGATGAACCTTTTCTTGATAAAACACGAATATGGGCAAACGACAACCAAATTTTCCCATACCGGTTTATTTTCGAACCAGTCGTAGGAGATTTTCCAAAGCCGATTTCTCTAAGCGATGTTCTTGACTTACATGATAAGGGGAAGATTTGGACTTTCGATCTAAATCCAGTTCAGCAGAAGAACCAATATAAGATTACGACGGGTGAGGCAAAAGAATTCATCCGATTACTCTTAAGAAATAATCCAGTACGTAAGACCATTAAACCCATAAGTGATCCTTATATTCCTTTATCCAGGGATCAACTAGAAATCCAATTAGATTCAAGAAATGGTAGACAAGTAAATTACGAAGGCTGGTTAAATGCGTGGTTTATGAAATCTTTTAGGGATGGTGAATTAATAGATCTTTTTGGCGATTATTACGAATATTTAAACCTAGTACCTACGTCTTTCAATAAGGTCATGGACATTTTCTTGACTCATGTCACTACAGTGAATGGGATTGAAATTCTTCATAAATACACTTGCATCGAGTTAAAGACCGCGACTGCATCTGAAAAAGATTTATCTCAGATCCTCAGATACGAGGATTGGCTTGCTCGAAAACTAGCAGGTGGAGATAAAGATATGATTCAAAGTGTCCTAATTGCAAATCAGTTTACAGATACTTTGATAGATTATCTTTGGAGAAGACATGAAATTGAAGAAAAAACTGTGCGATTGATAACCTATCAATTCGATAAAGAAGACAAATGTATAAGGCTTAATGAAATGCAGCCGATGATATAAATTTCGTTTGGGCTTTTTGAGTGAAGGAATCCATAGATTCAATTTCGAGGGAACAATATGAACTGGAATGAAAAAGTCGTGCTCGTCACCGGCGGCACGGGTTCGTTCGGCAAGAAATTCATCGAGATCATGCAAAACGAGTATCATCCGGCCAAGCTGATCGTCTTCAGCCGGGATGAGCTCAAGCAGCATGAAATGCGCACCAGCGGCTTCGATCACCCCAGCCTGCGCTATTTCATCGGGGATGTGCGCGATGTGCAGCGCCTGCGCCGCGCCATGCATGGGGTGGATGTCGTCATCCACGCCGCCGCGCTCAAGCAGGTGCCGGCCTGTGAATACAACCCGATGGAAGCCATCAAAACCAACATCCTGGGCAGTGGCAATGTGATCGACGCCGCCCTGGATGCCGGGGTGCAGAAAGTCATGGCGCTCAGCACCGACAAAGCCGTCAGCCCGGTCAACCTCTACGGCACGACCAAGCTGGCTGCGGAGAAGCTGTTCGTGCAGAGCAACGCCTATGCCGCCGGGACGAACACTCGCTTTAGCTGCGTGCGCTACGGCAATGTCGTCGGTAGCCGGGGTAGCGTGGTGCCGCTGTTTATCAAGCAGCGCGCAAACGGCAAGCTCACCGTTACCGATCTGCGCATGACCCGTTTCTGGCTGACCCTGGAGCAGGGCGTCCGTTTTGTCATCCACTGCACCGAGCTGATGCAGGGTGGTGAGGTCTTTGTGCCCAAGATCCCTTCCACCCGCATCGTTGACCTGGCCAGCGTGATCGCTCCCCAGGCCGAGCTGGAGGTCATCGGCATTCGTCCAGGCGAAAAGCTGCATGAATTGTTGATCAACGAAGACGAAGCCCGCTCCACGCTGGAGCGCCCGGAAATGTTCGTGGTCACCCCCACCGCCACCCTGTGGCAGCGTGACCTCAAATACGAAGGCAGCCCGCTGCCGGATGGCTTCCGCTATGCCAGCGATACCAACCCGCAGTGGCTGAGCGTTGAGCAAATTCGCCAGTTTGTTGCGCCTTTCGAGGAGAGCAATCTGCAAGAGGTCTAACCTGTCCTGACAGGCAAAATTCAGGGTTTCGTCATCCTTGCCCCATGTGGGAGACAGTCCGTGCGGAAACGCCGCATCTTGATCACAGGAGCCAGCGGGCTGCTCGGCCTGAACACGGCGGTGGAGGCGGTCAAGGCGCATGAGGTGTTCGGGCAGGTCAACCGCCACCCCCTGCGCACCGAAGCCTTCACCACCATCCAGGCTGATCTACTGGCTCCCGGCGCGCTTGAGCGCTTGCTGGATCAAACCCGACCCGATTGGGTCATCCATTGCGCTGCGCTGGCAAACGTAGATGCCTGTGAGAACGATCCGCTCCAGGCGCGCCAACTGAATAGCGAAGTCCCCTGCCAGCTGGCCGAGCTTGTCGCCAGGGGCGGAGCGCGCCTGCTGCACGTCTCCACCGATGCCGTGTTCGATGGCCAGCGCGGCGGCTATACCGAAGAAGATGCTCCCCACCCGCTGGGGACCTACGCCCAAACCAAGCTGGACGGCGAGCGGGGTGTGCTGGCCGCTAACCCTAAGGCGATCGTTGCCCGTGTCAACCTATTCGGTTGGAGCATATCCGGAACGCGCAGCCTGGCGGAGTTCTTCTTCCACAAGCTCTTTACCGGTCAGCCTTGCATGGGCTTTACTGACGTAATCTTCTGCCCCATGCTGGCGAACGATCTCGGGCTGGTCTTCCTGAAGATGCTTGACGCCGGCTTGAGCGGCTTGTATCACGCCGTGGGCAGCGAGTGCACCAGCAAATACGAGTTTGGCCTGCGCATCGCCCGCCGGTTTGACCTGGACGAGAGCCTGATCGCCCCCAAATCGGTGCATGAAGGTGGCCTGAAAGCCGCCCGCTCCCTCAACCTGACCCTGCGGACCGATAGGTTGACCCAGGCCCTGGGCGAGCCTCTCCCCGGTTTATCCACCGGCCTGGAGGGGTTTTACACACTTTATCAACAGGGTTATCCACATTGGGTCGAGCAATTACAGGAAGGTTAATGATCTTAATCTTGAATAACTTCCAAATGTAGCTCAGCGCTTTATTACCTGCGATGGCTGCCTGTACACCAACAAAGGGCTCTTCTTTGCAACCAAGTGAAAACCATACGTCTACACCTACTTCTGATACCAGTAATACCATCTTCTTCCCACGTCAGGAAAAAAACGATGGTGAACGGGCTGTATTGGATGGAGAGATACATGGCACATTAGTATTAGCCGATAACTGCATTCGCGTAGATCATGATTACTCAGATACCAGTTATTTACTCATCTGGCCGCCTGATTTTAATATGACTATCGAGAATGGTACGATAAAAATATTAACGGAGAGAATAATATCGTGGCATCTATTGGAGATAGGGTTCAAATTGGTGGAGGGGAAATTCCGTTACTTTCTCTGTTAGACAAATCCATTCAGGAGCAAGTGCCGCCCTATTGTGCTGCGCCCTACTGGATAATCGGTGATGAAGTAACCGCGATCAGTACATCGAAGTAAGCATAAGTATTATAAAAAACCTTTGTTTCCTTTGGTCCCTTTGCGATCTTCGCGTTTTAATCTTTAACCCCTGCCCGGAGACCCACACATGGAAATCCAGATCGGCTCACGTCTCATCGGTCCTGACCACCCCACCTACTTCATCGCCGATATCGCCGCCAACCACGACGGCGACCTGGAGCGCGCCAAAATGCTCATCCACCTGGCCAAGGAAGCCGGTGCCGACGCCGCCAAGTTCCAGAATTTCAGCGCTCCCAAGATCGTCTCCGACTACGGCTTTCGTCACATGGATGGGCAGGTCTCGCACCAGGCGAGCTGGAAGAAGTCGGTTTATGAGGTCTACCGGTCCGCCTCCATTCCCTTCGAATGGACTCTCACCCTGGGCGAGGAATGCCAGCAGGCCGGCATCGATTATTTC
>MGNS01000107.1:24286-25196 GCA_001795165.1 Chloroflexi bacterium RBG_16_57_11
CAAGGCCGGCTCGGGCGAGATCGACTGGATTGAAGCACTGGAGCGCATGGCCGGCAAGGGCAAGCCCTTCTTCGTTGCCACCGGCGCCTCCACCATTGGCGAGGTACAGCGCGCCGTGCGCGCTATCCTGAAGATCAACCCCCGGCTGGTGTTGATGCAATGCAACACCAACTACACCGCCAGCCCGGATAACTACGATCACCTACACCTGAACGTGCTCAAGACCTACGCCGTCATGTTCCCCGAAGTCATCCTGGGCCTCTCCGACCACACCCACGCCCTGGCGCCCGTGCTGGGCGCGGTGACCCTGGGAGCGCGCGTGATCGAGCGCCACTTCACCGACAGCAATGAGCGCGAAGGCCCCGACCACAAGTTTGCCATGAACCCCGCAAACTGGGCTTGTATGGTCGAGGAGACTCGCCTGCTGGAGCGCGCCCTGGGCTCCACGGATAAGTTCATCGCCGCCAACGAAGTCGAAACCGCCATCGTCCAGCGCCGCTGCCTGCGCGCCGCCCGCGAGGTCCACGCCGGCGAGGTTTTCACTCGCGCAATGATCGATGTGCTGCGCCCCGCCGCCCCCGGCGCTATCAAGCCTTCCGAGATCAACACGGTGATCGGCACGCGGGCGTTGCTGGATATGCCGAAGGGTAAAGAGCTGCGCTGGACGGACCTGGGTGTTTGAGTGCCATGTGTCAAGTGTCAAGTGCCAAGTGCCAAATATCAAGTGTCATCGATGATCGTTTGTTTTCAAAGGCGGTCGGGGTGAGGCAATGTCGCTGATCAAACATTTTGAGGAAATCCATGCCTGGCAGGAAGCTCGGATCTTGGTCCAGCAGGTGTACGCTCTGACTCAAAGTGGATCTTTCAGTAAGGATTATGGGTTGAGAGATCAAATCCAGCGAGCCGCTGT
>MGNS01000108.1 GCA_001795165.1 Chloroflexi bacterium RBG_16_57_11
TATCTCCCTGCGCCAGATCTCGCCACTCGCAGTGCACGCCACCATCTGCCGATCATTCAAAGACACCACCGCCGCCTTCAACTCCACCAGGTCTTTCCAAATTGTCATGTCACCTTTCTTTCGGATTGATTGAGGGCACACACCAATGAAGAAAAGAAGGAAGGGAACCCCGAAAGTGTTCAATGACCGCGGGGGGGACCCACCCCCCCACTTGAACTTTTGTTTGATCCCATATTTGGGAACAGTTTTCCAAAAAAAAACCTCCTTGTTTTCTTCAATCTCTCATCCTTCGCCTGAATGCAATTGGTGCTTGTGTTGGAAAACGCCCGCACTGAGGCGTTGCTCTTGGTGGATGAGACTCCTGAAACACCGCTGGGTTCCTTGCGAAGCAAACCCGAGGTGATAGCCGCGGTTGGCACGCCTTTATTTTCTTTTGGAATTGCTGCATCACCCTCAGATGGCAAGACTCCATTTGTGCCGGTGTCCGATTCGATGAGATTGGAAAGCATTGTTGCAAGGTGCGTGGTAATTGCCCCCCCCCCCCCCCCCCCCCTCACCCCGCATCATGCTCCCGTCTTCAACCCCGTTTCACATAGACCCTCCCATTGCCCATTCAACGATTTCCAACTTTGTCTCACATCTTTCTTTTTCATGCCCCCCATTCCTTTCCTTTCGTCGCCACACGTGCATTGCAGATTGCCCGTGCATGCGCAAGTGCAACTGCCCATGTTGCTGGTGAAGGTATCTGCTAGTAAACCCGCGGTTGCGATGGAAGGGGGTTCTGGGGGCATATCACAAGGAAGCCTGCAATCAATTGGAGGAAATCAGCATCAAATAATCAACTACGGCGTTATGGTTTCGCCTTCCCCTTGTGCGGTGACTCCTTCATCCTCTGCAATTCCCGACAGTTCCTGTGAAAGCGATCCTGAAATTTCGCCTCCCCTCAAGAAGCGGAGCCTCAACTACCGCAGTGGACTCGGAGGTGTTGTCGAATCAGCAGGTGATCGTGACTCGCATACCGATCAATTTACCTCGGCGTCGAAGTCCTTGGCAATTTCTGGGCGTGACTGCGTCCCTCGCGCACTCCAATCTTCTCTTTCGTTTGCAGTCGCCGGACCTCTGCAGTGCAAAGCTCGTTTCTTGCAAATGGCTGCAGCTGGTTTCACGCAACTCTCTCCGACGAACAGCGACTACCACCAGAACTACTGCGATTGTGCCAATGGCTTCGTGGAAGCTTACTTGACGGCGAAATTTCGATGCTTTGGAAACACCTCCGTGGAAAGGAACTTGCTTTGGAATTCCGCCAACAGGTGGGCTGGAAAGAACTCCAAAGACGTGCTCCATCCTTTGGAAGAAGGAGCGGTGGCGGGCGCGCTTGATATCTTGCGCGAATTTGTTTCCACGGTGAAGGACAAGAGCGAGTGGGAACACTCTGTTTCGACAATCATGAAGGCGCTCCGCAATGGCAACATCGGATCGCCCGCCTCTCAGGAGTGCTTCGCCGCTCTCAATCAGCTTGATTGTCAGGCGCGGGTGATGGTGAACGCTGAGATGAATCGTCGTGTTGACCGACCAACGACGTTGAACTCAATTGATCTGTCGGCTGCCTGCTGGAATGCTCCCGATGAATCAATGCAAAGCATCGTTTCTTCGACAACCGAAAGCGGTGCGCCTCTCGCAACTCTTGACTTTGCATCAGAAGAAATGCCCTCATCATCGTCATCATCGTTGACTTCATTTTCGCCAATATCCTCATTCACATCTTCATCTTCATCTTCATCCACATCTTTAAGTTCCTCTTCACCTGGGTCTGCTTTCACATCTGCCCCCACCCATTCTTGTTCGTCAGCATCTTCTTCGTCTGGATTGGCAGACACGTCTATTCTTTCTGTTTACTCCTCGTCATCTCTGCATTCTGATTCGTTTCTGCCTGCAACACTTCCATCTCATGGTTATGAAGATTCCACCATCCCCTGCGACTCCAAGCTGGCAGCTTCTCAAACTCTTCTGGACTTGACTTCTCCAAGCACCCACGAGAAAACTAGTTCCTCCGCTGTTGTTGCTCGGCGTTCCTTGCCGCAGCAATTTCGTCGTCATCCAATGGTTGCTGTTCCTCTCCTTTGCGCCGACGGGGTGAATCGATGGTTCTTGGCTTCTCTGCGCAGCTCCACGTCATTCAACGAGCGAGTCCAGGTCGCATTAATCACAGAAGGAATGCCACGAGCAGAATCGCAATTCAAGTCCGTCAGTGGGTTGAGCAGCACGGAATGGGAATGCGAACTGGAAAAATTGAGGCTGTGGAATGCGGTGGGTGACATTCGCGTCGGCACGATCGTCCTCGCGCAACAATTGAGTGGAGAACGAGGGCGACAAGACGCAGCGTTTCTTGCAGAACTGGCAATGGGAGAGATCACAGCGCTACCTGTCGCTCGGAACGGAAACATCAAAGTGGCGATCACTGCGGATGATGGAAGCCGCTCCGTGCATTCTTATCCCCGTTCCCGTTGCTGCTTTTTTCGTGCCCCAGGAGCTGAGTCTCCCGGGGTATAGTCCCGGTGTTTGGGCGGAGGAGTTGCACCCAGAGCGTGGCCGAAGTCGTGATATTTTGCCTTTGGCCTTGGACTGCTTCGCCCAAAGACAAGTGGATTTTGCCGTTGTATTCCTAACTTCCAATTCCGTGACCTCCATTCCGACCGTTTGTCTGGAGCCGAACGATTCAAGTATCTCTCTCGTGGACACCATCGCGCGTCGCATTCGTGCAACCGGTTCCGTGACCATCGAAGATGCGATGAGTCTCGCCCGTTCCCACACCCTCGTGTCACCAAAGGTGGCCGACATCGTTGGAAAAGTCCTTGTGCATCTTGATGTGCTGCTTTTTCTTGTGCAAAGGTGGGCGTGGGGAAGTGTGCAGCAGATCCTTGTCGAACGGGTGCCGGGGTTGGACTGGTTTCAAAAGGGAAGACAATTCTCTGAGCAGCACAATTGTCTTCCTTCCCGCTCTTCCGTGCGTCTCCTGTATTCTGCCTGCAGAACAGAACGAGAACGTCAGATCATGAGTTCAGCTGCGTCTTTGTTTGCTGGGCCGTTCACGTTGTTGAACATGTTTGGGATTGGAACATCGACATTCCACCTCATGGAGTTGCTACGGCAATCTGATGCGACCGCTGAATTGATTTCCGACGAATTGAGTCACTGCGGCCGAGGTGCAAACGCCAATGGTGCAATCCCGACAGATGAACAATACCCGGAGTTGGTGCAGCTGGTGAGCGAGCACTTGGAAAAGTGCGGTTTGTTGTCAGATTCTCGCCTGAGTAATGATCAACTGCATCGCGCTGACATGCGATTCACGTATGAGAAACTGCAAGAGGCCGTGCAAGAAGGACTAGGACAGCGGGTCAGCGTGTCCACTCTCCGACGTCTCATGTTGCCTCCTGACTCTCGTCGCGTCTCGGCTGGGAGCTACAAGTGTCTTTTGCCTGTGAGATGGAAACTGCCAACCAAGGATGGTGGTCGCATGAGCATTGACATTCATTTCTGCCGCGCAGATGTGAAGCTCATTCGAGCATGGATTGCCAGGGTGGATGGCGTGCACCTCTGCTTCGACGATAAGGCGATGCTCGGGACAGGAGATTCTGCTGTGATACGACAGTGTGCCATCACACAAAATGTGCTCATGCCAGTGTCAATCAGCACTTCGGACTTCGCGTCAACTCGAGAGCGATCTTTGCAGCTGACCTCTTTTCTGTTTGTGCGCCCCAAGACGACTCGCTCCGCACGTTTGACTGGCCTGGCTGAGTCGGGGAGGACTAACAACATGCCCAGCATCAATGGAGGTCGAGCGAGTGTCACTGTGCGCAAGTACATCGACCTGCCATCGAGTGCTGCGCAGCATCTCCGTGACTTGCTTGCCGTCATTGAGTCCAACCGAAACGAAGTGCTTTTGCCCGCGCGAAATGGCAGCCTGTGCTCCGCACTGTTTCTGCAAACCGACGGCGGCGCCGACGTCAACCCCCGCTTTGATGGCATGCGGATTGCCTGCGCGATGATCTTCTTGGCACTGGACTTGGATGTGCTCTGCCACGCAGCCACGGCTGGGTATGACTCCAAGATGAATCGAGCGGAACGGGTCAACGCAACACTCACGAAACTCTTCAGCGGTGTGCAGCTGCCACAAGATGCGACACTGGAGAATGCCATGGAGGAGGCATCCCTACGTATTGGACAAGGCACTTTCAGTGAAGAGCCCATCACAGTCGTGCCAGTGCGCTCATCTAACGCGCCCTTCTTTTCTCCCGCAAACAGCTTGGATCAGTTTTGCAGCGCCCCGAATGCGACCCGCCACAGGGATCTCGGTCATCTTTCAATGCAACCAGCAGAACGACTCAATGGCCTGCGCCTCGCTCTGGGGTTGCCAGCAACGTTGCCCAGTCCACTTCCGACATTCCGAGAGATTGAAGAACAGCAGACACACCACTGCTTCCGCACACACTACTCCACAACTTGGATGCGATGCGTGGAGCAAGAATGCTCGTTTTGTGGCGGCCTGACCTCCTGGCGAGGCTCTCAACCGCCGCCCAAGCGCAAAGAGGGCGCCAGGACACCAATTCGGCCCCAGCCACTCCCCGATGCTAATGCAAGATGGACGCATTACTTGGATCCGGAAGCGAGGTTGCTGCAATGGGCCCGTGCGTCAACTCTGTACGACGGGGCTGACGACAGATTGCCTTCCGGGTTGATCCACGCATTTGTGGAGGAACTCGATCTTGAGCAGTTTCAGGACATTGAAGAACATGTCATGACAGATGCGCAACAAAGGGAGAAGTTGGAGTGCGTTGCAAGAGATTGCTGCATTGACATCAATTCCACAGAGGGAGGAAGAGTGCTGGAGTATGCTCAACATTGTTTGGAGAAGAGAGTGAGGATGAAACACAAACAGAACTGAATGTTCCAAGCCACACACATCTCCCTCCCTCAATTCCAGTGAGCGAAAGTGAACGCCGCTCATCTCCAATATTCGTGATCCGCAACCCGAGAACCACGAGCCTGGTAGTGCAGCCACAGCCTCCCCACGGCGTGTCCACATCGCCCTTCCAACCGCACATGGGCAGCCCGGTTCTAGTGTCTTCAAGGAAGCGAAACAAAAAGTCCCATACTCGCGGACCCCCCACCCCCCCCCCCTTGAACACTTTCGGGGTTCCCTTTCTTTTTTTCTTCATTGGTGTCTGCCCAGACTGTTTTCTTTCTTTTTTTCGTGGGTTTGTTCGTTTCCCGCGCGATGACTTTGAGAGCAGTTTTCCTGTGCGAGTGA
>MGNS01000109.1:0-248 GCA_001795165.1 Chloroflexi bacterium RBG_16_57_11
GACTTTGTCAGCCGGTCGATCGGATTTGCCGTAGCTCGTTCGGAAGGTCGCCTGGCGACTTTGTCAGCCGGTCGATCGGATTTGCCGTAGCTCGTTCGGAAGGTCGCCTGGCCCTGGTGCGCACGGATGATGGTGGGCGCACCTGGCGGTTGCTGGAGCCGGTGGTAGTGCCTTAAGAAAGACGCCGCTAAACTATTATTCCTGGCAGTTCTGGATTCCTTGGCTGCTACTCTTGACCGCTCGAATTT
>MGNS01000109.1:480-767 GCA_001795165.1 Chloroflexi bacterium RBG_16_57_11
TAAAGTATCCCTTCAGGATAAAATTCCGGGCGCCTCTCGGCTCGAAAGGATATTCCTTCTACGCAGATAAACCGATGCGGCAGGTCTTGATCAAAACGCTACCGCTCGTCGAGAATGGCAAGCGCCCGGACGATTTCCGTTACACCGTAGCTCGGCGAAAGTGTGGGAACCCTGACCCAACACCGAAGTTATACTGCCACGATGTCAAGGTCGAACCGATGATTTACCGCTCATGGGAAGGGATTCCGATTGAATTTAAAAGCACTCGCCATGTCGTACGGGCCGGC
>MGNS01000109.1:842-4687 GCA_001795165.1 Chloroflexi bacterium RBG_16_57_11
GCATCAAATACGATCCCGCAAATCACACCTGGACGGGCACTTTTAGCTCGATCTGGGTGCCGGTTGGAAAATATGAGAAAGTCGTCCTGGTCGTGCAGGACGACTTCGGCCAGCAGGCGAAATGCCCGGTGGGCAAGATCAGCGTGCAGCCGTGAGGTTGCGCTCATCCTGTATTATCTTCTCGGAGTGGTGCCATCATGAACAGGGATAGATTCTCGATACCTTGGTTACTCGCAGGGTTCTTCGTTCTGGCTGGTTGCCTGGCTATACCCGAAACCGCGAGCCAACCAGGTATAGCACCGACAGGCACATCCACGCCAACCGAGCTTCGCCTGGAACACTCGCCAAGCGCGACCGAAACGGAGATTCTCCCCGCCTACCCGGCTGTGCCAACCACGGGCGTACCCACGGCGACGCCGACACCGACTTATGACGCAGCTGCTTACACATTACCGCCGCCGCCCCCGCCAACACCAACCGAATTGCCATCGCAACAGCCACCCTTACCGGGTCCGATCCCCCTCCTGCCCGCCGGCCAGCCGGTGAGGATCAACCGGATTCACATGATCGACTCCAGGACGGGCTGGGGGATCGGGGGAATGGAAGAGGATGCCGGGCACGTTCTTCGTACCGTCGATGGCGGCAGGAGCTGGCAAGACGTCACACCACCGGAGCTGGCTTCTTCTGAGGATCAGAATTTCAAGCAGGCAGCCGGTTACTTTTTAGATGCCGCTATTGCATGGGTCGTGTTCTATTCCCCTTCTCCCATCTATATGCCTCCGTCTCCGCCGGATGGCGTGTGGCACACCCGCGACGGAGGACAGACCTGGCAACTGAGCCGGTTCCCGCAAACAAACAGTGATCTTTTTGGCGGGAGTTCTGTCCATGAACCAGAATTCACCTTCATCGACGCCCAACATGGCTGGCTGCTGCTGGAGACTCATATCGGGATGGGATCCTTTGCCGATGCACTCTACCGGACTGGCGACAGCGGCCAAAGCTGGCAGCTGGTCACCGTTGAAACCCACGTTGCTAATAATGGTGGCATGGATTTTTTTGACCTTCAACACGGTTGGGTGCCAGATTATTTCGATTTTGGGGTCTACCCTCCGATGGAGCTCTTCCACACGGAGGATGGGGGTCTCACATGGGAATCTATCGCTTTGCCGTTTCCGGATGGCGCTTACACCTATGCAGAGACGACGGTGCCCTACAGTGAATGTGCTGTGACATCACCCGCTCTCCGTTCGCCGCAGGCTGGTCGGCTCGTTGTAAGCTGCCATTTGTTGGGCGTGACAAATAATGACCACTTCTTATACACCACACTCGATGGTGGTCAGACCTGGCAAATCACTCCTCTGCCTGGATACCCCGAATTCATCAGCGACAGCACGGGTTGGACCCTCGGCCAGGCGTCCTCCGAGAACCAGGCAGGGGATAAGCCGCAGGCCCGGGTTTTGTACCATACTCAGGACGGCGGACAGACCTGGGAGGAGATCACCACGGTGGATTGGTTTGGCCAGTTGCATTTTATCAATCAACAGGCTGGCTGGGCGATCGTGAGCACCGAGGAAGAAAACTACCTCATGCAAACCAGCGATGGGGGAAAGAATTGGGTCCGAGTCGATCCTCAAACGATCCCCGGCGAAGGCCCAGCTTCCAGGCGGGATCCACCCAGGATCAGTCTCCCAGCGGGGCTTCTTCCACTTGAGCCTGGCAATTTGAATTTACTCCAAGTCCTGGACGAGGTGCCCGGTGGAAACACGACCGATTTGGCATTCGACAATGATGGTGACACGCTAGCTGTCGCCCAGAGGGACGGCAGCGTGCTCCTATGGGGTGTGCGTGGGGAGCCCTATCCCAGGGTGGTGCCAAGACATTCAGATTGGGTCTATGACATTGATTTCTCGTTTGATGGCTATTGGTTCGCTACCGCCTCAAAGGATGGCATGGTTAGATTGAATGCGATGTATCCCTCTCCTTGGATTATTCGTGATCTGTCACCCCTGGCCGGCCATGCTGGAGAGGTAACCAGCTCAGCCTTCGTAGATCTGGCGACGTTGGCCACTGGTTCGTCAAATGGTAATGTGAATATCTGGGACATAAGCGAAGCGTTCGATTCAGCAGATCCTGCTGACACCAACATAAGCTTACTAAGCACATTGAAAGGGCATACAGGCTGGGTATGGGATGTAGCCGTTTCCCCTGATAGACAGACGCTGGCTTCAGCCTCGGATGACGAGACGATCCGCTTGTGGAATGTCGAGAGCGGAGAAACCATGCAAACCCTGCGGGGCCATTCTGGGACCGTGTGGCGGGTGGCCTTCTCACCCGACGGAACGTTTCTGGCCTCCGCCTCGTGGGACGCGACGGTGAAGTTTTGGGATCCGGTCTCAGGCGAAGCGCTGAGAACGTTGCAAGGACATCGCGATTGGATTCTCGCTATGGCCTTCTCCCCGGATGGAAAGTCCCTGGCCACGGGGTCACGGGATGGTCTGGTGATCCTTTGGGAGACAGAAAGCGGTAAGATGCTGCATACTTTGGACGAACACGATGCGGCCGTACGCGGCCTGTCATTCTCGCCCGATGGGCGCTTGTTAGCAACCGCTTCCGAAGACGGCATACTGCTTTTGTGGGGCGTAACGCCATGAGTTGCCTGTCATTAGTGAGTTCTTCAGTTTGATTGGAGGTGGACCATGACACACAGTTTCCTGCATAATCCTCTTCGCCTGTGGGCGCTCTTCCTGGCCCTCTGTTTGGCAGCCTTGCTTCTGGCTGGTGGAGCCGCTCGGGCGGAAGGTCCGGTTTATGACGGCCTTTCCGGTTACGAACCGAGGAAAAGCGATGGCGCCTGGCTGCTTGCAGACAATTTTTCGAGGGCAGAGCGCCTCCTGGCTGGAACTCCGGGGTGGATACAAAGTAATGTCAGCGGCTTTGGCGATCCCTCCAATTACGTCATCGGCGCGTTAGCCAACTATAATAACCAGTTGTTCGCTGGCACTTGGAACAATGAAGATGGCGCCCAACTCTGGATTAGTTCCAATGGATATACCTGGGGCCAGCTCCTGCCTGGCTGGTCAACTGCCAATAACGCCATCAACGACCTCGAGCCTTTTGGAACGCATCTCTTTGTGGGAACATATCGCGGGGGTGGTGGGGAAATCTGGCGTAACGACGGACCAGTATGGAAGCGAGTAGCCTTGGGGGGTTTAGGTGATAGCAATAACGTCGGATTTAACGCCTTCGCCGTCTTTAATGAAAATCTCTATGTTGCTACCACCAACCTGATCACCGGTGTGGAGATCTGGCGCAGCGCGAGTGGGGATATGGGCAGCTGGGCACAGGTGAATGTGGACGGTTTTGGCGGTGCCAATACTGGTCAGGATATAACCATGGATGAATTCCAAGGATACCTCTACGTAGGTTTAAGCCGTAGTGGGGTGGCGGAGCTGTGGCGTTCCGATAACGGAACGAATTGGCTGCTAGTCTTCGTCGACGGCTTAGGGAATCCCGACAACACCATTGTCTCGGCGATGGCCGAATTCAACGGTCATTTCTACATTGGTTTGCGCAACCTGAATACCGGCGGCGAAGTTTGGCGTTCCCAAGATGGCGTGCAGTGGTCGCCTGTCTTCACGAGCGGGTTGGGAAACCCTGCCAATCAACGGCCTTATGGCTTGATCGTGTTTGAAGACACCCTCTATCTAGTGTTCAGCAACTTTGATACCGGTGCAGAGGTGTGGCGGTCCAGAGATGGCTCGTCCTGGCAACCAATCAACGAGGCAGGTTGGGGAGATCCGGAAAACATTTTTGGCGATTACTATGACAAGTCCGGGGAGGTGTTC
>MGNS01000109.1:4853-5816 GCA_001795165.1 Chloroflexi bacterium RBG_16_57_11
GCAGGACGGCAAGTGGAATGAAAGCGATAACGCTTCTTCCCCGTGCCGACGGGTTTCGTTGAGAATCAGGATTAGCGGACAAAGGAGCGGTGTCCAATGCAGCACAAGGATCGCCTGTACAAGGTAATTTCCTTGCTAGCGATAATAGCGGTTCTGGCCATCGCATGGGGGATTGATCAGTTCCTCATCGATCAGACCAAACTGGCATCCGCAACTTTCAATTATTTCCAATTATATGGGTTATCCGCGGCCTGTGCGCTAATCCTGATCGCCCTTTGGTTTGGCTTGGGCTGGTTAGTCCTGTTCAAGAGCGGGTACAGCCGGCTGATCTGGATACCATTTCTAATTGTTGGCTCGTTTTGGGTGTTGGTCAAATACCTCTGGCTATTAATCCCCTGGCCTCCTCTCCACAGGATGGGATGGGCACTCGACTTTGAATATTCGACGCCGAGTCTGATATCCACGACAATGTTCATCGCTGTTTTAGGACTCCTCAACCTGGCGCTGCGATCCAGGTCCAGGTTGGGTGAATGAGCAATGGAGCCCTACCCTTGCAGGTGGGCGCGCCGTGCTGCTGGCGCTTACCGAGGGGGTCGATCTACCCAGCCGCTCGCTGGTCGCCGCCTGGAAGCTGGTCTATGCCGTCAGCCCGCTGGCCTGCGGCGGCTGCCGTCCATTGCGATTGACGGACCTGGTTAAGCAGGCTGGATTTGACCCTGTAGAAAGGGAGGTCATCGTGCAGCTGGGCTTACCCAGTGAGATCATTGTTGCGAGTCGGTAGTCGGCAGTCGATAATCGTTAGTCGTAAGTCGATAATCGCTAGAGGTAAATCGACAGTCGTCAGCCCTTAGTCTGGACCTTATCGCGAAACTTGCTCAAGCCGCCGTCCTCGGCGGCGTTTCCCGCGCTGTTACCGAATCCGCTCAATCCGTTAAGCAGCGTTCTTTGCTGCCGGAATCCGTT
>MGNS01000110.1:0-4568 GCA_001795165.1 Chloroflexi bacterium RBG_16_57_11
GATAATCCGGCCAGTGGTAGTGGAGCTGTTGGATCCAGGTGCGGCGGTGCAGGCCGAAACAGCGCAGGTCCATAGCATTGGTGATGTCTTCGCCGCTCAGGATGGCGTTCATGGTCACCGGGACGACCAGTGGGGCCATCTTGCGGATCTGGCTGATCAGGCCGCCCTCCAGCTTCTCCACTTCGTAGCCACGCGCTCTTTGGGCGTCCAGGGTGATCTGGAAATCCCGGCTCAGGGTGGGCACAAAGCGGAAGGCCAGGTCCAGCGAGTATGCCAGCCGATCTGGCAGGCCCATGCCGCGGAAGGTAGCTCCGTACTGGCGGGGATCCATGGTGAAGGGGATGACCAGGAACAAGGCCGAGATGGACAGGATGCGCACGATCTGGGTCAGGGCAAACCACAAGCGCTCGACCGTCAGGGTAAAATTCAGTGACCAGCCAAATATCGGGATGGTGAACTCATAAATTGGATGACCGCCCTGCATCACTTCTCCAATCGTACCCGCGCTGGTGATGAGGGTATTCACCACGACCATGGTTGACATGATGAAGAAGATGAACGTCCAGGCCCGGCGGGTCTCCTTCCAGGTCAGGCGCGCCAGGTAATACTGGCCCATGGTGAGTGCCAGGAAGAACAGCAAGATGCGGATATCCCAAAAAAGGGTGATGGCAAACATGACCAGGATGGAAAAAATCCAGCGGGCGCGCGGGTCGATCTTCTCGACCAGGCTGTGGCGGTCATGGTAAGAAAAGCTGACCAACATGGCAGCAGTTATCCGTTCCGGTAGGGGCCTGGCCCTTCCCATAACGAGCAAAAGGCCAGGCCAGGTTGATTATTCGGGTGTTTCTTATCGCCCCGAGCGCGCTTGAATGGCGCCGTAGGCGATCATCAGGATTGGCACCAGGATCAGGCCATTCACCACGTTGGAGATGAAAGCCGGCAAGAAGTTGGTGGCCATGGTGGTGGCGAAAGTGACGCCAGATACCCAGATCTCGCTTAAAGCGGCGACAAACATGCCGACGGCTGCGCCGACGATCACCATGATCTCTGCTTTGACGATGTTCGAGATCGAACGAAAATCGGTGATAGAGAGATAGATCAGGCCGGGGATGAGGCCCATCAGACCGTTCCCAATATCCCACCACAGCCAGAACCCGTAGCCAGAGATCAGGTCGCTGATGATGTTGCCGACGAAGCCGGCGAGAAAGCCGACCCACGGGCCGAAAGCCAACCCAAAGAACATCGGGATGGCCACCGCCGGGCGGACGGAGACGTTCGCCGCGGCCGGGATCTGCAGGAAGTTCGTCGCCACCGAGAGAACCGCATACAGCGCTGCGCCGATGGCCGAGTAGACGACCTCACGCGTTCCAAAAGCCCACAAAGATTTCTTTTCCATATCTATTCTCCTCAGATTTTGGTTGAAAGGACTGCTGCCGATTACATTAACACGTTGGTATTGTTTTAGTTTCTGCCCTTTAAACAGGCTGGGTAAAGTGAGCCAGGGCTTCGGCGCGCAGGAAGCGGCCTGTGTGAGGGTAGTGCTCAAGATTGAGGCGCAGCAAGGAGGTGGGCAATACGTTGCATTGGCGCAGACGCTGCTCATCTGCAAGCACCTCCTGGGGCGTCCCATCGGCGACCAGGCGACCGTTGTACATCAGCAAGATGCGGTTGGCATAGATCACCGCCAGGTCGAGGTCGTGGGTGATAAACAAGACGGAGTCAAAGCCGGGCATCTGCAGGATGGCGTCCATAAAGGCCTGGTAATTCCAATAATCTTGCCCGGCGGTCGGCTCGTCCAGCATCAAGATGCGCGAGCGCATGGCCAGCACCGCGGCGATGCTGATGCGCTTCTGCTGGCCAAAAGACAGCGCCAGCGGAGGCGTGTGCAGCTCTTCCTCAAGATGGACGGATTGGATAGCCCAGTGCACATCTTTCTCGATCTGCGCCGGTGGGTGGCGTAAATTGCGCGGTCCGAAGGCCAATTCTTCGGCCACCGTGGGTGCAAAGAGCATCTGCGTGGGGCTCTGGAACACATATCCGATCGTGTGGGCGGCCTGGGCGACGGTGATCTGGCGGGTATCCCTTCCCTGGAGCAACACCTGGCCCTGGGTGGGCTTTAGCAAACCCAAGGCGTGCTTGACCAGGGTGGTCTTGCCGGCGCCATTATGTCCCAGAATGGCCACGACATCCCCGGGGTAAACCTGGAAGTTGATGTCTCGCAGCACTTCAGGCAATTCCGGTTTATACTGGAAGCGGACATCCTTGAAAGCGACCAGAGGCAGGTCAGATGGCGGAGGCAGTGCAGGAAGGAACACCGGCGGAGGCGGGTCGAGGCGGGCGCGCTCGAACGCCCAGCTGGCAGGCAGCTTGACCCGGCGATAATCTACCACCTGCAACAGGCCCTCAGCATCTCCATAGTACATCTGCCGGCCCTCCTCCAGGTACAAGACGCGGTCGGGTTGGATGGCCAGCACATCTTCGACGCGATGCTCCACCAGCAGGATGGCGATGCCATCGTCCGCCAGACGGCGGAACAGCCTCAGCGCTTCCTGGGCGGAGACGGGATCCAGGCTGGCAAGCGGCTCGTCCAGGAGCAGGATGCGCGGCTGCATAACCAGCACACCTGCCAGAGCCACCTTTTGTTTCTCCCCTCCCGAGATGTAGAAATTTTCCCGGTCCCGCAGGTGCGAGATGCCCAAATAACTTAAGGTGCTGTCAATACGCTGCAAGATCTCACCACGCGGCAAGCCCAGGTTTTCCAGCCCAAAAGCGACCTCGTTCACCACGTAGCTGCCGACGATCTGGCGCTCCGGGTCCTGGAGCAGTGTGCCGACGTTCTGGGAAAGCTCCGCCATGCTCAGCTTTTCGACCGGAGTGCCAAACAGGCTGACCTTGCCGGACAGCTCTCCACGGTAGACGCGGGGGATCAACCCATTTGTACATCGCATCAGGGTGGTCTTGCCGCACCCGCTGGCGCCGGCCAGCAGCAGGATCTCCCCGGGAGCGAGGCGCATTGAAATATCGTAGATGGACGGCTCGCTGCGCCGGTGGTAGCGAAAGGTCAGGTCTTCGACGAGCAGGGCTGGCTGCTCATTCACCGAAATGGACCTCCAGCGGGTCACCGATCTGCACACCCAGCCGGGCGGCAGCGTTGCCGTTGACCACGCAGATGCTCAGCATCCCAGAGCTGTCAAACAGTGCGACTGGCTCGCCCGGCTGGCCTTCGCCGAAGGTGGGCACCAGCCCGCGGATGCGAGCCTCCGCCAGCCTGATCTCTACAGAACGGGAAGAGGGGAAATGCCGCCGCTCGAGATTGGTGGACAGGTTTCCAAAGGCATCCACATGCAGGATGGTCCCCCGCCAGCCGGTTGAGGAGCGCTCCGGCTGGGGGATGTGGATCAAAATTGGATCCGATACCGGCGGGCCGAGCTCTGAGAGCGGAAGGCCGGCCGCCAGATGGGCGGCGACGGGTGCGAAGATGTCTCGCCCGTGGAAAATCGCGCTGACGCTTTCCAACCAGTAGCGCGGGTTGGTCAGGTGTACGATTTCCACCGGCAGTTGCTCAGCCCGGGCGCGCTGCCACATCTGGGTCAGCAGGCCGTTATCCGGACCGACAAACCACTGCCCTCCCAGGCGCGCCGCCAAGCCCCGCCGTTCGGTGCCTACTCCCGGATCGACGACCACGACATGAATCGTGCCGTAAGGAAAATAGGGCGTGCAACGTCCAAGTAACAAAGAGGCCTGCAAAACTGCATGCCGCGGGATCTCGTGGCTGAGATCGATCACCCGTGCCTCGGGAGCGATGCGCCAGATTACGCCCGATAGCACACCGGCGTCGTAATCGCTTTGGCCGAAATCTGTGGTCAGGGTGATGATCTGTCCCATATTAATCTGAGAATATTTCAATGAGCTCTCCGGCGCCTACTCCGAGCACGCTGGCGGCGTCACCGTTGACGATCGAGATGGTCAGATCGCCCGCTTCACCCAATAAGGCTACCAGCTCGCCCGGCTGCCGTTCACCGAAGGTTTTTACCAGCCCGTGGATTTCGCGCCCGGCAATGTGCACCACGAGGTTATCCATCCCAGCCAGATCGGCGCCGGTCAGGTTGGTGGAAAGGTTGCCGAAGTTGTCCACCACGATCACCTGGCCACGCCAACCCCGGGCTGTCCGCTTTGGGAGGGGCGGGTTCAGCAGGTGAGGGTCATCGATCGGTGAGCCCAGCGACTCCAATGGTACACCGTTGACCAGGTGCGCTGCGACCGGCGAGAAGATATCGCGCCCGTGGAAGACGTTGCTGATCTCGTCCAGCCAGTAGCGTGGCTGGTCCAGATGGACGAAGCAGACCGGCCCGCCGGCCTGGCGTGCCTGGGCTACTAACAAGGTGCACAGGCCATTGTCTGGGCCGACGAAGTAATGCGCTCCCAGCCGGGCGGCGATCGGCCGGCGCGCCGTGCCGACGCCAGGGTCGACCACGGCGACATGCACGGAGTCGACGGGGAAATACGGCGCAGCCCGTCCAAGCGCCAGGGCGCCTTCCAAAACATTCTGCGGCTGGATCAGGGGCGTG
>MGNS01000110.1:4629-6560 GCA_001795165.1 Chloroflexi bacterium RBG_16_57_11
TGACGCCTTTCATCACACCGACGTATCCATCTTTCAGTCCAAAATCCGTGAGCAGGGAGATGAAACGCATATTAACCGCGACTATAGCACGACGATCCCTTACCGTCAATATGATACAATTCTCTTCCGGGCTTCAAAGCCGTCGCCGAAGACCCGGGTGTCTTGGAAACAAAACGGGTCACCAACGCCGGCTTGTGACCTTTTTGGAACGGATGCATCTAATGGATAGAACTAAACGCACAGAAGATTTTTCGTTGGAAGCGTTGCGAAACGGCGACCGGGCGGAATTTGCCCGTCTGGTCGAGGCTTACTCTGGTGTGATCTACCGTCTGGCGATGAAAATGCTCGAAGATCCACAAGATGCGGAGGATGTGCTACAGGAGGCTTTCATCAAGGCGTATAAAGCTCTGCCTGGCTTTGATGGTCGATCCAGCTTATCCACCTGGTTGTACCGGATCGCCACGAACGAGGCCTTGATGCAGCTTCGCCGTCGGAAGAAGGGAGTTTTCTCAATCGATGAGCCGGTGGAGATGGAGGATCACGAGCAAGAGCCGGTGCAGATCGTCGATTGGTGTTGCATGCCGGAAGACGAGCTGATGTCGGTCGAAGCGCGCGCTTACATGGACAAAGCCGTTGAAGCCCTGTCGCCTTCGCTACGAGCGGTTTTTGTTTTACGAGACATCGAAGGGCTATCCACTCAGGAGACCAGCGAGGTGCTGAACCTGAGCGAGACGGCGGTCAAAACTCGCCTGTCACGGGCGCGCATGCGACTGCGGGAGCTGCTCACGGAGTATTACAGCGAGCGGATGGTTCGCCGGCAATCGGCGGAAGGAGAAATCGCATGACTGAGCATGGTGTAAAAGGGCATGAAAACTGCCGTCACCTGCTGGACTCGCTCTCGCCATATGTCGATGGCGACCTGAGCACCGAGCTGTGTACAGAGCTTGAGCGGCACCTGAGCGATTGCGAGGACTGCCGAATCGTGGTCGATTCCCTGCGCAAAACCGTATACCTGTACCGGGCCACCTCCGACGAGCTACCTTGCGTGCCCGATGATGTTCGCCAGCGGCTTTACCATTGCCTGGACCTGGACGAGTTTATCGAGGAATCGATTTGAGCAAAATCGACCCCCAGGAAGAAGCAAAAAAAGCTGATAACGCTCTGCAGGCGCCCCGGTGGGGCGAGATAACAACTGTGCGCATCCATAATGACCAACGGTCCGCGGATCGTTGAAAATCGCTCGACGGAATAGAAAAGGTTAATTGAACGAGAAATGGCTGAAATACAAACTGCGGCGGGAAGGCCCAGAACCCAGGCTCGAATCTTGTCCCTGGTGATTGCAGGCGGCGGGTTAATCCTGTTGGGCGCAGTGGCTCTGGTGTATGTGTTCTGGTCGCAGGCGGGAGCATCGAACCTGCCAGGGGGTTTTGAATCGGCCGTCCCGCTGAGGGTTGATTTTCGAGCGCCAAAGCTGGAACTGAAAGAAATAGGCGAGAACCCGGTATCTCTGGCGGATTACGCCGGGCAGGTTGTGCTGGTGAACAACTGGGCGTTTTGGTGCCCGCCTTGCCGGGCGGAGCTGCCCATCCTGGAGATGCTGGAGAACTATGTCACGCCCCTTTTGGAGAAATAACAAGTGGAAGCAAAAGTAAAATGGCAAGGAAAGCTAACCTTCACCGGATCATCCGATTCCGGATTTCAGGTGCCGCTAGGAACGGATCCGGCGGTTGGCGGCGATAATGACGGCTTTCGCCCGATGGAGCTGCTGGCGGTCGGCCTGGCGGCCTGCACTGCCATGGATGTGATTTCGATCTTGAGCAAAAAGCACCAGGAAGTGACCGATTTTGAGGTGCAGGTTCACGCCGGGCGGGCTACCGAGCATCCCAAAGTGATCACGGACGCAGTGATCGAATACTTCGTCACCGGCAAGA
>MGNS01000110.1:6569-8917 GCA_001795165.1 Chloroflexi bacterium RBG_16_57_11
AGAGCGCTCTCCTGCGGGCGATCGAGCTTTCGGCCACGCGCTACTGCCCGGCGCAGGCGATGTTTTCCAAACTGATGCCAATCGAGATGAGGTATCACATTTACGAAGAGGATGGCGAAGGGCGGCGAAACCTGGTTAAGTCCGGCGTGTATACAACGGTCGTCGAGGCGGCCTGATCTTGCGAATTCCCTGGCCCTGGTGGATGCCCACCGGAAGCGTACCGAAAATCAGACCAAAAGATCTCAGGCAATGGCTGGAGGAGGGCCGGCCGCTGCAGATCGTCGATGCGCGCACCGGGCTGGAGTACCGCCAGGGCACCATCGCCGGCGCTCGCCATGCCCCGCTGGTCGAGATGCCGGTATCCGTACAGCGCCTGGAGTTGCAGTTAGATAAACCGGTGGTCGTGCTGTGCCTGAGCGGGCATCGCAGCCTGCCGGGGACGCGTTGGCTGCGCGCACGTGGCTATGAGGCTTACACCCTTGAGGGTGGCGTGATGGCGTGGAAGAAAGCGGGCTTTGAGCTCAATCAACCGGTGAGCTAGCCGGAAGCTTATCGTGATCCGGCAGGATCGATTCGGCATTGCGGATGGCGCAGACCAGGTAACCGCATCTTGGATTTGCGGTTGGAGCGGTCGACCAGCGCCCCGGCGAGCGGGCCGATGACCAGCATCGGGGTGACAAAGAAAAAGCCCACCAGCGAAAGCGCAGTGGCTGAGGTAGTGAGCGTGTACACCCAGAGGATCAGGCCGAAGCCAGACATGGCCGTGCCCAGCAGAGAGATCACCTGACCGATCCAGATGATGATAAAGCCGCGCAGGCCGGAAAGCAGTGGAGGAGGCCTCACTCGATGAAAATTTCCACGTGCTCGCCGTCTTCCTCGTCATACACGTCGATGATTTTGCCCTCTGCTCCGGCGTTGATTGCTTCCACTAACTCATCAAAGGCCACATCGGGAGCATACTTGGAGGCGATATTTAAGCCTGCGTCCACCAGGCCAAGCGGCAGGTTGACCGTCGCCTTGGCTTTGCCGGTCATGGTGTCGGTTACGCGCACCTTGAGCCAACGAGCCCCGCCATAGGTGCCGTGCAAGGTTGGCTTGCGGGTTGCCACTTTGCGGCTCTCGCTCAACGTAGCCAATAGCCTGGCGCCCTCCTCGGCAGTGATTTTTCCTTCATCGATCATTTTAAGGATTTTCAACCGTTCTTCATTCGTCGCCATTCATAACCTCCCGGTCAGCCCACCTGTAACGGCGCTGGCATCAACCGATATAGATTTCCACTTTTTCTCCATTTTCACCCTCGTCGACCTGAATATAGATCGGGTTTTCGGGGCTGGCGTTTCTGCCCACGGCCAGGATGATCTGATCCAAATCCTGGCCATCCATTGACGGGATCTTGTGCCCAAATGTGCGCAAGAACCAGGCCACAAGCCGGATGGGCAACGGCAGGCTGATGGCGATGCGCTGTGGCGTCTCGCCCGGCGCTTGCTGCACGCGCAGGTGCAACCAGGGTGAGGTATGGCTCTGCCATGCGAGTATAATCGCCAGCACGCCCAGTGTGAAGGGGACTCCTGCGCAGAAAAACCAGAAATTTACCCCAGCGGTGGATTGCACCGCGGCATACAGCAGCACCCCGCCGAACACGGTCAACCCTACGCCAATCCACAGCGGGATCGTCCACCAACGGCGCCATTTCCGGGCATCCTGCGGCAGCTCCGCAGGGGGGGTATCCACCAGGATTTGTGGCTCGGAGGTAATCGCGATGTTTCCTTCGCCAGGTGATAATTCGGTTGATGGACTCCAGGCCGGGCTGGGAGGTGGGATCGGATCACCGGGTTTCGGTGAGCCAGGGGTTTGATCAACCGGTGAGCCGGCCTCGACCAGGGAGGCAGTTTCTTCCCCGGCTGATTCGTTCGTGCCGCCCAACGCAGCCAGCAAACCCACACCTTCTTCGACATTGATCTTGCCACTCTCGATCATTTCGAGAATGCGCATGTTTTCACTTTTGTCATCCATTTCAATACACCTCAGTCGATGCCTTCCAGGGCAGAGAGCAGGCGATCGGCCTCCTCCAGTGAAATCTTTTTCTGTTCCAACATGCGCAATATGAGCAATCGTTCTTCTTCGGTCACCTCTTGCCTGGATGGCGTGGGTGGCTTCGGGGGGACAGGCGGAGGAGGCGGCGCCGGCCAATCGAAACCCCAACTGCTTCGCCGGGTTCTGCGATCCATCTCCTGGGCGCGCCGTTCGGCGCGCTGGCGCTGGGCTTCCAGCTTGCGCTCCAGTTTACCCTGGGCGCGGCGAATCTTCTCTTCAGCGCGTTCTCTTTCTCGCTCGCTGTTGCGCATGGC
>MGNS01000110.1:8931-18417 GCA_001795165.1 Chloroflexi bacterium RBG_16_57_11
GATCGGTTTCCTCGGCGCCCAGCCCGACCTGCCCCAACCTGGCGGACAGCATCGACATTTGCTGGTTCAGGTTGCGCGTCATCTCCTCCATTTGGGAATTGATCTGCGCTTCGACCTGTTGGGCAATCTGCTGGCCAAAATCCGGGGGAATACCGACCGACCCGACTGCCTCTTCATCGCTGGTGGGCCAACCGGCTCGCTCGACAAACAGATAGATCGAGCCATCCGCAGACAGGGACAGCGAGGCACTGCCGTCGCCGAGGGTTAGCTCGTGGGTCGCCTGTTTATAGGTTTTTGAGCCATCCGGGAGGCGCACTTTGATCACCTCGCCCTCGCTGTACAGGCTGATTTTCAGGTTGGCATCCACCGGGAGGTAGCAGTAGATGTTCCCATCCGCCTGTATCTGGTAGGCGGAGCCGGTTAAATGTTCCAGGCGCAGGCGGGCATTTCCCTTTACATTGGCCTTGATCTCTCCCTCGAGGCTGAGCATGTCGAGGTTGCCGTCCACGTCACTGAGCAGGCTTTGACCTTGAGCATGGCGGATATCGGCATCACCCATCACTTGCTCGATGATCAGATCGTGGGAAATATTCTTGGCTGCCAGATCACCGTGGACCAGATTAATCTGTACCGCGGCGACGCTGCGCAGGTCCAGGTCGCCGTGAACCTGGTCGATGGTCATCTGATCACCGAGCAGCTTGAGGCTGGCATCACCCAGTACGCTGCCGATGGTCAGAACCGCACCATGCGGGACATATAGATCGCAATCTCCCCGGCAGCTTAGGCGGAGGTTGCCATCCTGCTGCTGTAAATCCATCTCATCCAGATCGCCGTTAATTGCTACCTGGGGACTTTCCCAGCCGCGCACCTGCAAATCGCCCAGGATTTTCTCGATCAGGATATCGGGCGCCGGGCCGGTTTCGATCACTTGCCTGCTCACGTTAGGCCTCCATCTCTTTCAGGAGCCGCATGGCTTCATCGGCGTTTATCCGCCCGGTATCCAGGTCTTCGAGGATGCGCTGGCGGTCCTGCTCGGTCAACCCAGCGGGCTCTTCGCTGATACCTGGCTCGAAGCCCAGGGCGCGAATGACCTCGTGTAAACGATTGCGGATGGTGGGGTAGGAGAGGCCAATTTCATCTTCCATGCGAGTGATCTTGCCTTCGCAACGCACAAATGTGATCATAAAGTTGAGCTGTTCGGGCGTGAGCTGGCTGAAAGGTCCGCTGGCAAAGCGCCCTTCGATGGTGGTGTCGCAATCCCGGCAATAGACCCGGGTGACCGTAAGCTCGCCGCCGCACAAAGGACATCGGTTAGGAATTGGGTTCATCTTGAGTACCTCGGCTTATTTTGTGAGTGCTCTCAATCCAAGAGGCAATCTCTCAAGACGATTATATCGCAACCCTTGAGATTGTCAAGTATATATTTGAATTAATTAAGTATATATTTGAATTATTTGAACCTGCCTTGACGGGCCACGGGGCTACTGCTGGGGTACTTTCGCTTCCACCGGTTTGCGATCGCTTTGAATCCAGCTCCTGGCGTTAGAGCAAGTGCAGGCGGTTACCACCAGGGCGTTCCGCACCAGCGCGCCCAGGTAGGGCTGGCTGCCATTACGGGCAATCCAGCCCTCCAGGTTGAAGGCCAGGATACCATTGCCAATGCCCTCGGCGGGCATCCATTCCCCGTTATATTTCCGTACAAGGTGGATGTGCGTCCCGGTGGCGCTGCCCCCTTCACAGGATGGGTGACCGATCCGGTCGCCTTGTTTCACCACCGTTCCAAGCGGAACGCGCCCATCGGTGGCGACGTGTAGATAGAAAACATTCCAGCCGGTGCGCTCGTCGCCATCGCCGTCGAGGTCGATCATCACCTGGCCGATCTCTGAGCGGACCACCACGCCATCGGCGACCGCTGTAGCCCAGCGATCGCTATAAACACAGCCTGCGATCTTGGACGGCGGCGCGAAATCAAGCGCGGCTAAAGGCGCGCCGGTGCCCCAGGCCGGATGAGGTCCGCCCGTCAGCGCCCAGACGTCGCCGGGCTCGAAAGGCAGGAGAAGAACAGGCTGTTCCAGGCTGCCCAGAAGGTGGGGGGCTGCGTTTTCCCATGGATCTCCGAAGAGCTGGCGGTACGTTTGGATAAAACCGTCTGGCGAGATGACGGTCGAGTACTCAGGATAGCTGTATAGAGCGTTGAAATAGCGCATCAGGCTGACCGTGGCTGCGTTCTGCCAGGGATCGATGCGCTCGAGGGTGCCATCTTGATGCTCCAGAGAGGTCAGTTGGTGGGTTCGGTAAGTGTAGTAGCCTTCGTTGAGCTGGTTGGCCGCCCGGGCCAATTGCAGGAAAAGCCCTTTGTAGTTCCAGCGCCGGTAGCCCAAGGGGTATTCCTGGATGTCTTTGGTCGATTCGGGCTCTGACAGAGCATGAGCGTGAAATTCCAGGAGCGCCAGCAGCAAGCGCGGGCTGAGGCTATAGTAGCGGGCGATATATTCCACAATCTCGGCCCCGCTGCGGTTTTCGTCGGCGACAAAGCTTTTGTAGTCCTTCAGCCAACCTGGCTGGCTGGCAACATATTTCTGGGTGTCAAAATCAACCTGCGCCGGCCCGTTGACAAACAGGCTGTCAGGCAGGATCTGATAAGGCGAGCCCCATAACGGCAGGTAATAAACCGGGATCTTCATCGGCATACCCGGAGGCATGGTCGTGGCGGAAGCCGGGATGAAGGAATTGGCTGCCAGGATTTCGGGCACGGTGGTGTTGAAGCGCACCGCCAGGCCGGGCAGCGTATCGCCCGGCTGTGCCACGTAATCGACCAGCTCGCCAGGGGAATAACGTGGCCGGGCTGGGAAGGGTGAGGTCGGCGATGCCTGGGGGGCAGGGTTGGTGGGGGAGAGATCGTATTGCGGCTGCTGGGCAGCGCTGTCGACAGGCTGACCGGGTGCGACAGGCTGGCAGGCGCTCAGCGCCAGTGTGGCGATGAGCAATCCTATCAATCCTGCTGAAAGCTGTGGGCGGTGTGGCGCAGAATGGGATAGCTTACGGGTCATCGTCGGTGCGCGTGATAAAGGTCAAATAGTTGCTGCACGTGCAGGCAGTCAGCGTGACGCTGTCACGCGTCAGCGTGCCTTTATAGGGCAGCAAACCAGCCTTTGCGACCCATCCACCCAGATTGAATGGCAGCGGTCCATCTGCCGGGACCCATTCCCCGTTATATTTCCGGGCGATATGCACGTGCGTGCCGGTGGCAAAGCCTCCTTCACAGGAGGGATGCCCGACCGGATCACCCTGCGCCACCCAGTCGCCCTGCTGGACACGGCCTTTTTCGGCGAGGTGCAGGTAAACCAGCACCCAGCCGGTCTGTTCGAAACCGTCGCCATCCAGGTCGATCACCACCAAGCCCGGGCCGGTGCGCACCACCAGCCCGGCAGCGGAAGCCACTGCAAAGGCAGGTGTATCCACGCAGCCGGACTGCTTCGCGCCTGGTGCGAAATCCAGGGCCGCGTAGGCGCCGTCTTGTTCCCAGGCGCCGTGCGGCCCGCCGGTGTAACTCCAGGTCCAATTGCGCCCGAATGGCAATACCAGTGGGGGTTGTTTAATCCCTGGTGGGAAGAGCGGCTCGACCGTTTGTGCGCGCTCCCACGGATTACTAAACATCGAAGCATGCAAGGTGGGCAGGCCGATCTCCGGGTTTAAGGCATCTAGCCAGCGCTGGCCGGTGTAAAGCTGAGCAAAGTAATATTGCAGCGCGGCTGTCCCGGCGTTAAGGTCTGGAGCGAGGCGGGCTTTAACCCCGTCCGAAAAGCGGATTTCGGTAAGCCGCCCTTCGCGATACGCGTAATAGCCAATGGAAAGCTGGTTCACCGCCCAGACGAGCTGGTTGTACAGCCCTTTGGCAGTGGGTTGTGCCAACCCCAATGGGTAGTCAATCTGCTCCTGCCCGGCCGGGCGGCCATAGACCCAATGGCTATGATATTCCAGCAAAGCCAACAGTAGACGCGGATTGATCGAATTCTCGGTGGCCACGCGCTGGACGATCTGCGCGCCGGATTTCATACCAGTGCTCCTATGCCATTCCTGGTAGGAGGCCAGGTACCCGCCCGCCTCCTGGGTGAAAGCAACCACATCGAAATTGACCGCCGATGGCGAAAAAACCACTTCACTATCGGGCAGGAGTTTTTGGGACGAGGTTGTATTGGTCAGGCGGCGCGGTATGATGAGCAACTGGCCTGGATTGATGTAGCTGGCCTCCGGGATCGGATCCGGCGAGCTGATTTCCGCGGCGTCCACGCCAAAGCGGGTTCCGACGACCTTGAGCGTGTCGGCTGCCTGGGAATAGTACAGGATTGGCGCGGTGTCGACCACATAGATTTCCGGTGTAGCGGTCGGCGTGAGGAGGGCCGACAAAGACAGGCTTTCGGTCGGCACGAGTGGTGGGGTGTCGGTTGGTGGGTCGAGCTGCGTGGGGGTCGGTGGAGGTTCGGTTGGCGGCAGAGTTGCCGGCGGCATGGTTGCCGGGGGCATGGTTGCCGGGGGCATGATCACCGCTGAAGTAGGTGGAAGCTCGGGCTGTGGCCCGCTGAGGGGGATCATCGCCAGCGCGGCTGCTGTAGGCGGTGAGCTGGGAGGTATCCAATAACCGCCGCTGGTAGCACAGGAGGTGGCCAGGATTGCCAGGAGGAACAGCCCGAAAAAACGTCCCACGGATAGATTCATGGATCAGCGTTGAATACCATTATTGGAGGAGATACCGGCGTACGCTTCGAGCTGTTGGCCTTTGCGTGTCAGGTAACCGTCATATTCTTTATCGGTACCGCTGGCGACCCAACCCTCCAACACAAAGGGCAGGGTATGCCCGGCAGGGATCCACTCGCCATTGTACTTACGAGCCAGGTGGACATGTGTGCCTGAAGAGACGCCCCCTTCGCAGGAAGGGTGGCCAACCCGCTGTCCGGCTGTGAGCATCGTCCCAGGCTGAACACGATCGAGCGTGTCGATATGCATGTACAATATCACCCAGCCAGTCTGCTCCAGTCCATCTCCATCCAGGTCTTGTAAAACGGCACCGTTCTCGGCGCGCACGATCAGTCCGTCGGAAACCGCAGTCACCCAGGCATCACTTAATACGCAGCCCACCGCTTCACCCGGCGGCGCAAAATCCAACGCTGCCCAGGCGGCGCCATCTCCCCAACCACCATGCGGGCCGCCGGTGAAATACCAGGTCGCTCCCGGCTCGAAGGGCAGTTGCATCGTCGGTTGGAAAAGGTCGGGGGGGAGAAGTGGCTCAAAGGTGAAGTCGAACGGGTAGCCAAAGAGCGCGTTGTAGGTGCCGAATAATCCCTCCTGGGACACTTGTTTCTCCCAGGCTGCCTGGTCATAGAGCTGTGTGTACAGGTACTGCACTGCGGCCGTGCCGGCGTTAATCTTCGGGTCGATCGGCACAACGGCGCCGTCCGCCAGAATCCAGGTCCCCACCTGGCCGGCGCGCCACAAGTAGTAGCCCCGGTTGAGGTTATTTGCAGCCCATGAAAGCTGGCGGTACAGGCCTTTGCGTTGTGGATCAGCCCATCCCATTGGGTAATCCTGGTCGGACTTCTTCGGATTTGGATTGGTCAGCCAGCCGCTTTGGTGTTGGAGCACCGCCAGCAGCAAGCGCGGATTGACCGAGTAGTCCCTCGCGATCTGTTGCACGATCTGTGCCCCACTGTAAGACTGGTCGCCAATTTCCTCATAATAACTGGACAGGTAGCCGCCCTGTTGTTTAACAAAATTCTCGACATTGAATAAAATGCTGTACGGTCCGCTGACCAGCTCGGAGTCGGGGATAATCTTGAAACCGGGGCCGGTGTTCCGAAGCTCAGGGGCGGGGACGGTCAGCACCTGGCCGACTTCGAGCAGGTTGGTGTTGACCAGATCGTTCGCCTTGGCGATTTGCTCCACGCTCACCCCAAAGCGGGCAGCGATTTGGCCCAGCGTGTCGCCTCGCTGGACGGTGTATTGCTCAACCTGGGTGCGCACTGCTGGCAAGCTGTGCGGGGTGTCGGGGGTGGGTGTGAGAATCGGCCCACCAGGGGTGCGCATGGGCAGCAGGCCGCCGATGTTCTGCTTGGTTGAACCGGCAGCCAGGGCTGAAGTGGGCTGCCCGGCACGCGAAATGCTCCAGAATGGTGCGCCGCCGTCCTGTTGGCTGCGCGCACAGGCCAGCGTCACGCCCAGGAGGCTGCTCAGTGCAAGCAGGAATGAAAGCCAGGAACCTTTAAAGCGACGTCGCAGCATAAGTTGAAGGAACTCTGGTTAGCATTCTACCATAACGGTGATTGGGCAACTTCTATGGAATGTTAAGGAATTCAAGCTGGGATTTTCGATGCAAAACTCTGATTGGAGCGCAAGATTTGGCCGGCCGACCCCTAATCGAGTCAAATCTTGCGCGCTCAACGATCGAAAATCACAATTTGGGCAGAACGATGGCTTCCTGCTTCTGGTACTTGCCCTTTTTATCGGCGTACGAAATCAGGCATTCTTCATCAGCTTCGAAGAACAACACCTGCGCGATGCCCTCATATGCGTAGATCTTGGCGGGTAGCGGGGTGGTGTTGGAAATTTCCAGCGTCACAAAGCCTTCCCACTCCGGCTCGAATGGGGTGACATTGACGATGATGCCGCAACGGGCATAAGTCGATTTTCCCAGGCACACGGTGAGCACCTTGCGCGGGATGCGGAAATATTCCACGGTGCGCGCCAGGGCGAAGGAGTTAGGCGGGATGACGCACACCTCGCCCTTATAATCGACCATTGACTTGGGATCGAAATGCTTGGGATCGACGACGGCCGAGTAGACATTGGTAAAGATTTTGAATTCGTCGGCGACGCGGATGTCGTATCCGTAAGACGAGACGCCGAAGGAAATGACTCCGTTGCGCACCTGGTTTTCGGTGAACGGCTCGATCATGCGGTGTTCCTGGGCCATTTTGCGTATCCAGTGATCAGGTTTCAATCCCATGCCTGCCTCCAAAATAGAATATCTTTAGTGAACGCCGCGGTTGGCAAAACCGTGCCGTTGTGAGCAGCTTACTTCGTGTTACCAAAGGAGCATTTTACTCGATCTATCCGAAACTGTCTCTTAAAATTCTGCGCCGGGCAGTACGCTGGCCTAGCGAAAGGTCATCATTGTCACCTGCCCCGGCAAAACCTGGAGCAGATCCTGGCGCAGCCCACCCATCGGGAAGGTGATGCGATACCAGCCAGCGGGTAAATCGCCTACGGCAAAACTCTCCAGCCAGGGGGGCTGGCCGATCAGCCCTTTTTCCTCGTAGGTCAGCACGGTGACCTGGAAATCGCTGGGACCGTCCGGGCCTTGAGGCAGGTGCTGCAATACGATGCTATCCAGTTCCAGGAAGTTCTGGAAGCTATCCAGGAAGCGCCCGGCAACGGCGCCCATGGGCTGGCCATTCGCATCCAGGTGCGGTGACAGGTAAAGCTCCGGGTTGCGCGAGGCCTGGTAGGTATTTTCACCCAGGCGCACCTCGAAGTGCAGGTGGCTGCCGGTAGCAATTCCTGCCTGGCCCACCTTGCCGATCTGCTCCCCGGCCGTCACCTGCTGTCCCACCTGTACGTCGATCTCGGAGAGGTGACCGTAAAGCGTGTAGAGGGGGCGGGGCATATCCGGAAAGGCCTGAAACAAGGCTTCGGGGACGGTGTGCTCGATGACCACCAGGTTACCGTAGAAGTTCATATACGGGCCGTAGAAGGTGATCGGCCAGGCTCCACGCGGTGAGGTCGGGTCGAGGTCGGTACCGGCGACGACAACGGTTCCATCGGCGGCAGCCAGCACCGGTGTGCCGAACCCGTTCAGGAACTCTACCCCATGGTGTGGATCGCGCATCCCGCTCTGCGTGCTGCCAAAGCGGTAGGTGACGTCGAGCGAGTCGTTGCCGGGAGGCGCAATGGGGCGAGTCAGGAAGAGCGAGCCAGGGTAGGTGCAGCGGTCCGGCGGGCAGGGTATGGGCGGAAGCGGCGAAGGAAGGGGTGTAGCCTGTGGCGCGGCTACGGTGATGGGCAGCGGCGTTTCACCTGGCGTCGGCGGAATTTCCGTTGGCGTGGCGGAGGGCTCCGAGATCGGGGTGATACCTCCGCCTGGCGAGGGGCTTGCCAGGATGGAAGGCTGCGGCGCAGTGCTTGTCGAGTTGATGTACGACTGGATCGGCGCGATGACGGAGCACGCTGCCGTCAGAACGAGCGTCAGGCAGCCCACCAGAGTTATCCAGATGCGAGGCAATCTCATGGCAGGGGCATGCCCCCTCGCTCGACCAGTTGTTTCCGGATGGAGGCTTCGATCTCATCGGCAGTGTGCTCCAACCGGCGGATTTCTTGTAGCAGGGGCTCGCCCAGGGATGCGTCGCCCAGGCTGGACACATTGATGCGCACGTTGTACCCCGCGCCGGACAGGGCGGCGCGGGCCAGGGCTGCACCGCTGGCGCCGTCGCTGATGGCATTGAGGTTGCCGGAAGCGACCGCCTGGGCGCATAGCTCCATGGTTTCCACCGCCATGCGGGCCGTCTCCAGGGGCACCTGGGCGGCGTTAAGCATGGCGGCTTCGATGGCCTGCTGGCGGAGGGCGGCTTCTTCGTCGGTGTCCTTGGGCAGCCGGTAGGAGGCCATCACCGCTTCGAAGGCCTCGGCGTCCTTCTGGATCGCCTGGGTCAGTGCGGTGCGCAGCGCTTCGGCCCGCTCAAGCAGGGTGTACATTTGCGCTTCCACGTCCAGGTATTTCTTCTTGCCCAGCGTCAGGCGGGCCACCATGGCGGCCAGCGCCACCCCGGCCGCTCCCGCATACGCCGCTGCCGAGCCGCCGCCGGGGGCGGGCGTGCCTTCCGCCAGTGCGTCCAGGAAATCCTGCGAAACTGACCCGCTGGCCTCTTTCTGCGCGGCTGCCAGCCGGTATTCCAAGATCTGCCCGGTTTCGAATTGGTCAAGCTGCAGGTGCCAGCGGGCCGCTTCCACCAGGGCCTCCTGCGGGATCAGGCCGACCAGCTCAGTGTGGTGCACCGCCACGCCGTAGCGGGCCGCCTCGCGACGGATGGTCTCCACCACCCGGGCGACGGGCGTGCCCAGGTAGTTGGTCAGGTTCATCGACACCTGGGCCCTCCCTTCGACCAAAAGCCCCAAGGCTTTGACGTAGCGCAAGCCGCCGGACGAATTACGGATCGCTTTAGCAATCTTCTTGGCGATGCTGACATCGTCGGTGGTCAGGTAAACGTTGAAGGCTATCAGCGGCGGGCGCGCCCCGATCACGGTGGCTCCGGCAGGGCCGACCACCGCCGGGCCGAAGTCCGGCTGGCGCTCCTGCTTGACCCCAATCTCTTCCTTGAGCGCCTCGTACTGCCCGTGGCGGATGTTCTCTAAGTTCGTGCGCTCGGGACGGGTTGCGGCGGCCTCGTACAGATAAACCGGGATGCCCAGTTCCTGGCCGACGCGCTGCCCCAGGCG
>MGNS01000111.1:0-8057 GCA_001795165.1 Chloroflexi bacterium RBG_16_57_11
ACGTGACCAACCTGCATGCGCTGGCGGCCGCGCAAGAAGAGAGCCAACTGGCCAGGGTGGTTTTCAAAGGCTTTGTGGGCGATGCCATCTTCGGATATCCTTTAAAAAAGCGTTTCTGGGGGAATTATGACGGAGAGACCTGGTTCGAGGCCCACCTGCAAACCCATCGTGAGCAGGGTGTAATTGCCTACAGCTCACAGGAACACAAGCTCCTATTTTCGGAAGAATTTCAGCGGCAGCTTGGGGACTGTATCTTTGAGAGCTACCGGGTAGCGTTGAAGCGGTCCGGATCGCGAGAGATGGCGGTGCAACGCCTGTATTATGGCCTGACTCAGCGGGTGCCGCGCATGGCGCTCAATGGCGTAGAAGTGATGCGCAGTTATGCCCCGGTGCGGCTGCCGTTCTGCGATAATGATCTGTTTGATTTTGCCCTCCGCGTGCCCCCCGGTTACCTGTTTGAAAGGAAACTGAGTATCCAGGCTTTCAGCGAGTCCCACCCGGCGCTGGCCAAGGTGCCGATCTCTGGCGATGGTCTGCCGCTGATTGCCTGCTCGCGAGAGGTTAGGCTACGAGCCTGGAAACTCGCCCAGTGGCATCTGCGGAACCACGGCTTGAGCAGGCTGGCGGGGCCTTACGCCCGCCCTTACAAGGATTACAACCTGTGGTTTCGCACAATTTTACGCCAGTGGGTGGAAGAAACGCTCCTCAACCCGATTGCCTTGGGGCGAGGCTATTTCAACCCGGATTACTTGCGCAAGCTGGTGGCCGAGCACATGGTGGGTGCCAACCATGCCATGCGCCTGGGAGCCTTCCTGTCCTTGGAACTCTGGCACCGGCGGTTTATAGATTAAATTGTTTACTACAGAAAAATTTAGAAAAGAAGTTTATGCCAGGTCTGGTTGGTTACGTAAGCCATCCTAGTCAAGCGAGGTCTGCAATCCGGTTGGAGACCATGGGGAACGCCCTGGAGAGCGATGCCCGTTTCAAGCAGCATCTCTTCGAAGGCGTTGGGTTTGGATTGGGCCGGGTGAGTCTGGATATTCTGAATCCTCAACCCCAACCAATCTGGAGCCACGACCAAAGCCGCTGTGCGGTGATGGAAGGCGAGCTCTACGACCAGCAGGGCCTGAGGTGGGAGCTGGAACAGCGGGGGGTGCAGTTTCAGGCGGAAAGCGATGCCGAGCTGGCCTTGCACCTGTACGAGGCGTATGGGGAGGATTTTGCTGAGAAGCTCAACGGCGTGTTTGCCATCGCCATCTGGGATGGGGATGAGCGAAAGATGGTGGTGGTCAACGATCGCCTGAGCAACCAGCCGGTCTATTATGCACTGACCCGCAACGGGTTGATCTTTGGGTCGGGCGTGCGCGCCTTGCTAACCGACCCGGCTCTGTCCTGCCAGACCGACCGGCTGGCGATTGCGCAATTTCTCACCTTCGACCACGTGCTGGACGACCGCACGTTTCTGGAAGAAGTCAAGCTTCTGCCGCAGGCCAGCCTGCTGACCTTCCGGCAGACGACTGGCGATGCCGGGCGGGTGAGCATCCGCCGGTACTGGGAGCTGAAGTACGCCGATGCTTACCCGCTGCGCAGCGAGACCGATTATGTCGAAGAGCTGAAGCAGCTGACCCGGCAGGCGGTAGCACGGCGGGTGAGTGGCGAGATGCCGCTGGGGATCTTGTTGAGCGGTGGATTGGACTCGCGTGTGCTGTTGGGAGAGCTGGCGGATCTGGTCCCGGGGGATCGACTGCACACGTTCACCTGGGGCATACCGGGCTGCGATGACAGCCGGTCGGCGAAAGAGCTGGCAAAGGTCGCCCATGCACAGCACCATTTCTTCGAGCTGAAGCCAGATTGGTTGTTGGAAAAGGCGGAAGAAGCTGTGCGCATCACAGACGGCATGGGTAACGTGACCAACCTGCATGCGCTGGCGGCCGCGCAAGAAGAGAGCCAACTGGCCAGGGTGGTTTTCAAAGGCTTTGTGGGCGATGCCATGATGGGCTACGCCCTCGTGAAACGCTTTTGGGGTGATTATGATGAAGAAACCTGGTTCCGGGCCCATTTGAAAACCCATACCGAGCTTGGGTTGATTACCTTTAACGCTCAAGAACAAACTCGGCTCTTTACGGATGAATTCCAGCGCCAAATTGGAGATAGCGTGTTCGAGGGTTATCGGATGGGTCTGAAACGGTTCGGCTCGCGAGAGATGGCGATGCAGCGGCTATACTTCGATATGACCCAACGCGTCCCGCGCATGACCCTGCACGGCGTAGAAGTGATGCGCAGTTATGCCCCGGTGCGGCTGCCGTTCTGTGATAATGACCTGTACGATTTCACCTTGCGTGTACCGCCCGGTTATTTGTTCGAGCGCCGTTTGATCGCTCGCGCTTTCAGCGAAGCCCACCCGGCGTTGGCCAAGGTGCCGATTGCCGGCAGCGGCATGCCGATGATCGCCTGCTCGCGGGAGATTACGGCGCGAGCCTGGAAGCTTGCGCAATGGCATTTGCGAAACCACGGCTTGAGCAGGCTGGCGGGACCTTACGCCCGCCCTTACAAGGATTACAACCTGTGGTTCCGCACGCTTTTACGCCCGTGGGTGGAAGAAACGCTGCTCAACCCGACTGCATTGGGGCGAGGCTATTTCAACCCGGATTACTTGCGCAAGCTGGTTGGCGCGCACATGGCAGGTGCGGAGCACGCCGTGCGCCTGGGGGCGTTTCTATCGTTAGAGCTCTGGCACAAGCAATTTATCGATTAGACATTCACATTACGGAGAACGGATGATCTATGCGCGTTGGCGTCGCTATCGAGGAAACCTGGTCATTCTTTCATGAAATCTACGCTGAGCTGGCTCAGTACCACACCATAAGCCTTTTCGAGCGTCAAACCATCCACCCACCGTTTTTTCGGGAGCGCATCAACCGCTATCTCTTCCGGCGGGACTTATCCTCCTTACTGCGCAACAACCAGGTTGTGTTTTTTGAATGGGCGTCGGAGCTGCTAATTGCTGCCTCCCAGATGCAAAAGACCTGCGGTATCGTTACCCGGCTGCATCGTTATGAAATGTATCAATGGGTCGATCAGATCAACTGGCAGGTTGTGGACAGGATCATTCTGGTCAGCCAGTCTAAACGACTGGAGTTCATCTCACGGTTTCCTGAATTCTCAGACAAGGTTGTGGTCATTCCCGAAGCTACCTCGCCGGAAAAGTTTCAATTCCACACAAAGCCATTCACCGGAGATATCGGTATTTTGTGCCATCTAACGCCGCGCAAGCGGGTGTATGAGGTAATTCTGGATTTTTATGAGCTGGCAAAGCAGCGCGCGGATTTTCACCTGCACATCGGGGGTGGCAGGCATGTGCTACACGGCGACTATTACGAAGCGATTTACTCGCTGGTCAAGCGCCTTGGTCTCGAGTCACAGGTCTCGTTTTACGATCACATCTCGGACCCTCAGGGTTGGTATCAAAAGATTGATATCTTTCTTTCGAATAGCTATTCCGAGGGGCTTCAGCTAGCACCGATGGAAGCCATGGCCAGTGGCTGCTACACCCTTTCGCACCGCTGGGAAGGCGCCGATGAGCTTCTGCCGGAGGAGAACCTGTTCTACACCGGCTCGGAGCTTCGCCAGAAGATCCTCGAGTACGCCGATACGCCTGAGCTTGATAAGCAGCGTAAATGCCAGGCTCTGAGGGCCATTGTTTGCGACAAGTACGACCTCAACCAGATCAAAGTACAAATCCGCCAGCTGGTGGAGGATGTCGGGCGCCTCCAATAGCCCGGTTGAACCGCGATGAAAATCGGCTATGTCATGCAGGAGGGCGGCCCAGATGTACGCCAGAGGCCACTGACCGGCCCGGCTAATCACGTTCTGAAGGTTTATCAAGAGCTTCAGGGGTTAGGACATAATCTGCGCTTTCTGGCGCGCTATGATGGGCGCATTTGGAAATCAACTGACCTGGAGAAATTTGAGCCGGTTCTGGTAAAACATTATGATCAAGGGTGGAGGAGGCAAGTAGAGCGCGGTGTGCGCGGCGTTCAGGCTCGGCTCAAATTCCCATATATCAATTGGTTTGAAAGCCAGCGCTTTGCCGAGGCAATCTGCCAGGAGCTGGGTGATCGTGATTTACTTTATGAGCGCTTATTTTGGATGAGCTATGGCCCGGGGCTGGCCGCGGACCGGTTGGGTATCCCACTGGTTTTTGAAATCAACAATGGCGATTTCATCACCGAGTTGGAACGACTCGGGGTGGCGCCGAAAGGCCTACAGCGCTGGTTGGCAATCCAGATCATGCGCCGGGCGGTTGGCCGCGCGGTTCATGTAGTGGCTACCGGTGATGGGCATCGAAAGCGGTTTATTGAGTGGTGGGGTGTGGATCCCTGCCGGGTCACCACGGTCGAAAATGGCAGCGACATCGCCAATCTGCTCCGTCGAGATCAATTACGTGCCTTTCAAGCTGAGGCCAGCCCCGATGAGCCGGTAACCCTGGTCTTCGTGGGGGCTTTCGAGCCCTGGCATGGCATCCTGATCCTGCTACCGGCCTTTGCCAGCGTCGTCTCGCAATATCCCAATGTCCGTCTGGTATTAATCGGATCGGGTACGCAGCAAGCCCAAATCGTGGAATGCATCCGTCAATTGGGTTTACAGGACCGGGTCGAGCTGACCGGTCAGCTGAATATCACTCAGGTGGCGCAGCGATTGGCGCAGGCGGATATTGGGGTGGCGCCATATTGCGGCTGGATGGAGTTTTCTGGCTTGAAGCTATTCGATTACAAGTCGGCCGGTCTGGCGACAGTGGCCTCGGGCCAGGACGGGCAGCCAGCCACACTCCACCATGGCGTCTCCGGTTGGATCGTACCACCTTGCAACGAGGCGGTACTGGCAGGTGCACTGATTAAGCTGGTGGGTGACCGTGAGTTGGTTCGCCGCATCGGTCGTGCCGCCCGCCTGGAGGCCGAAGAACATCACACCTGGCGGCACACCGCAGAACAGCTAGATCTGATTTTCATCGAAGTGAAGCATGAATAATATTCAGCCAGGTCTGGCCAGCATCATCATGCCGGTGTATAACGGCGAGCAATACTTGCGCCAGGCGATCGATAGCGTGCTGGCGCAAACCTGCCCGCATTGGGAGCTGGTGGTGGTGGATGATGGCTCAACCGACAGTACGAGTGCTATTGTCCACTCATTTTCTGATGAGCGCATTCGCTACACTTACGAGCAGAACCGCGGCCAGACAACGGCGCTCAATCGCGGGCTCGAGTTGGCGCGGGGAGAGTATGTTACTACCCTGGATGCCGACGATTGGCTCAACGCGGACAGCCTCCAAGCACGCGTGGACTGCCTGGCGGCTCATGAGGAGTCAGGAGTGGCCTATGGCGATGGCTACTACAGCAATGCGGCTGGCAAGCCGGTGCTGAGCTTCACCGGGCACATGCCTTCTGGCCAACAAGGCGATGTTTACGACACGTTGATCGTCTCGCCTTTCTATGGCACAGGAGCCGCGGTGCTGGTGCGCCGGCAGATCCTGGATCAGTTCCAGATCCGTTACGATGAAGCCATCGACTGGTGCCAGGATTGGGATTTCTACATCCGCCTCGCAGAAAAAACCAGCTTCGTCTTCACGCCAGTGATTGCCATTTTCTATCGGTTGCACAGCTCCGGGATGACCCTTACCATGCCCACCGGTCGCCGTCTGGAGTCGTTATTGCGGTTGCGTTTCAAAGTGTTGGAGTCGCCTCGGTTCCTGGCTGTCCTTGAGGGGCAAAAAGCCGCCTTCTTTTATGATTTGTTGATCAAAGACCTGCACGAGCGGGTGAGGGATCAAGACCGGGTATTTGAAAGCCCGGCTTTCCGATCGCTCTCGTCGCCCCAAGCCTCTCGGCTACAGCGGATGACCGCGATCGAATATCTATTGGAGAAGAAACAGCTCAACATGGTTAAAAAATGGCTGGGCGCTGCCTGGATACGGGCGCCATTTGACCCAAAGACCGCGCTGGCGGCCATCCTGTGTCATCTAAGCCCAACTCTGGCCCAAAAAGTTGCCCGCAAATGGAAGCATGCCCACGATAAGAATGCCCAGGTTTCACCTTTTGAGCTGGCTGGAGCCTCACAGGGATCAGCTAACAAGGTTTAGGCGATCCGGCGAAAAGGATGCGTTTTTAAGCAATCGATTATGAAAGAATTATTCCGCTCGCTCGTCGATCAGCGTATTCGAGATGGTATATGGGCCTGGCGCAGCCGCGGTGACACTTCGGTGATCTCTGCCGTCACACATGATTGGCTGAAACGGCGCTATGATCCAGGATCGGACGCTGACCACCTGCAGGCAACCATGACCTGGTTGTGCGCGGCCCAGGATGCGTTGGCTGAAGGCGGTGTTTCAGCTTTTTATGATCTGCGTGCTGGCACCTGGGGTTCACCGTATCCCGAGACCACTGGTTATATCCTCCCCACCTTCTTTGACTATGCTGTGTTCAGCGGGGACGATGCTTATCGCACGCGCGCTGTGCGAATGGCAAACTGGCTGCTAACCCTTCAATTGCCAGGAGGCGCTTTTCCTATCGGACCTTTGTGGCCAGATTGGGAGCGTGCTCCGCTGGTCTTTGATACCGGTCAGATCATTCACGGTTTGGTGCGGGTTTACGAAGAAACTCAGCGGGATGATTTCCTTGCCTCGGCCCGGCGCGCAGGGAAGTGGCTGGTTGAAATCCAGGATGTTGATGGCGCCTGGCGGAAATTCACCTCCCTGGGTATTGTGCACACGTATAATGTGCGCACCGCCTGGGGTCTGTTACGATTGCACCAGGTTGACCCGGATCCGCAGATCAGAGATGCGGCCATAAAAAATTTAGCCTGGGCAATCCAGGATCAGGACCTGGACGGCTGGTTTCGCAACGCTCATTTTAGCCCAGGCGAGCCTCCTCTGACCCATACCATCGCGTATACGATCGAAGGATTGTTGGAATCAGGCGTCATGCTCCAGGATCAGCAGATCATCGGCGCAGCCCGTCGGGCAGCCGATGCCTTGTGCCAGCGTCAGAATCAGGATGGCTTCCTACGCGCCCGCTACGGACCGGGCTGGAGCTCGAATGTGGATTGGAGCTGCCTGACCGGTGATGCCCAGATGGCGATCCTCTGGCAGCGGTTATTCCAGCTATCCAGTGATCAAGGTTACCTGCATGCGGCGAAGACGGCAAACACCTATATCAAACAGGCTCAAAGCCGGGCATCTCGTCAGCCAGGGGTAGTTGGCGGTCTGGCGGGGTCGCGTCCTATCTATGCCGAGTACGAGCCTTATCGCAATCTAAACTGGGCTGCCAAGTTTTTTGCCGACAGCTTGCTTCTTTCGATCAACCTGGAACAGTAACTATCTTTATGGTTTGATATGCGAGTCCTGTTCATTAACAGCCGTCCGGATGCTCTTCGAAACCCAGGTGGAGACACCATCCAGGCGCAGAAGACCAAGGACGCTCTCGAAAGGCTGGGAGTGAGCGTGGAGGTGCGCGCCTCGGATGACCTGGCCAATCTTCCGGCAGTCGATTTGGCCCATATCTTCAACCTCCAGGAACCAGAGCCAGCCTGGGCGGCGTTTCAAACTTTGGAAAAGGCGGGCATTCCCGTAGTGCTCTCACCAATCTATTGGGATGTGCTTGCTTTTTGGGCCGAAAATGCCCTAAATGAGCAGAGGCGTTGGCGCCAATTGGCCGGTCTGCTGGGTAAAGAGATTGTGCGCCGACTCTATCTAAGTTGGCAACACCTCAAGAAGCCCTCGAGCCACAGCTGGCAGACCCAACGCCATCTTCTTATGCTCGCTCGCCGCTCATTACCAAATTCGAAATCCGAAGCGCGTTTGCTTCAGAGATTCTTCAACCTGAATGGTAAATTTCAGGATCAGGTGGATATCGTACCCAACGCCATCGATACCGAATTGTATGAGCCAATTCCTGCTCACAGCCAGGAGTTATTGCGACAGTTTGGCTTGCGCAATTTTGTCCTGCAGGTAGGCACAATAAACCCGGTAAAGAATCAGCTTGGCTTGATCGAGGCATTGTTTG
>MGNS01000111.1:8076-17910 GCA_001795165.1 Chloroflexi bacterium RBG_16_57_11
TCATTGGACCGGTGCAATCGACCTATACCGATTATGGAGCTGCGTGCAAGGCGCGTGGCGAACAGCGCGGTCAGGTGGTCTTTATCGACCAATTACCTCACAGCCAGCTCCCGGGTATCTATGCTTTAGCGGCAGTGCATGTACTTCCGAGTTGGCGTGAGACTCCCGGCCTGGTGAGCCTGGAAGCGGCTGCGGCAGGCTGCCGTGTGGTGACCACTTCTATTGGGTCGGCGCAAGATTATTTTGGTGACTTAGCCTGGTACTGTTATCCGAATGATCGCTCATCGATCCGGAAAGCCGTAGAGCAAGCCTTGCAAGCTCCATCATCCGATACCTTACGCCGGCGTGTCCTGACCGAGTTCACCTGGGAGCGGGCTGCGCAGGCGACGCTTCATTCGTACCAACAGGTTCTCACCACCGAGGTCAAAGGATGAAGATACTGGTTGTCATTGGCACCCGGCCTGAGGCTATTAAAATGGCGCCGGTCATCCGTGCTTTGCAATCTGTTCCTGATCAAGTCGATATATCGGTTTGTTCGACCGGTCAGCATCGCCAGATGCTCGATCAGGTGTTGAGTTTATTCCACATCCGGCCGGATGTGGATCTCAATCTGATGCGTGAGAACCAGACCCCCAGCCAGGTGGCGGCGGGTGTATTGAGTGCCCTTGATCCGCTTCTGGCGGAGATGCAGCCGGATTGGATGCTGGTTCAGGGTGACACGACTACCGTCATGGCGGCAACCATCGCGGCCTTTAATCGCAAGGTGCGCGTAGCGCATGTCGAGGCCGGCCTGCGCACTTATGATCGCGAGAATCCTTTCCCGGAAGAGATGAACCGTGTGGTAGCAGATCACGTGAGCGACTTACACTTCGCTCCCACACTCCAGGCCCGTGCTCAGCTACTGGCAGAAGGTATTCCAGCGCGTTCGATCTTTGTCACTGGTAATACTGTGATCGATGCCCTTCTGTGGGCAGTTGAGCAGCCATTGACCGAAACTGCCCGTCAGGAGCTGTTGGATAATCATCTTATCCGTCATGTCCAGGAGGACAGCCGCCACCTGATTCTGGTCACCGCACACCGTCGAGAAAATCATGGCGAGCCAATCCGACAGATCTGCCATGCCTTGCGCAACCTCGCCCAGGCGCGACCTGGCTTTAACATTGTTTACCCTGTGCACCGTAACCCAAATATTTGGGAGCCGGTGCACGAACTGCTGGACAAGGTGCCTGGCATCACACTCACCCCTCCATTGGATTATCTGACGCTGATCCATCTGATGAAACGATGCGTACTCATCCTGACCGATTCGGGCGGCATCCAGGAGGAGGCTCCCAGCTTAGGCGTGCCAGTGTTGGTATTGCGCAAGACCACCGAGCGTCCCGAAGCTGTAGCCGCTGGCGCGGTCCGATTGGTCGGTGTTGAAACTGATGCGATCCTGCAGGAGGTGGACCGGTTGTTGGATGACCCCCTGGCTTATCAGGCAATGGCACAGGCGATCAATCCTTACGGTGATGGTCTGGCGTCTGAGCGCATCGTCGATGTATTATTATCCGGGCGCTGTAATGAATTCGTGGCAGGCGATCGGCAACCTGCTAGGATCGATCCTGGTGGCATGATCTGATTGAAAACGTCACGTTAACCAACAACTCACGTCTTACTTCATGAAATCTATTTTGATTATCATAATGCTGGGGGTTGGCACTGCTAAACTAAGCTCAGACGATTTCCTTGAGTAAATATTAGACAAAAATCTTATTCTGGCGTATGGTTACCACGCTAGCGACGGGTCCACCACCTAGTGCTGGGTAGCTTGACCATAAGAGGGCCACATTCCAATGACACCGATCCGTATCCCCTTGCGCAGCACATCAATGTGCTTTAAGCCGCTGCAACAATCGTCCAGCCAGGCAGAGGAGCCTGGAGCTTTGGATCCAACGTTGGACGGTGAGTCAGCATTGTTGCTTAGAGATATGCTTCTCGATGGAGAACCTGAAATCGGGCACCTCGATCGAGCTGCCAGCTTTTGGACTGGCATCCACTGGTATCGCGAGCTGCATGACCGACACCGAATAGAGACCGGGTGAGGGCGTCGCAGAACCGTAGCCTGGCCTTAGGTTAAACGCGGCACCCACTCTGAAAACGCTGAAAACTCACCGCCGGTTACAGCACGTCAATAAGACCGGAATGGTTTATAATCCGGCGGTGGTCAATTCAGCCTGTCTTGATGAGGCCGCTACAGCCGAGGGCGAGGAGCAGGGCGTTACCCTTCCACAGTCGCTGGTTGATTAACCTGGCAAGCTGATTGAGTTATACACGCATCAAAGCCAGCAGGACAAAAACGATTGTCCTGCTGGCATCTTGGAGACTTAATGATGGATTTTTCCTGGACGGAAGAACAACTTACTTATCGACGGGCAGTAATTGATTTTGCAGAAAAGGAATTAAACGGCGACATCATTGACGATGACCGCCGGGGAAATTTTCCGCGCCACAAATGGCAGAAGTGCGCTCGATATGGCATCCAGGGATTGCCTTTCCCGGAAGAATTTGGTGGCGCCGAGGCGGACATCCTGACCACCATGCTGACGATGGAAGGCCTAGGCTATGCCTGCCGTGATAACGGCTTAATTTTCGCCATCAACGCGCAGATGTGGAGCGTGCAAATGCCAATCTTCACCTTTGGCACAGAGGAGCAGAAGCGTAAGTATTTGCCTGGTCTGTGTCGTGGAGATATGATCGGTGCGCACGGCATGAGCGAGCCGGACTCGGGTTCTGATGCGTATAGCTTAAGGACGCGCGCGACGCCTGTCGATGGCGGGTATGTACTGAATGGCAGTAAGATGTTCGTCACCAACGCCCCGGTTGCCGATCTTGCGGTTGTCTTTGCCACCGTTGATCCAGCCAAGAAAATGTGGGGCGTAACTTGTTTTATCGTTGAAAAGGGCACGCCAGGATTTAGCGTCAGCCGGGAGCTGGACAAGCTAGGCTTGCGGACTTCGCCGATGGGCGAATTGATCTTCCAGGATTGTTACCTCCCAGAAGCCAATCGCCTCGGTCCCGAAGGCGCCGGTGCAAAAATTTTTAACCACTCGATGGAGTGGGAGCGAAGCTGCATCCTCGCCAGCCATATTGGCGCGATGGAGCGGCAGCTCGAGGCTTGCATCCATTACGCCCGCGAGCGTCAGCAGTATGGCCAGCCAATCGGTAAGTTTCAATCCGTCGCCAACCGCATCGTGGACATGAAAGTTCGCCTCGAGACCGCGCGGCTGTTGCTTTATAAAGTGGCTTGGCTGCATAAAATGGAGAAATCGGCGGTCATGGAAGCGGCGATGGCCAAACTGTATTTGAGTGAAGCCTTTATTCAATCCAGTCTGGATGCAGTGCGCACGCTGGGGAGTTATGGCTATATGACCGAGTTCGAGATCGAGCGTGATTTGCGCGACTCGGTCGGTGGCGTGCTCTACTCAGGGACCTCAGACATTCAACGCAATATCATCGCCCGTTTGATGGGGCTTTAGTTTTTGGGTTTGTATCGGTGGAACAGGAGCAGGCAGGATGGCAAGATTCCTCTTAACGCATGCGGTAACTGCTGGCGCGGAACGATCGCCCGATAAGGAGGCGGTACGCTACTCGGGGAATAGTTTAAGCTATGCCGAGCTTGAATCTCGCACCAATAGCCTGGCGCGCACTTTGATTGAAAATGGCGTTTCGCGCGGCGACCGGGTAGGCATCTTCATGAATAAAGGCCTGGAGTCTGCCGTTGCGATTTATGGCATTATGAAGGCCGGGGCGGCCTACGTGCCGCTGGATCCCTTTGCGCCAGTGGCACGGGTGGCTTATGTAATCCAAGATTGCGGTATCCGCCATCTGCTTACGAAGGAAGCCAAAGCCGACCAGGTGGGAGAGATACTTGGCTTGCAATCCTCTCTTGAATGCCTGATTGGCCTACCTTGTACGGATCAGCCGGCAATGCGTTGCCTGAGTTGGGATGATGCCTGCGCTGCCCCTGGCCAGCCACTGGCCAACAACCTGACCGAGCAAGATCTGGCTTACATCCTGTACACCTCCGGCTCCACGGGGACGCCTAAGGGCATTATGCATACCCACCGCAGCGGATTGAGCTTTGCCGAGTGGGCAGCGGAAGAGTACGGGTTGCTCCCTACCGACCGACTGAGCAATCACGCACCGTTGCACTTCGATCTTTCGACCTTTGATTTCTTTGCCGGAGCGATCGCGGGAGCGACCACGATCGTAATCCCCGAAGCGTTAACGAAATTCCCGGTCAACCTTTCAAAGCTGATACAGGACGAGAAGATCTCGGTCTGGTATTCGGTTCCATTCGCGTTGATGCAGCTTATGGAGCGCGGCGTGCTGGATTCGCGCGACCTGAGCGCATTGCGCTGGATTCTGTTTGCAGGCGAGGTCTTTCCCACCAAGCACCTGCGCGAGTTGATGAACCTGTTGCCGCATATACGCTTCAGCAATCTATTCGGCCCAACTGAAACCAATGTTTGCACTTATTATCATCTCGCCGAGCCGCCTGAATCGGATGACCCGATCCCAATCGGCAAGGCCTGCGCGAATATCGAGGATCTGGTGGTGGACGTGGATGGAAACCCGGTTCCTGCCGGCGAGGTTGGCGAGTTACTGATCCGAGGTGGGGTTGTGATGAAGGGCTTTTGGGGTCAGCCTGAAAAAACCGCCAATGGCTTCTTCAAGCGGCGTATGTTCAATGATTTCGATGACATCTTCTATCGCACCGGCGATCTGGTGCACCTGGATGAGCACGGTTACTATCGTTATCTGGGCCGTAAGGACCGCCAGATCAAGACGCGCGGCTACCGGGTTGAGCTGGACGAGATCGAAGTGGCGCTTCTGGCTTACGACGATGTCGAAGAGGCGGCCGTATATCCAATCCCGGACGGGCAGGGAAGCAACCTGATCGCCGCCTCGGTTATTCCTGCGCAGGGTGTGGCGCTCTCCGAAGGCGAGCTGGTGGAGCATTTGGGGAAAAGATTGCCTCCCTATGCGATCCCGGTTGAAATTGAATTCGCCAGCGACTTTCCGCGCACCTCCACCGGTAAAATAAACCGCCGTGAGCTTCAGGCTGCTGCAACACAACGCCGGCAGTCCGCCGCGTTATCCGAGTAAATCCCTTAATCAACCGAGGGTATCATCTTTTTGTTCTTCAAGGAGTTTGCAAGACTATGGACCGGAAGACCGCATTGATCGAGTTTATCAAGAATGAAGTAATGAGAAACAAGAATGCAAAACTGGATGAGAACGAAGATCTGCTCAGCGCCGGTGTCCTGGATTCGTTGGCGATCCTTCAGTTGGTCGCTTTTATTGAAGACCGGTTCGGGATCAAAATCCCAGATGAGGAAGTTGTCTTCGAGAACTTCCAAAGCGTCAACGCTCTGACTTCCTACCTCGAAAATTCCCATTAGGCTTGAGGGTTTGATCACTACGAAAATTCAGGTGGGAAGATCCGATTTGATCCGAGCGGATTTACCAGGTCTACTGCTACGGTTTATTAACCTGTGATCAAGCGATTGTTGATCCTCAACGGGCTGGCGGCCGTGGGCGCGGTGGTCAACCATGCAGTTGTCTGGGAATTAACCGCCATTTTTTATTGGACCAATCGCTATCTGCCACCCGATGGCCTGACTTATGACCAGCTGGAGAGCTGGCGATTGTTTTCCGTTCGTTTGATCGATCAATTGGTGATTTTTGCGGTCTTTGCTTTTTTGTTCATCTCGGGCTATTTCATCGCCGTAGCAGCCGGCCGGGAGCAAAGGAGTATCGCCTGGAAACTTGTCTTTCACCGGATCAAATTCCTGATCATCCCTTACCTCATTTGGTCAGGTGTCATTCTGACATTCAACCTGCTTCAAGGGAAAACTTACACGCTTTCAGAGCTAATCAAAATCATTCTCCTGGGTGGCGCATCGCCCCCTTACTACTATGTCATCTTGCTGGTACAGTTATATATCCTCAGCCCGTTGCTGGTGCCCCTGGCCCGGGCGCGATGGAAGATGCTCCTGGTGGTTACGGGTTTGTTGCAGGTCCTTACCCTGGCGGCGTATTATGCTGGCATCTTCGATATCGAAATGGGAAGGCTGGAGCCTGTACTGGTCGTTCTGCGTGATTGGCATCTGATCGGTTACGCTTTCTGGTTCGTTCTTGGCATGGTTATCGGTTTCCACCTGCACGATTTTCGCCCAGTCTTGATCCGCTGGAGATGGTTTTTACTCTGCGGGCTGGTGCTGTTTTTTTTGATCGGCTTCATCGAATGGAACGTGATCCGGCAGCTTGCCGGTCGAGATTGGATTTCTCCGCAAACCATCTTTTTCAATCGGGTTTATATCCTCTTCTTGCTGCTCAGCTTTGTGGCTTTCGAGGCAATGCCCGTTCCGTTCGCTACATTATTCAGCAAACTGGGGCCTAAATCCTATGGGATTTATCTGGTTCATGTAATCCCGCTGGAAATGGCAGCCAGGTCGTTATATCACATTGCACCGGCGTTGTTAGCGTACCAATTCATTTTTATTCCCATCTTGACTTTCGCAGGCGTTGGTATACCGGTAGTCCTTATGGAGATAATGAACCGATCTTTTGTCAGACGATACTATAAATATGTGTTTGGCTAGCTGACGACGGCGCCGGGCGTTGTAGACTGGACCAATAATTTTCACGATCGGACTAGACTCTGTCGATGGTCAGACGACTGCTCTACTTAATGGGGATCGCTGTTATATGTGTGGTTTTGAATCATGCTTCAGGTTGGGGCTTTGTCTCCATGTTTTGGTGGACGGATCGTTATATGCCGGTTAGCGTGCCGAACTTTGAACAGCTCGGCAGCGTAAGCTATTATGCCTTGCGTATGATCGAACAGTTCATTATCTTTGCAATTCCTTCCTTCCTGTTCGTATCTGGCTTTTTCCTGGCATTTGCCACTGGTCGCAATCGCACGACCGTTGGTAGAGATGTGATCTTTACCCGGGTGAAAAATCTTTTGATCCCATACCTCATCTGGTCTTGTGTGTTGCTTGGGCTGGAGGTGATCTTGGGGCGCAATCTGACGCTCGAGGAGTTCATCCGGATCTTGCTGACCGGCCAGGCGACCGAAGCCTATTACTTCATCCCGGTGCTGATCCAACTGTATCTGATTTCCTTTTTCCTGATCCCGCTGGCGAGGAAATATTGGAAATCCGTGTTGATTCTCACAGGTCTTCTCCAGCTCTTTATCCTGCTGGTGCGTTACGTGATGATTTTGGGTCTGGATATACCCGCCTTACAACCCTTCTATTTTCTCACCAGTAGCTGGCTCTTTACCAGCTTCCTGTTCTGGTTTACCTTTGGCGTGGTGTTCGGCTTTCATAATCCGATCATCAAACCCTGGTTGATCCGGATCCGCTGGTACGTGCTTGCTAGCCTGGTCGTGGTGTTCTTTTTGGGCATTTTCGAGTGGGAGGCGTTGCTGCAAGCATCAGGAAAGGAGTGGATCGCCCCACAAGAGACTTTCATCGATCAGATCTACGCCGGGTTGTTCTTGATCGCTTTCCTGGGCTTCGAATCTGCGGCCTTGCCCGGGATGAGGACGATCAGCCAGATTGGGACCAAATCTTTTGGCGTTTACCTGGTGCATTCGTTGGCGCTGATCTATACGGCGAAACTGATCTACCATTTTATTCCCGGGCTCCTGGGCGTGCAGTGGCTCTTCCAGCCTATCCTGTTCGCGGCAGGTCTTGGATTACCACTACTCTTGATGGAGATCACGGCTCGTTCACCAGCGCGCCGTTATTATTCGGTCTTGTTCGGGTAAATTTCACCTATCGAGGTGCTCATGAGCAAAATTCTGGTAACTGGTGGAGCTGGTTTCATTGGCTCGCACCTGACAGAAGGTCTGGTCAACCAAGGGCATGAAGTGGTTGTCCTGGATGACCTGAGTGGCGGTTTTGTAGATAATGTTGTTAGCGGCGCACACCTGGTTCAAGGTTCGATCATCGATGTGGAATTGATCAATAACCTTTTTGCAAAGGAACGCTTCGGGTACGTTTACCACCTGGCTGCTTATGCGGCAGAGGGGTTGAGCCATTTCATTAAGCGCTTCAACTACACCAACAACCTGATCGGAAGTGTAAACCTGATTAATGCAGCGGTCAACTTTGGGATCAAGTGTTTCGTGTTCACCTCCTCGATAGCAGTTTATGGTGCAAGCCCGGAATTACCCATGACCGAAAAAACCGTACCCCATCCTGAGGACCCTTATGGGATCGCCAAGCTGGCGGTGGAGCAGGAGCTGGGGGTCTGCAAACAAATGTTTGGCCTGGATCACGTTATTTTCCGGCCACATAATGTGTATGGCGAGCGGCAGAATATCGGCGATAAGTATCGCAATGTTGTAGGGATATTTATGAACCAGCTCCTGCAGGGTAAGCCGATGACTGTGTTTGGAGATGGCACCCAAACCAGGGCATTCAGCTATATCGGCGATCTGGTACCGATAATGGTTCGATCCATATCTGAGCCTGGAGCCTATAACCAAATCTTCAATATTGGCGCAGACCAACCCTACAGCGTTAACGAGCTGGCAATCGAGGTAGCACGTGCGATGGAGGTGGAGCCAGATATTGCCCATATGCCGCCTCGCAATGAAGTCCTGAATGCTTATTCTTCACATGAGAAGGTTCTGCGCGTCTTCGGCGAGCAGAAGCTGACCAGCCTGGAAGAAGGTTTGGGCCGCATGGCCGCCTGGGTGAAGCAACACGGTGCACGGCAGAGCAAGAAATTCGATGATGTTGAGGTTATGAAGAACTTCCCGGTAGCCTGGTTATCCTCCTGATGCCATCCTCGCCAGTTGTAATCAGCGTCATTCTTAATACCAACCGCCGCGAAGACACCCTGGAGTGCCTGTCCTCGCTCGATCAGAGCACCTATCAAAATCATCGCACGATTGTCCTGGATAATGCCTCGACCGACGGTTCGTGTGAGGCAATCCGCGCAAAGTTTCCTGAGGTCCAGGTAATCTCCTTAGAGCGTAATCTGGGTTATACTGGGAATAATAATGTGGGCATTGGTATGGCAATGGAGCAGGGGGCGGATTGGGTGTTTGTTTTGAATGAAGACACCGTGGTTGCGGAGGATTGTATTGCGCAGTTGATTTCAGCGGCGGAGGGCGATCCAGGAGTAGGAATTGCCGGGCCATTAGTGTACCATCATGACGTGCCAACTGTGATCCAATCTGCAGGTGGAAAGCTGGATAAGCGTTGGTATGCCGTGCACGTCGGACAAAACGAGCAGGATCACGGCCAATATAGCCAGCCGCAAGCAGTGGACTATATTTCAGGCTGTGCGATCCTGGTCAAAAGACAGGTAATCGAAAAAATCGGCGGTCTGGAGGAGCGCTTCTTTTATTATTGGGAAGAGACGGACTGGTGTGCACGCGCTCGTGAGCATGGTTGGACGGTCCTGCTGGTTCCGCAGGCCAGGTTGTGGCATAAAGGTGTGCAACGCGATTATCATCCAGGCCCGAATGTGACTTATTACAACACGCGTAATCGTTTTGGCTTTCTAGCCCGGCACCACGCGCCGCTTTCTGTCTGGTGGTTTACATGGGCGAGGACCATCCTCACCCTGGCAAGCTGGTCAGTCAGGCCTAGGTGGCGTCACATGCGAGGTCATCGAGACGCGATGTGGCAGGGAATGCTGGATTTCCTCCGCGGGCGTTGGGGTATGCGCTCAGCTTGAAAATGAGAGTTCTCTTTCTCTCCACCTGGTTCCCATATCCGCCAAATCAGGGCAGTAAAATCCGGGCTTATTACCTGCTCAAGG
>MGNS01000111.1:18064-25038 GCA_001795165.1 Chloroflexi bacterium RBG_16_57_11
GCTTTCGCCCTTGCCCAGCGCGGTAGTCGCCATCCACTCCCCAGAAATGGCAGAGCAGGTAAGTCAAATCGCACGGTCCTGGAAGCCAGACGTTGTCGTTGCGCTGACCTTCGTCACAGCCCCATACGCTCTGACAGTGCCTGAAGGATTCAAAGTCTTAGATATCGACAACTTCATGGCGCGCATGCTCCAAGAGGCGATCCCCATGGCGACCATCTCAATGGCGCGCCTTCGGCGGTGGCTTGCGTACAGAAAGTTCTTACGCTATGAAAGTAACCTCTATCCGAAGTTCGATCTGTGTTTGGCGGTTACGGAGGCGGATCGAAGCGCCGTCCTCAGGCAGATGTCTCTCCGGCCTGATCAGATCATCGTGACTCCTAATGGGGTAGATACGCAATATAACCAGTTGGATACGGTTACACCGGTGCCGAACACCTTGATTTTCAACGGTGCGCTGACGTATAACGCGAACTACGATGCGATGTCCTACTTCCTGCGGGAGATCTACCCACAGATCATTCGCCAATTGCCCGACGTCCGTTTGCGGGTAACCGGGAGCACCGTGGACGTGGATTTGGAAGGGTTGCCTCTGGATGGGCATGTTGAGCTGACCGGCTACCTTCCAGATATCCGCCCTGCCATCGCACAGAGCTGGGTTTGCGTGGTCCCTCTGCGCATGGGTGGTGGCACCCGCTTGAAAATCCTTGAAGCGATGTCACTCGGAACCCCGGTAGTGAGCACAGTTAAAGGCGCAGAGGGTCTGGATGTCGAAGACTCCACCCACCTATTACTCGCTGAGACACCGGGAGAATTCGCCAAGCAAGTAGTACGCCTGTTGCACTCGGTTGAGCTTCGCGAGAGCCTGCGTACCAACGCGAAGCGCCTGGTTTCCGAGCGATATGAATGGTCCCAAATCGGTGCAGATTTCTGTGGGACAGTTGAGCAGCTTGTTTCTAGGGAAAGAAACAAGAACTAGGATACAATTCGCACCTTTTTATCTCTGTGATGAGGTAGTATTGTCACGAACGCGTTTGGAGAAAGCAAAATGATCACCGGTAAAGTAGATCAACCCCCTGGCGCAATGGATGTGCAACCGTATCCGACGGAGGAAGACCCGGCGGTTTGGGATAGTTTGACTCGCTGGCTGCCTGATTGGTTGGTGTTACGCATTCCGCGCTACAATCTGCCTGCGCCCTTGGCATTGGCTATCATAGCTGCCGCCTTGCTTGGCGCAATCATGGCGCCCCGGCTAGCCATGAATGGACGCACAGGGATGATGTTGCCTGCAGCCATCCTGGGTGTAGCCGCATTGGTTATAGTGGCCAAGTGGCGGATATTAGGTCTGATGGCTTTGCCCATTGTCAGCCTGATGGTCCCGTTAGCGATTGGTACAGGGTCGAAAACCGGGATCAATGCTGCGGTATTGTGGCTTGGCTTGCTTTTGGGTTTATGGATTCTTGACATGCTTGCTCGGGAACGCCAGATCCGTTTGTTGGCTTATCGGCCGGTGATCGCCTCTTTGATCTTTGGCGTGGTTGTCGTAGTGGCGTTTGGATTTGGTCAACTGCCCTGGTTTGCTACACGATCGGCAACACTTAGTGCGCAAATCGGCGGCTTGCTGATCTTTCTGATGTCGATTGGTGCCTTTTTATTGGTTGCTCATCAAATTCAAACCATCACTACGTTGAAGTGGATGACCTGGGTCTTTTTAGGGTTGGGCTTTGTTTTCTTCGTATTCCGCCTTTTCCCATCTACATATTGGATAATGGCCCGGCTCTTTGTCCGTCAGGCAGTCTTGGGTGCTACCTTCTATGCCTGGCTCGTCGCGATCGCGGCCAGTCAGGCCTTGTTCAACCCAAAGCTTGCTCGCGGCTGGCGGATCGTTTTAGGCATTCTGGTCTTGATGTTTTTTTATGTGACCTTGAAGGGCGAAGATCGTTATTGGGTCTCCGGCTGGTTACCACCTCTCCTTGCTTTGGTTACTGTAATTTTGCTTGGCAGACCAGGTTGGGGGGTGTTTGCGGTCATTCTCGGCGGTTTGATCATGGTTTTTAATACCAGCCTTATCACGGGTGTTTTCAATGAAGGGGATAATACATACAGCACGATCACCCGCCTGGAAGCCTGGAGGATCATGGTAGAAATCATCAAGGTCAATCCGGTTTTTGGGCTTGGGATGGCGAATTATTACTTTTACACGCCGCTCTTTCCAATCCTGGGGTATAAGATCAACTTCAATTCGCATAATAACTATATTGATATCATTGCACAAACGGGTCTGGTTGGGCTACTTTGCTTCCTATGGGTCCTGGGCGAGCTATGGCTTTTGGGTTGGCGCATGCGCGACCAGGTACCCGAGGGTTTTCCCAGAGCGTATGTGCTTGGAGCCCTAGGTGGGTTGGTAGGCACCCTGGCCCTGGCTGCGCTGGGGGATTGGGTAATTCCATTCGTCTATAACATTGGCATGGATGGTTTCCGCTCCAGCATGTTCGCGTTCATCTTTTTGGGTGGTCTGGTAGCGCTCGCCAGGATTTACCATATCTCGCCGGGTAGGAGCATTGAGGCCGCCCCAAAATGATCCTTTCAGTCATCGTGGTCAATTGGAATACGGGTGATTTGCTCCGGCGATGCCTGGAATCGATTTACGCAGACCTGGCAGATATACAAGCCGAGGTCCTGGTTGTGGACAGCGCCTCGACAGACCGGTCCTTGATCGCCACGCAAGAGCAATTCCCCCAAGCTCATTATCTTCGGACGCAGGTGAATATTGGCTTTGGGTCGGCGAATAATCTGGCTTTACGCCAGGCAAAGGGTGATTACCTATTGCTGCTTAACCCGGACACCCTGGTACATCCCGGTGCAATCAACACATTACTCGACTATATGGGACAAAACCAAAATGTTGGGGCGTCGGCATCAAGATTACTGAACGCAGATGGAAGTCTGCAATATTCATGCTCTGCGGAGCCGACGCTGGGTCGTGAGTTCTTGCGTATGTTTCACCTGGGCCGCGTGCGCCCCGACGGTTACTACCCGATGGAAACGTGGGATCTGACCAGCCCACGGCGGGTGGAGGTAATCCTGGGCGCGTGTATGCTGTTGCGTCGAACCGCTCTTGATCAAGCAGGCTTGTTTGACGAAAGATTTTTTATGTATTCGGAAGAAGTCGATCTGTGTCGGCGCATCCGCCTGGCTGGTTGGGATATTTATTGGTTTCCACAAGCCATAATCACCCATTATGGCGGGCAGAGCACCCGGCAGATGGCAGCGGAAATGTTCGTCCAGTTGTATCGGGCCAAGATCGAATTTTTTCGCAAGCACCACGGCCCTTTGCAGGCAAGCCTGTATAAACTCATCTTATGCTTCTCCGGGTTACCACGGCTAATTCTGGCGCCTGTTGGTCGTTTGGAGCCTGCTCCACGCGGCGAGAGGCATCGGACGATTGCAGAAAACTATCAGCGCCTGTTGCGAGCCCTGCCTGGATTGTGATGGCGCTGATTTAAGTTGCGCCACACGGAATTATTTAATTTTCTACGAGGTGAATAGATGACGATCGAAGTACAAATCAAGGAGTACATCGCCAAGAATCTGCTATTCAGCAGCGATGGATTCAAATACAGTGACGAAGCCTCATTTCTTGAAGAAGGGATTGTTGATTCACAGGGGGTGATGGAACTGGTGCTCTTTGTAGAGGAAAATTTTAATATCCAGGTGAAGGATACAGAAATTATTCCGGATAATTTCGATTCCGTAAGCAAGCTTTCGGCTTATATCCAGCGTAAGCGCGGTTAAAAATACAAACCCCAGGGGTCTTTAAGACCCCTGGGGTTTATGGGTGAGGTGAACATGCTGGTACAAGATTTTCTAGAGAACAGCGCCGATCGTCTACCCGAAAAAGTTGCTCTGGTGTGTGATGACCAGCGCTTGTCTTATGCCGAGATCGAAAGCATGGCGAACCGCCTGGCGAACGCCATGCGAGAACATGGCGTGAAGCGCGGCGACCGGATCGCCATCTATCTACCCAACTCGGTTCCCGGTGTGGTGGGGATTTTCGCGGCGCTCAAAGCCGGTGGCGTATTTGTGGTGATCAACAGCACAACCAAGCAGGATAAGCTTATCAGCATCTTGAACAACTGCCGTGCAACAACGCTCCTGGCTGCCGGGCGCAACCGCGAATTGGTACAAGCAGTGCTTGCAGCCGTCCCTTCGATCAAGACGTATATCCAGAGTGGCCCAGCACCACAAGGCGCTGGAGCTCTCCCCGCCTTCAACTCTGACGCAGCTCTCCTGCAATACGAAGATATCCAGCGCGATGGATCGGATAGCCGCCCGCCGCGGGTGAACATTGATCTGGACCTGGCTTGCCTGATCTACACTTCTGGGAGCACGGGTGAGCCGAAAGGTGTGATGAGCGATCATAGTAACGTGGTGTTTGCTGCCGGCTCCATCGTTGAGTATTTGCGCAACATCGAATCGGATATCGTCATCGGGATGCTGCCCCTTTCCTTCGATTATGGGCTATACCAGTTGCTTATGGTCTTCAAGTTTGGCGGTACGCTGGTCCTGGAACGCTCGTTTACCTATCCAGCCGCGATCCTCAAGCGCATACAGGATGAGCGCGTGACGGGCTTTCCGGGTGTGCCGACAATCTATGCCATGCTGCTAAAAATGGATTTGTCAGAGTTCGATCTTTCGAGCTTGCGGTATCTGTCCAATACTGCTGCGGCTCTACCACCCAGCCATATTCAGCAGTTGCAGGCGAAATTTCCCTGGGCGACAATCTACTCGATGTACGGGCTGACCGAGACGAAACGCACGCTGTACTTACCGCCCGAGCAGCTTGATCAGCGCGCCGATTCGGTCGGCATCCCCATCCCGGGCACAGAATGTTGGGTAGTGGATGATCACGGAAATCGCCTGCCACCAGGCAAAGTAGGTGAGCTGGTGGTGCGCGGCCGGCATGTCATGCGTGGTTATTGGGAAGATCCGATCATGACTGCCCAGCGTTATCGCCCCGGATTGCTCCCGGGTGAGCGGTTGTGCTACACTGGGGACTTGTTTCGCATGGATGAGCAGGGGTTTTTCTACTTTGTAGGTCGCAAAGACGATATTATCAAGACGCGCGGCGAAAAAGTCGCCCCGAAGGAGGTTGAAGCAGTGCTCTACAAGCTGGATGGGATCCTCGAGGCGGCTGTTGTTGGCGTCCCCGACCCTGTACTGGGTGAAGCTGTCAAAGCTGTTGTTGTGGCCGATCGGGCGAAACTGAGCGAAGCCCAAATCCTGGCCCATTGCCGTGCCAGCCTGGAGGATTTTATGGTCCCTCAACAGGTAGAGATACGGGACGAATTGCCAAAAACTGCCTCCGGCAAAATCGATAAAAAGCCCTTGAAGCAGTCAAGCTCGCTTGATATTGCCTTTGATCAATAAATGGAGAACCTATGTGCGGCATTATCGGTGTTTACAACCAATATGAGAAGAAGCAAGTAGAGCAACATATCTTGCTCCAGATGCTGGCCATGATCCGGCATCGTGGCCCGGATGGCTTTGGTATTTACCAGGATGAGGATGTCAGCCTTGGAAGCGCCCGTTTGAGCATCATCGACCTGAGCGGCGGAGACCAGCCGATCAGCAATGAGGATGGCACTGTTTGGATCGTGTTCAACGGCGAGATCTTTAATTATGTCGAGCTGCGCCCTGCCTTGGAGGCCAAAGGGCACCACTTTGCGACCCACACGGATACGGAAGTGATTGTTCATCTGTACGAAGATTACGGCCCAGATTGCCTGAAACATCTCAATGGGCAGTATGCCCTTGCTATCTGGGACGTAAACCAGCGCCGGCTTTTCCTGGCGCGCGACCGGCTGGGCATCCGCCCCTTGTTTTACACAACGCGCCAGGGGCAGCTAATCTTTGGCTCTGAGATCAAGACATTGCTGGCTTATCCCGGTGTTCAGGTGGAGATCGATCCCGAATCGCTGGATCAGATTTTCACGTATTGGAGCACATTGGCGCCACGTTCTGTTTTTAAGGATATTTTTGAGGTGCCTCCAGGGCATTATCTAATTGCCCAGGAAGGTCATGCTTCAACCCATGCTTACTGGTCGCTTGGATTCCACGAAAATTTGGACGCTGAGGTCTCGCTGCGAGACTACCAGGATGAGCTGGAAGCCCTGCTAGTGGATGCGACGCGCATCCGCCTGCGCGCCGATGTCCCGGTCGGGGCTTACCTGAGCGGCGGGCTGGATTCTTCGACGATCACGGCGATCATCCGTAATTATACGGACACTCCATTAGATACTTTCTCGATTTCCTTCAGCGATCCAGAGTTCGATGAAAGCCCGTTCCAGCGCCAGATGGCGGAATTCCTGGGGACACAGCACCAGGTAATCTATACCCATCATCTGGATATTGGCAACATGTTTCCAGATGTGATCTGGCATACCGAGATCCCCATCTTGCGGACAGCGCCGGTGCCGCTTTACAAGTTGTCCGAGTTAGTTCGCCAGAATCATTACAAAGTCGTGCTGACCGGCGAAGGCGCCGATGAAATCCTGGCGGGTTATGACATTTATAAAGAGGCAAAGATCCGGCGCTTTTGGGCGCGGCAGCCTGGCTCGAAGCTGCGCCCGTTGCTGTTCAGCCGCTTGTACCCCGAGATTTCTCACATGCCTAACAGCAACGCTTATCTGGCCTCGTTCTTTGGCGCGGGTTTAGAGAACACTGAAGCTCGGGATTACTCACACCAGGTTCGCTGGCGAGCGACCAGTCGCACGAAGCGCTTCTTCTCTGCCGCTCTGCAAGACGAGCTGGCAGGAGGTCGCACCGGTAGGCAATCCGTTTTCTACCCGGCCGAATTCGAGCGCTGGGATCCATTGGGCCAGGCTCAGTATCTCGAATCTTCGATCTTCTTACCACAGTACCTGCTCTCCTCCCAGGGCGACAGGGTTGGCATGGCGCATTCGGTGGAAGGGCGT
>MGNS01000111.1:25057-27523 GCA_001795165.1 Chloroflexi bacterium RBG_16_57_11
TTTTGTTGCAAGCTGCCGCCGGAAGTGAAGCTGTTTGGCCTGAATGAGAAGTACTTATTGCGCCGTTTGGCGAGTGAGTGGCTGCCGGATGAAATCTGGCAACGTAGAAAACGCCCTTATCGTGCTCCGATCCACCGCAGCTTTTTTGGGCCGGAGGGCGCATTAGAGTATGTCCGCGATCTGCTTTCTGAGGAGTGCCTGGAGGCTTCCGGGTTGTTCAACCCGGCGGCAGTCCGGCAGATGGTGACAAAGCTGGAGGCCGGGAAGCGGATTGGCGAGACGGATGATATGGCCCTGGCTGGCATCCTGTCCACCCAGCTCGTATGGCGACAGTTTATAGTCGATTTTCAACGTCATTTGCCGTCAGCTGCACGGCCTGATGAGCTGACGAAGATTTGCATTGCATCTAAAATAAGGTGATGACAATCATGACTTTTACGCGTCATTCTTTGGATATAAACCCTGGGCAAGAAACCGATCGAATTATCCAATCCCTCCGCCAACACGTCCACCAGACGATGCGACGGAAGGGAGGGGTGCTGGGTATCAGCGGCGGTGTCGATTCTTCGGTCGTGTTGGCGCTGTGCGTGCGCGCCTTCGGCGCGGATAACATCACTGCACTCATATTGCCGGAAAAGGATTCCGACCCAGAAAGCGAGCAATTGGGACGAATGGTTGCGGAGAAATTTGGCGTCGAACCAATACTGGAGGTAATTACACCGGTGCTGGATGGCTTTGGCTGCTATCCACGTAGAGATGAGGCCATCCGCAGGCTTTTCCCGGAATATGACAGCGCCTCAGGATATAAAGCGAAGATCGTATTACCGCAGAACCTCCTCGATGAAGATACCCTCAACTTTTTCTCGCTGACCATCATCACGCCGCAAGGTGAAGAAAAAACGCGCCGGCTGCCCGTGCGTGAATACTCGCAGATTGTAGCGGCATCGAACTTCAAGCAACGCACACGCATGTCGATGCTTTACTACCATGCCGAATTGCGGAACTACGCTGTGATCGGTACAGCGAATAAAAACGAACATGATCAGGGTTTCTTCGTAAAATGGGGCGATGGCGGCGCGGATATCCAGCCAATTGTTCACCTGTATAAGACACAGGTATACCAGCTTGCAGAGTATCTGGAGGTGCCTCAAGTAATCCGCCAGCGCCCACCTACCAGTGACACGTATAGCGCGGCCTGTACCCAGGAGGAGTTCTTCTTCCGCTTACCGTTTAATGTCCTGGATGTACTATGGTATGCCATGGAGCATAAGATCCCAATTGCTGAGGTCGCCCAGGAGATGGGCCTGGAAGAAATCCAGGTGCAGCGCGCTTACTCCGATTTCACCCGTAAGCAGCGGACCACAGATTACCTGCGACTCCCCCCAATCCATCTTTCCGATCCGGAAACATCCCTGTCATAGCTCATGCGCATCCTTTTCCTGACCCAAATCGTCCCTTTCCCACCTGATTCGGGCCCGAAAATCAAAACCTGGCATGTGCTGTGTTACCTGGCGGAGCAGGGGCACGACATCACCCTGGCTTCATTTGTGCGTCCGGATGAAGAAAGGTTTGTGCCGGAGTTAAAAAGGGTGTGTGCCCAGGTACACGCGGTCCCAATCCGCCGCTCAAGACTGAAGGATGTATTTTACATGGTCAGCAGCCAGATTAGCGGGCGGCCTTTCCTGATCGAGCGAGATGATTTGAGCGGAATGCGCTCTCTGGTGGAGGGTATGCTGGATCGTGGTGGATTTGATTACGCGCTGGCTGACCAGCTCAGCATGACACAGTTTCTTATACCAAAGCACGGTCGCAAGCAAACCCACGGGGACCTTTTGCAACCACCCCAGCGCATATTCGATGCCCATAACGCCGTATGGACCATCGTCGAGCGAATGCGCCAGGCCACCCCCTGGTTTATGCGACCTATGCTCCAGCTTGAGGCGCAGCGAGTCAAACGGTATGAGGCGAAGCTGGTGCTGGATTTCGAGCACACGCTGGCTGTGACATCGATTGACAAGAAGGATTTGATGGATGCTGTTCGTGAGGTGGCCCCAGGCACCGAGCAGGATTGCGCCCAAAAAATCACGGTCATACCCATTGCGGTAGACACCGCCAGGCTTGCTCCAGTACAGCGCCAGGCCGGTTCCACTAATATCCTCACTCTTGGCACGTTGCATTATCCACCCAACGCGGATGGCATCCGATGGTTCGCCAACGAAGTTTTTCCATGCATCATTCGGCAATTACCTGAAGCTACCTTGACAATCCTGGGGAAGAACCCGCCATCGGATTTCCTCAAAATGGCCGAGGATAATCCCGGCATCATCACAGTGACCGGTTATGTCCAGGAGCTGACACCATATCTGCAACAGGCCGCGCTAATGGTCATTCCCGTGCGGGCAGGGAGCGGGATGCGAGTACGGATCCTGGAGGCCCTGGCTCTGGCCATGCCAATCGTGACCACCA
>MGNS01000111.1:27614-51992 GCA_001795165.1 Chloroflexi bacterium RBG_16_57_11
GGTGACGGCGATCTCCAGATGAAACTGGCACAAAGCGGTCGACGCCTGGCCGAAGATACTTACGATTGGCGGGTCGTGTTAAAAAAATTGGATCAAGTCATCAAATAGACAACATGAAACGAACAAATATAATATTAGGCCTAACGCTTAGTCTGGCAGTAATTTTACGCCTCGCGGCATCCGTTTACCTGGGCAATGCGGTAGAGGCACTCCCCGGCACCGCAGACCAGCTCTCGTATCACAACCTGGCTTTGCGTTTGTTGGGCGGGCACGGTTTTACCTTTGGCGAGCCATGGTGGCCTTCAACGGCTGCTGAGGCGCCTACAGCGCATTGGAGCTATCTCTATACCTTTTATGTATCGTTGGTTTATCTGCTGTTTGGCCCTCATCCCTTGATCATCCGGTTGATCCAGGCCGTACTCGTAGGTTTGTTACAACCCTATCTGGCTTTCTGGCTGGGCAAGCGTGTATTTTCCACTTCAGTAGGTCTTTTTGCCGCCGGGTTGACGGCGATCTACCCTTACTTTATCTACTATTCAGTCACGTTAATGACCGAGCCGTTTTACATTGTTGCTATACTGGCGGCGCTCTGCTCAGCTATCCTTCTGCGGGAGGCGCTCCAGGCCAACAACGGCAAGATGAACCGGAAAATCATGGTGTATAGCCTGGCGCTGGGGCTTTGTCTTACGATAACCATTTTGTTACGCCAGCTTTTTGTCCTTTTCATCCCCGTGCTCTTTTTCTGGATTTGGATGGCCAACGGCTGGCGAATTAACCGGCAGCTCGTATTTTCAGTATTGGTCTCCGGTACTCTGGTGATTCTGACGGTCCTGCCTTTTACGATTTATAACTACCAGCGCTTCCAACGCCTTGTCCTCCTCAACACCAACGCAGGGTTCGCCTTCTTCTGGGCCAATCATCCCATCTATGGCACCCGGTTCATCCCGATCCTGCCGCCGGAGGTGGCTGGTTATGACGAATTGATCCCTGCCGAGCTACGCAAGCTCGATGAAGCGGCGCTTGATCAGGCTTTATTGAAGGCAGGTGTACAATTTGTTATCCAGGATCCGGTAAGGTATTTCTGGCTGTCCCTGAGCCGCATCCCAGCGTTCTTTATGTTTTGGCCATCGAGGGAATCCGACCTGATCAGCAATGTCGCACGTGTAGGTGGTTTTGGCCTGTTGCTTCCATTTATCTTGTATGGTCTGGTCCGATCGTTCATTCCAAAACCACCGGTTCAACAATTTACGTCTCATTCGACCTCAAACTTGTTGGTGCTATTCATCCTCTTCTACACACTGATCCACCTGCTTTCCTGGGCTCTGGTGCGTTATCGATTGCCGGTTGATGCGGTATTTATGATCTACGCCGGCCTGGCATTTGCAGATCTGTCGGCCTGGTTAGGATCTAGCTTCAATCCAAAACATGGGAAGCTTATTACGGTCGAAACTGTCTAGTATTGACGATCTTTAATTAAAACCGGAATCGTCACATTACCCCCCTTTTTACGTCTTAGATTCAGAAAGCTGTCCGTTCTAACTGTCTTTCTTTTTGTTATTATTTAAGATTATTACAAAAACTTTATCCGTATCCAGTTTTTTTAGGGATGGGCAGCCTCAATTCGATGAGTCGGGATGAATATTTTATTTGTAGTTCCGTATACACCCAATCTAATCCGCGCGCGCTCTTATAACACTGTTCGAAAGCTGGCAGAGCGTGGGCATAGAGTCCACCTGGTTACTTTATGGACGAATGAGGAAGAGCGAAACAATATCGAGGAACTGAAGAAATACTGCAATTCTGTCCGAGCATTTTCGATGCCCACCTGGCGGTCACTGGTGAATAGCCTGGCTGCATTGCCAACCACTCAGCCACTACAGGCCTGGTATAGCTGGCAGCCGCAAATGGCAAGGTATGTGTTGGCCAGCCTCGAAAAGGATGAGATCGATGTGGTTCATGTCGAGCACCTGCGTGGGGTCAAGTATGGTCTGTATTTGAGGTCGCGTTGGTTGAACCATCAAAAACCTGCGCGCGCGTGCCCTCCAATCGTTTGGGATAGCGTCGATTGCATTTCATATTTATTCCGGCAATCAGCCGTAAATAGCAAACGGCGGTCTTTTCGATGGATCACGCATTTGGAACTTAAGCGGACGGAGAGATTTGAGGCGGAATTAACCAGGAAATTTCCTGCTATTCTGGTCACCTCGCAGAAGGATAAAAATGAGCTATTGGCGCTCAAGAATTCCACATTATCCGCTTCTAAGTTGAATGTTTTTCCAATCGGTGTCGATTTGGATTATTTCTGCCCGAACCCACAGGTAAAACGTGAGGTTGCTACCATCGTGGTGAGTGGCAAGATGAGCTATCATGCCAACGTCTCGATGGTGATCTATCTGTTCGAGCAAATCATGCCGCTGGTTTGGACCAAGCGCCCGGAGGTCAAGCTCTGGATTGTGGGTAAAGACCCGACCCCTGAGGTCAAGGAGATAGCCCACCACCCGAACGTTACGGTCACCGGGATGGTGCCAGATTTACGCACCTACCTGCAGCGTGCCACAATCGCTGTTGCACCGCTTACCTATGGCGCCGGGATGCAGTTTAAGGTCCTGGAGAGCATGGCTTGCGGGACACCCGTTGTAGCGACACCGTTAGCAGTTTCTGCCCTAACGGAGGCTGTTCACGATCGCGATCTGATGGTCGCTGAGGAACCGGATGAATTTGCTGCGAAAATTATCCAGTTGCTCGATGATGCCCGTCTACGCCATAGCGTAGGAGAATCGGGCCGTTATTTTGCTGAGCAACATTTTTCTTGGGACCGTCTCGTAGGACAATTGGAAGAGGTTTACAATGGAGTCATCAAAAACAATAACACAACTGGGACGGGATGAACTCCGCAAATCTGAGGCAGGCTGGGTGAAGATATTTACCCCACAAAGAATTCAATGGTCATTATATACTATGACCTTGATCTTTAATGATTTGCTGATGATGGGTTTTTCGTTTCGGTTGGCTTACTTCATTCGCTTCAATATTTCCTTGCCGATTTTCGAGACAGACGTTATTCCCAATATCCAATACTATCAAACGGTGACATTATTCATTGCCATGTTTTGGTTGGTGATTTTTATATTCATCGGATTGTACTCAAAAGAACAATTACTCGGTGGCCCGCAAGAATATGCCCTGGTTTTCCGGGGAACCACGATCGCCATTTTGCTGGTGATCATATTTGATTTCTTACAACCCATGCTCCTGATTGCCCGTGGCTGGCTGATTCTTGCCTGGAGCCTGTCTTTTATTTTTATTTGTGCAGGACGTTTCTGGCTTCGGCGAGTGGTCTATTATCTGCGCCGCTATGGCCTGTTCATCTCTCGGGCTATCATTGTTGGCGCGAACAATGAAGGCATTTTGCTGGCCAACCAGCTATCGAAACCGCAATATTCCGGGCTGCAAATCGTTGGTTTTGTCGACAAGAAGTTTTCTCCGGACACCGTACCGACCCGAGGCCTGCGCGTGCTGGGAAATATGAGCCATCTCGATAGCATTATCGAAAATTATCAGGTGCGTGAGGTGATCCTTGCCAGTAGCTCGATCACCAGCCGGGATAAGCTGTTGGAAATTTTTCAGACATATGGCATGTCGGACCGGGTCAATGTCCGCATGTCCTCCGGGCTGTATGAAATTATGACCACCGGGCTGCGGGTGCGTGAATTTGCATTTGTGCCTCTGGTCTGTGTCAATAAGGTCCGCCTGACCGGTTTCGATAACTTGTTGAAATGGATGTTGGATTATGGCTTAACGATTCCTGCTTTGATCTTGCTCTCACCGGTGATGCTGGTCATCGCTATTGCGATCAAGTTGGATTCTCCAGGCCCGATTATCTATCGCCGCAGGGTGATGGGAGTGAACAATCGCCAGTTCGATGCGTTTAAATTCCGCACGATGCGCCTCGATGGCGACGAAATCCTGGCCAAATCTGCTGAGCTTCAGGAAGAACTGAATACGAAACGGAAACTCAAGAATGACCCGCGCCTCACACGGCTCGGTGGATTCCTGCGAAAACTCAGCTTGGACGAGCTCCCCCAATTGTTCAATGTCCTGCGTTACGAAATGTCGTTGGTCGGGCCAAGGATGATCCATCCGGATGAGATGAGAGAATATAACCAATGGGGTATGAATCTGTTGACCGTCCGCCCGGGGATCACAGGTTTGTGGCAGGTAAGCGGACGATCGGATCTCTCCTATGCCGACCGGGTCCGATTGGATATGCAATATATCCGTAATTGGAGTATCTGGTTGGATCTTCAACTACTGGTGCAGACAATCCCAGCAGTCCTAAGGAGCAGGGGGGCTTACTAACCGAGGGCTACAATAAATGATCATTGTCCAGACACCGTTACGTGTCAGTTTCTTTGGTGGTGGGACGGATTTTCCTTCCTACTTCATGGAAGAGGGGGGGACGAATATCCTGAGCTCTGCCATCGATAAGTACATCTTTGTGACGATTAAGAAACGCTTCGACTCCAAGCTACGTGTGGGTTACACCCGCACGGAGATCGTTGATACCGTGGATGATGTTCAACACGAGCTAATCCGTGAGTCGATGCGCCTGACAGGCATTCAAAAAGGTGTTGAGATAACAACGATGGGCGACATCCCCGCGGGTGCTGGATTAGCCTCATCGAGCGCGGTTACAGTAGGGGCGCTTCACGCTATGTATACCTACCTGGGCGAGCCAGTCACTGCCCATCAATTAGCGAAAGAAGCCTGTGATATCGAAATCAACCAGCTGAACAAACCGATAGGAATACAGGATCAGTACATCTGCGCATTGGGTGGTCTCCGCTTTTTGGAATTTCACCCCGACGGAAATGTGGTGAGCGAAAAAATTGAGTTGGAGCCGCGCCTGCGCTATCGATTGAATGAGAGCTTGCTTCTTTTCTACACTGGAATTACTCGCAAGGCCGATTCGATCCTGGACGAGCAGAAAGCGAATATCAGGAACAGTCGAAAACTGTTGCATCGGATCAAATTCATGGCCTGCCAGGCAAGGGAAGAATTGTTATCGGGAAATCTGGATATTATCGGTACCCTGCTACACGAGAACTGGATGCTGAAGAAACAGTTAGCCAGTCGCGTATCCAACTCCACCATTGATGCGATCTATGACGCAGCGCTGAACGCAGGCGCAATCGGCGGGAAGATCACCGGCGCAGGGGGCGGAGGCTTTCTATTGCTTTATTGTCCATATGAGAAGCGAGAATCGGTTCGCGATGCTTTGAGCACGCTGGAGGAAGTCCCCTTCAATATCGAGCCGGATGGCTCGAAGGTGATTTTCAATTACCGGCGGTAGCTGCATCCTGCCGTCGCCGGTCATTTTTACTTCACTCAACGATGGAGTATAAATCGATGAATATTTTGTTAACGGGCGGAGCCGGTTATATTGGCTCGGTAGTTTCGGAGCAGTTGATCGACCGTGGGGAACGTGTGGTGGTATTCGATAACCTGTACCAAGGACACCGCGCGGCAGTGCAGCCGGATGCGAAATTCGTCCAGGGTGACCTGTCAGATCGCTCTGCGGTGAAGCAGGTCTTTGATGAAAATGCTTTCGATGCAGTGATGCATTTTGCATCCTATACGCTGGTGGGTGAATCGATGGACAAGCCCTTCAAGTATATCGGCGATAATGTGACAAATGGGCTGAACCTGTTGCAAGAGGCAGTTGCACATGGAGTGCGCCGCTTTATTCTGTCTTCAACGGCGAATCTATTTGACCGACCTGCCCGTATTCCGATTGACGAAAATGAACAGATCATCCCTGGTAGCCCGTATGGCGAAAGCAAATACTTGTTGGAGCGGATTCTGGCCTGGCTGGACCATACATCTGGCCTGAAATATGCTGCTTTGCGCTATTTTAACGCCGCCGGAGCCAGTGAGCGCTTTGGCGAAGACCATACACCCGAGACGCATCTGATCCCGTTAGTTCTTAAAGTTGCACTTGGAAACTTTCCGCACATCCAGGTGTATGGCGGCGATTATCCTACTCACGACGGGACATGTGTGCGTGATTACATTCATGTCGTCGATTTGGCGCAAGCTCATATCCTTGCATTACAAGCGCTCGACCGTGGTAGCCGGGTGTATAACCTGGGGAATGGTCAGGGTTTTAGCGTCAAGGAAGTCATAGAAACCTCCCAGCGCGTTACCGGCCGCTCAATCCCGTCTATTGTGCGAGACCGTAGACCGGGCGATCCGGCAACGCTGATCGCCAGTTCGGAACAGATCCGCACAGAGTTGGGTTGGATACCCAAATACCCTAACCTGGAGGATATCATTCGAAGCGCCTGGGAGTGGCATTTAAGCCATCCGAATGGTTATGAAGGCTAGCTTCATACGCCGTAGTGAACGATAGCGTGGTAAACTATCTGAATTGTAAAAATTAGGTGTGATTGGAGACAACTATGGTCAACCATCCAGATTCGGTCATACTGAATGGGATCAAGAACGAAATGCAATCGGAAGATCCGTTGAATCAATACCTGACAGAGCTGGAGGAGGCGGTGCGCCTGTTAAGGCGTGATACACTTTGGCAGGCAACCCAGATTTTATTCGACGCCTGGCGACGTGCGGCACAAATCTTCATCCTCGGGAATGGCGGCAGCGCTGCCACGGCTTCGCACATGGCGAACGATCTGAACAAGCTAACCATCACGCCTGGAAAACCACGCTTCAAGGCGATCGCCTTGACTGACAACATTCCTCTGATGACTGCCTGGGGAAACGATTCATCATACGAAGAAATTTTTGCTGAACAAATGACCAATTTCATTCAGGCCGGTGATGTTGTGGTGGCGATCTCAGCCAGTGGTAACTCGCCAAACGTCTTACGTGCGGTGCAGGTCGCACGCCAGCATGGCGCGATTACAATCGGCCTGACAGGCGACATCGGTGGTAAGCTTAAGAATATGGTGGATTACTGCGTTTTGACCCCAACGGGACATATTTGCCAGCAAGAGGACTGTCATCTGATTGTAGAACACGCGATAGCCAATACATTGAAAAAGTTGGTAGAATTAGAATAATATCATTTTTTATTACCTAATTCGGCGCGAGGCTGGTAAACTAATTGGAATGAACCGCGCTGTTTTTCTGGACCGTGACGGGGTAATCAACGCCATGGTTTACAATGTTGAATTTGGCCTGGTCGATTCTCCCGCCAACCCGCGAGAATTTACCTTGCTTCCGGGGGTGCCCGAAGCAATCCGGGTGATTAATAATTTGGGTTTCCTGGCGGTCGTGATCTCAAACCAGCCAGGTATTGCCAAAGCCAAGTTTTCTGAGCCATTGCTCGAAGCTATGACGCATCAGATGATTTCTGAGCTGGCGGCCTATGGGTCGCGGATTGACTCGGTTTACTATTGCTTTCACCACCCTGATGGGGTGATTGAAGCATATCGGAAAACCTGCGATTGTCGCAAGCCAAAGCCTGGTTTGCTGCTTCGCGCGGCCGATGAATTGGATATTGCGTTGGACCAATCGTATTTCATCGGAGATGGGATCACAGATATGCAAGCAGGTAAGGCAGCTGGTACAACGAATATCCTGGTCTATCCCAGCTCAAGATGTTATATCTGTGAGGAACTCAACCGGCATCATGTTCAGCCACACTATATCGTGCCCAGTCTGCACGATGGTGTTATACTGATCCAACAAGTCGAGACGGATTCTACTGGCCGTCTTAAGGGTGAGAAATCTGATGGAAATCAAGCAGTATCTTGAGCCACTCATCAAGTGGTGGAAGTTGATCCTTGTCGCCTGCCTGTTAGCGGGCATTTCCAGTTTTCTTATAATAAGTCGGCAGCCGCCAACTTATCAGACGCGGGTGTCGCTGGTCATTGGACGGGCAGTTTACGAACCCAATCCATCCGGCGGTGAGATGGGGTTGGCGCAGCAACTGGCGGCATATTACGCCAATATCGCCGAGCGCGAGGTCATCCGGAATGCAACCATGACCGCCTTAAATCTCAGATGGTTACCAGCCTACGCCTCCCAAGCGGTACCGAACAGCCAGATCATCGAAATAACTGTTACAGACACAGATCCAGTTCGAGCTCAAGCGGTAGCGAATGAACTGGCCAACCAGCTCATTAAGCAAAGTCCGAGCAATCCTGATCTGAAGGAGCAAAAGCGCCAGGAGTTTATTCGCCAACAACTTGAGCTTTTAGAGACCCAGATCCAGGATACGCAGGAGCAAATCGCCCAGCAAGAGAATGAAATGGGCACTTTGAACAGTGCACGTCAGATCGCCGAAGCCCAGGCCGATTTAACTGCCCAGCGCCAAAAGCTCACCACTTTGCAAACCAACTATGCCACGATGCTTGGCACCTCGCTTGGACGCGCCTCCAATAGCCTGAACATTATAGAGACCGCTGCACTGCCGACCCGCCCGATCGGACCGAATCGAGGCACGATCATCCTGATGTCAATCGCGATTGCTTTTATGATCTCTGCTGGGGCGGCATATCTCATCGAGTATCTGGATGACTCGATCGAAACTCCAGAAGAGATTAACCGGGTCATGAAGCTGCCAGTGATTGGCTTTATACCCGAAATCGACAATGATGTCCATAAAGCCACCATTGTGGCAGAAAAGCCCAGGTCGGTGGTGGCGGAGTCATTTCGTGCCGTGAAAGTCAGTCTCGATTTCGGCCAAGTGGATGTTCCTGCTAAATCATTCCTGGTTGCCAGTGTGAGCAAGACTGAGGGCAAGTCCATGATCGCCTCAAATCTGGCAATGACTTATGCTTTGAGTGGCAAAAAGGTGTTCTTGCTGGATGCGGATTTGAGGCGACCAAGCCTGCATACCTATCTTGATCTGCCAAATGCTAAAGGTCTTACTACCCTCCTGCTTCACCCCGAAAAATCCATTCAGCAATGCGCTCAGTCGTTACCAATCGGCAACCTTTCGGTGATCACAGCTGGAAATTCTGTGGAGAATCCGAGTGATCTGATTGGTTCCCAGAGGATGAAAGATATTCTGTTGGAGCTATCTGAACGCTCGGACTATCTGATTGTCGACGGCCCGCCTGTTTTGGTGACTGATTCGACCATCCTCTCGACGGCTGTGGATGAAGTCTTGATTGTGGTTGGTTATGGACTTACACGTCGATCCGAAGCGGCTGTGGCATTGAAAAGACTTGAAAGCGCTGGAGCAAAGATTGGCGGGGTGATTCTAAATCGTATCCCACGCAACAACCGGGCTTATTACCGGCTGTATCACTATGATTATGGGATGCCTGCCGAAGATACACGGTCGATCAAGCTTGGGAAGTTCCACTTCCCTATGAAATTCAACCGTCCAGTGAACAAGAAGAAAAAACCAGCCTCTCACGATACATCTGATCTGGGCGATCAGGTCGCTTCGAGGGTTGATAAAACCATTTAACCGCTCAAAGCCACTTTGTGAGGAGAAGCGCTGTGGATATTATAATCTGCAGCGCTTTTTGTTTTAATTTTTCTTATTGGAATGTCAGTATAATAAGCATCTCGAAAGCAATCATTGACATGGTTTCTTGGAAAGATAAAATGCCAACCAATCTTCCACCGGATTATTTTGAAGCTGAAAAGCGTTTTCGCGAGGCACAGACTCCTGGAGACAAGGTCCTCTGCCTGGAGGAGATGATCAGCACGGTTCCGAAACATAAGGGCACCGATAAGCTGCGTGCAGACTTGCGCCGCCAGCTCTCAAAACTAAAAGATGAGGCAAAAACTCTTAAGAAACATACTGGTCACCAGACATCTTTTTATGTAGAGAAGGAAGGCGCTGGTCAGGCTGTAGTGATAGGTCCGACGAATGTTGGGAAATCTGCGCTGGTGGCAGCGTTGACGCATGCTGAGCCTGAAGTTTCCTCGGCGCCATATACCACCTGGAAGCCCCTCCCAGGTATGATGCATGTGGAGGATATCCAGATCCAGCTGGTGGATACGCCGCCCTTGGATCGCGAATTTGTCGAGCCTGGCCTTTTCGACCTGATTCGACGGGCGGATTTGGTCCTGTTGACGGTGGATCTGCAGACCGATCCACTACTACAGTTGGAAGAGACACTGCTGCTATTAGAGGAGCATCGCATCTCCTCGCCTGACCGCCGGGATCGCTATGCCAGCCAAGACCGGATGGTCTTTATCCCGCTGCTGATCCTGGCAAACAAATGCGATGATGAAAACCTTACTGAGGTTTATGATCTTTTTTGCGCTCTCTTAGGTGAGGAATGTCCGATGATCCCGATTTCCGCTGCGACCAGGTGGAATTTTGATGTGCTGAAGAAACAGGTCTATCAAGCGCTTGAGATCATTCGCGTTTACGCTAAACCACCAGGCAAGGACCCGGACATGGAGCGGCCTTTTGTTTTGAAAAGAGGCAGCACGGTCGCGGAGCTGGCGCGAAAAGTTCATCGCGATTTTTATGATAAGCTAAAATCGGCGCGCGTGTGGGGTAGCAGCGCCTTCGAAGGACAGATGGTACAGCGCGATTATGAGCTAAAAGATGGAGATATCGTCGAGTTGAGGGTCTAAAAGTTAGTTGTTCGTTTTTCACAAGTTTCGATGATAACATAAAATCTGATACAATCGAAACAGCCGGGTCAATATCTCAGGTCTGCTGTGAAAAGACGCGCCAATCACCGCTACTCATATCCCCTGTGGCTACTTGGTTTCATTTTATCCGTTGTTGCCTGTAAACTGCTCGATACCTCCAGCGATTTGCAATCGACCGCTTCAGCCGTTTATGCCCAACAGACCAGCCTTGCGCGTACGGTCTCAGCCATTGAAGCGGCGACGGTTTTGGAGGCGACTCTGGAACCTCAGGCTATATTATCCACACAACCGGTTACTCCGGCCTCAGGGGTAATCAGCCCAACCGGATCCGAGATTGCCCCTTCAAACGGGACCGTACCGGATATCACCGAGGAGCGCCTGCTTAAATCGGCCAAAATCCTGCTGTTTGAGGATATGTCGGCTTCGCGTTACATTCGCCTGGTAAAAGAAGCCTTGGATGAGGCCGGCTATTTTTACCTGGATGTTGGCAGCGCCAAAGGCTGGTTCAAGTCACAATTGCTCTCTGGCGTGGAGTGGGACCTTGTGATCGCCGCCGCTGAGGCGGAGCGCGAGTTTGGAGGGGAGCTCTTTGAATATATGGATGCACATCTGGCGCGTGGTGCAGCAGTAATTATAGAAAATTGGGACCTGGACAATGCTCCTCTGGGCCGTGTAAAACCGATCTTGGACCGCTGTGGTGTGTCTGTACAGGACGACTGGTATGAGCCGGAGATGCGCGTTTTTTACTGGTCGGATCCAGCGAACCCGATTCTTAACTACCCCAATCGCCTGACCTCCGGTTTACGCAATGCCGCTCCCCTATGGCGCGGGGATGTTGGCGACCTGCTGCAATCGAAACCATTTATGAGTACGCAACCAGGGGATGCGCTGATCCTGGCCTCCGATAATCACTCTTCGGTAAATGACCATGGTTTGCTGGTGACTTGCCTGGATGGACGGATGATATTACAGACCTTTCGCTCGCACGAATATCATCACGATGATATGGTCGCGTTGTGGCAAAATTATATCTATCACACCCTAAGCAACCACTTTGCTTATACACAGGCAAGTCTACCAACCCCGGCAGCCACTTACTTGCCGGCTCCGCAGCCTGAGAGGCCGATGACCGAAAGACCAACACCGGGCCCCGATTATACCCTTCCGCATGCCTGCGGCCCTGCTCTCACCGCCCGCCTCGTCGAAGCGCCGGTTTACAGGAGAGACCTGTTCGAACACCATGCTTCGGGTACCTTCGTAATCCTCCGGCTGGAGCTGGTCAACCAGAGCACTTTCCCAATCCAGATTTGGGACCAGGATTACAGCCTCCAGGGTGAAATCAACGTAAAAGAGGTCACCTACCCGCCGCACGCCGCTGCCACGGGCTATCTCTATATCGAGAGGCCCTCAAATATGTACCAGGATCTCATCCAACCTGGGGAGACATGGCGCTCTTCAGTAGCTTTTGATGTGCCGCCTGAAGGCCAGCGATGGAGGTTGGTACTACGACCAGGCAGCGAGTTTGACCAGCAAGTTTGCGAGGTCAGCCTGCCTCTGGACCGCTAGATCTGTATGAATTCGTTTAAGACATTTGTCGCAAATTTCACCAATCCTACAACGAATTTATAGTTACTCATTTATAATTGTTTAGCTGGCTTACCTTCAGGGTATGCTGGTGGGATTTTTAATCTATTTGATAAGAGACTGATCGCTCAGAGAACCGGGAATTATGCCATGTTGGATCAACTGCTTGCTGTCATTGCCGTTTTAGCCTGGGTCTGGTTTGTGGCTTTTTTAGCCTCGGTCACTCTCCATGCCTACCGGGTGGGTGGGATGAGGCAGGCCTTACGATCCTTCGTGTCCTTTCGGGTTCTGGTTGGATTACTGGTAGTGATCGGCCTTTCACTGCTTAGCGCCAGCCTGGTTTTTGTTGAGCCGCAAGAAGCTGGAGTGGTGATTTCGATCATTAGCCCGAATGGGTATCGGGAACAACCGTTGCGCTCGGGATTGCGAGCGATTGTGCCGCTTGCGGAACGGGTTGTGCGTTATCCTATCTACTGGCAGACCTATACCATGTCCTCGGACACACAGGAAGGCTCCAAGACCGGCAATGATTCGATTTCTGCCCGCACTTCGGATGGACAAAGTGTTTATCTGGATAGCTCGGTCATCTATCGGATCGATCCAAATGAGGTCATCCGGGTGCACACGGATCTGCAAAACCGATATGTAGAAGACTTCATCCGTCCGGTGATGCGTGGCGTCATCCGAACCGAGGTGTCGCAGTTTACAGCCGACGAGATAAACAGCTCTAAACGTAAGAACCTCGAAGCTAACCTGGAAGAGTTGCTGCGAACGACCTTTGGTGATAAAGGATTTACTTTAGATCGTTTCTTATTGCGCAACATTGCCTTCTCAACCCAGTATGCTTCTGCGATCGAGCAAAAACAGGTCGCCGAGCAAGACCGCATTCAGCGTGAATATCAGGCGGAGCAGATGCGCAAGCTGGCGGAGGGAGAGCGGGACAAGCTGAAAATCGAAGCCGATGGTCGGGCTGGAGCGGTTGAGCGTGAAGCCCAGGCCAAGGCGACAGCGACAGTGCTGCAGGCACGTGCCGATGCCGATGCGCTCAGATTGATCAATCAAGCACTGCAACGCGATCCTTCATTGCTGCAATATCGGTATATCGATAAGCTTTCCCCCAATATCCAGGTCATGTTATTGCCCAATAACACACCATTGTTGCTTCCCTTGCCTGATCTGACGGGTGGCTCGGGCTCCGCTGGCGACTCGCCCACCGTCACACCGACGATTACAGATACGATCACCAACACGTTGAACATTCAACCGGTGGTGCCCAACACCCCGACTGCTACACCTACAGCAACTTCTACACGATGACCGACCCGAGGAATTGGATTGTGTTATAATTCCGCAATCTAGCCTATGGCAAGCTCCCAAATTTGATTTCGTAAGGAGAGAACCATGCAGTTACTTTTTCTACTATTGGTTGCCGGGGTGGTTGGTTATTTTATCGCTCGCAGCAGATTGAGCAAGCCGATCGACGATGCAACCGGGAAAGTTGCCGAATCCTCACGGAGTGTGGCAGATAAGACCGAAGGATGGTGGCGGCGGACTTTCGGCAAAAAAGACCAGACTGCAGAGCAGGTCATCGAAGGGTCGGCGGTGGATGCACCACCACAGCCAGCCGAAAAGCAAACCAGCCGTCGAAAGAGTGCGGATACGACCCCCGAATCGAGCGAATAACGGGACCGAATTCACAACCGTATAGACCAGGCAGCCTGAAAAAAAGCCGCCTGGTCTTTTCATTTCATTTAACTTAGCCCCACTTCAAGACATACTGTACCAGCTCGGAGTATTGTTTGGCGGCGCGGCTTTCCTGCGCCATCTCAAAGATCGTTTTCCCCTCGACAGCGCACTCGCGCAGGATCGTGGCGCGATGGATGGGGGCGAGCATCGAGCCGCTGAAACGTTTCTGAAGGTCTTGTAAAGTGGCCTTGCTTTCCCGCGTCACGGTATCATAGAATGTAGGTAAGATGCCAAGGACACGCCCCTGCCATTTAAATTCCTCGTGGATACGCTTGAGAGTCTGGGCAATGTTATATACGCCATCGGTTGCCAGATAATCCACGGCACATGGCACCAGCACGCCGTCTGCCGCCCATAACGCCTGCTCTTGCAGCTCGCCCACACTGGGTGAGGTGTCAATAACAATGTAATCAATACCATCCTTCTGAGCAGGAATAACCAGCCTGGTATGAAGGAACGAAATCGGTGTGCGTTGAACGGTGAGGACGGTCTGAGCGGTGGATGTTTTGCGATCCCCCAAGATGACCAACAGATTTTCCCGGTCGGTCAGGCGCGTCACCTGGGAAAAAGGTGACTCGCTCACCAGCAGATTGAACGCGCCCGGTTCAGGCTTGAGCCCGAGGAGGGTGGCACACTGACCTTGTGGATCGAGATCTACCAGCAAAACCCGCTTGCCTTGCAGTACCAGGCCATGCGCCAGGGTGACTGCCGTTGTAGTTTTCCCAACGCCGCCTTTCTGGTTGGCTACGGTTATTGTTTTCATCATAGCACCTCCGATAGCGGACGGTATGGGTCATTCAGGTGTGGCTGAGGCTGGCGGTATGAAATCGCTGGGCCAGGAGGTGAAACTGTTGTAGATGATCTTGTTCAGGTTCGCTTTCAAGCTGTAGCTGAGTTTATTTTCCATGTCGATCGTCTCTTCTAAAAAGACCTCCCTGAGGTCGGTAAAGCTCAAATCGGCATTGGATAGGTTTACGCCGGCCATCGAGGTGGGCAAGAAACGCTTGCCCCACATGCGAGTCTCGCTCAGATTCGCGGCGCAGATGTAATCGCTCGCGTTGCGCCAGATTTCGCTGTAATAGAAATCGCTGCCAGCATCCTCATCGAACCGCACCGGCACATCCGCTACGGTGCTATCATTCGTGACCAGGAAAATACCATTCAAACAATCGCTTTGCGCCAGGAAGCTGAAAAGCTCAGCGTATGTCAGGTCAGCGGTGAAGGTAACCGGTGTTGAGCTCCACAGGCTAATGCCATCCAGGTTGACCTTCGAGAGGTCTGTGCCAGACAGGTTCGTTCCGGCCAGCCTGGCGCCGAGCAGACTCGTATCGTCCATTTTGGCGCCTTTCAGGTTTGCCCCCCGTAGATCCGCGCCTGACAGATCCACTGCACTCAGGTTCGCCTCACGTAAATCGGCGTGACGGAAATTTGCCCTGGTGAGGACCAGGCCTTGCAAATCGGCATTTGCCAGCTTAGCAGCCTGAAAATCAGCGCCAGACAGATTGGCGCCGTAGAGTATGGCTTTGATGGTTTGCGTCACGCCGCCAATTTCACGCGAGTCGACAACCGTCACGGGCGCAGAAGTACTTCGGCTCAGGTCAGCTTGTGTGAGGTCGGCCCCGGTGAGCGCCGCGCCGGCCAGATAGCTGCCCGAAAGATCGGCGCCGCGTAAGATCGCTCCAGCTAGAACCGTTTGTTCGATCTGTCCATTTTGGTCAGAGATATCGAACCGCGCATCGGTGAGGTCGGCTTTTTCCAGGATCGCACCAGACAGGCCTGATCCCGAAAATGAAGCCCGATTGAGCTTGGCGTTAGTCATCTGAGCGCCGTCAAAATACCCCTGTTTGCTCACGATCCCAGTCAAATCCGCGCTATGCAGGTTGGAACCAGATAAATCTGCGTCCGAGAAGCTGGCGCCTGCCAGATTTGCTTCAGGCAAAGATGCGCCCACCAGCTCGGCGCGATCCAGGGTAGCGCCGAGCAGATTGGCTTTGCTCAGGTTGGCGCCGAAGAGTTGGGATCCGCCCAGATTTACCCCGCTCAGATCGGCGCCGGAAAGATCAGCCCCGTTCAAATTTGCCTCTGTGATCAGGGCCCCGCTCATATTTACACCAGATAGAATGGCTCCGGTCAGATTGGCCTTATTCAGTTTGATGGCGGTGAGCTGAACGTTCTGGGTCAGGTCAATATCCTTCAAGATGGCGGAGGAAAGATCGGCACTGCTCAAATTGGTATTGAGCAAAGTCGCCCCGGTCAGGTTTGCACCCGTCAGGTCGGCGCCCAATAAAATCGCATCCGTGAGATTTGTGTTTACTAAGGAAGAATCGGCTAAGGTAGCCCCGCTCAGATCGGCTCCACTGAAATTTGCACCACGCAGCGATGCGCCGGTGAAGTCCGCGCCGTTCAGGATGGCATTTGTGAAATCAGCGCCTTCGAGTGATTTACCTCGAAATTCCTTGCCAGTCAGACTGGCGTTGGTGCAGCGGGGTGGGCAGCTCAAGTTGCGGTAGAAATAAATCCCACCGACCACGGCGAGGACTACCAGGAGTATCGCAGCTTCGTCAAGCCATTCGCGCCAATTGGATCGTTTTTGTTCGATTGGCTTCTTTTCACCCATACCTGTGCTACCTCCCTAGATAAATTGCTGAGGCTGGGATGTCAAAACCAAGCGGCCAGATGGTGTTCTCATCGTAGATGACGCCTTGTAAGATCGTGTCGTGCAAGAGGGGTTTCAGTCGCGCCTCCGTTAATGCAGCCACATGCCTGTCTGCCAGGACTCGGCTCATCGAAGCCTGGTTCAATGCAGCCCTCAAATCAGCGCCGGTGAGGTTTTCGTAAGATGATCCGTTTGTTGCGTTTGGAGGAGGGGGGATGGTTAATCTCGCGCCGGTCAGGTCTGCGCCGCGCAGGTCTGCACCGCTTAAATCCGCACCGATGAGAACAGTGCCATTCAGCTTAGCCTTGGATAGGTCTGTACCGGTCAGGTTGGTTCCAAAAAAGCTGCCACCGCTCAGGTTAGCGCCGCCCAGTTTCGTGCCCACCAGCTGGCTGAGATTGACCCACGATCCCGATAACCGGGCTCGGCCCATATCTGCGCCGCTAAAATCCGACAGGCTGAGCACGCTGCCGCTGAGCTCTGCGTCGACCAGCAGCGCACCACTCAAATTTGCTTCGGACATCTCTACCCCGTTAAGATTGAGACCACTGAGGTTGCAGCCGATCAATTCAGCACCACCGAGGCGAACACCATTCATCAAGCTCCGGGTCAGATCGACCCGGATCATAGAAACACCGCTCAAATCGGCTCCGCTTAAATCAGCATTGTCCAGTAAGGCGTTTCGCAGGTTGGCCAACGACAAGTCGCTACCCACCAGGCGTGCATCAGTCAATGAGGCGCTTTCCATGTTTGCCTGGGAGAGGTTAGCGCCGGTAAGATCGGCCTTGCTTAGATTTGTCTCAACCAGGTTGGCTTTACTCAAGTTGGCGTCCATCATCTGGGCGCCGGAGAAATCTTTGCCGCGCAGGTTGGCACTGCTCAGATTCACGCTGACGCAGTCATCCGGACAATCGCGCTGATCCCTTGACCTGCACCCGGCAAACAGGGCGAGGAGAAAGAAGAGCACGAGAAGCAACCAGCGCGCTACCCGCATGTCTGGTTCAGATGGATTGACCGAAGGATAATAGTTGATTCAAAGCCTGGCGACGTTGGTCGCAACCGCAGCTTTTCCCGGTCGATTGTTCATACAGTTTGGCCAGTTGGTCCACCCCGGTGAGATGGGCAAGATCGGCAACGGTGTTCCCTAATCCTTGACCGGCTTTCAATCCAGTGCGAATTTTCATGAGGTGAGATTCCCTTTCTATTCAGTCGTGTATTATAACAGCGGTAAATCCAAGCTAGAGATGATCAAGGATGAGCGATAACCAGTAAAGTCGGCGCGCGTTGGAGCACACATTGCAGTGCGCGCTCCAGGTTTTCCGGATCCAGAGCGCCAAAGCTTTCATCCAGTACAATCATGTCGGCCATTTGTAATAGAGTGCGAGCGATGAACAGACGGCTGCGCTCACCATGTGAAAGCTGCCAACCGCTCTCGCCAAGCATTTGCTGAAAGCCGGAAGGCATGCGCTGTAATACCTCTCCTAATCCCAGCTCCTGGCAGATATTTCCGGCTTCTTCCAGGTCTTCGGGCGTGGGTGGCCACCGGCGGCCTAGCAGCAAATTAAAGGCTAAAGTCTCAGAAAACACGTAGTTCTCCTGAAACTGAGGCGCCATCACCACCCGCTTACGCCATTCTTCCACACCGAGTAGCTGGCGGTCGAAACCCCAAAGCAGCAATGATCCGGATTCTGGCGCCCGCAACCCGGTCAGCACAGCCGCGAGGGTTGATTTTCCACCGCCGGATGGCCCTTCGAGCAGCAGCTGGTCGCCGGGAGAAATTTGCAAAGAACAATCTTGCAAGATCGGGCGTCCTGATGGGCGATAACGGAAGCTAAGATCGCGTGCTTGTACGAGCGCTTGTTTCCCCGTTTCCTGGGAAACCTGAGCCTGATTAGCTACCGTTGGATCCGGTGATTCGCCACGCCTCGGGGGCGTAAAGCCCAGGGCAGGCAACTGGCGTGGCCGATCGGCAGCCTCGAACAGAGGTCTAACCTGCTGCCAGGCATTTGCCAGGCTGGAGAGGCTTTGGGCGCCGGCAGTGAGCTTTCCCAACCCTTGCGAGGCCAACAGCACGCCGCCCAGGCTGATTGCCAGGGCTTGCGGGGTTGGGTTTGTGGCGACAAAAGCCAACGCGATCCCCGCCAGACCGACCAGGATCCAGCCTCGGGTGATGAATGAATTAATGAGAACGCCGATGTGGTCCATGTTCTCAGAGAGCTTCAGATAGCGATCCAACTCCTGGTCTTCATCCGTGTGCCAGCCTTGAGAATCCTGCTGGATCAGGCGTGTTCGGTGGCCAACCATCTCTTCGACCAAATGATTGGTCATTTCCCGGTAGGCGTCGGTCCATTCCCGGCTGGTACGGTAATATCTCCATAGGAGCAAGAGCGTGAGGATGGCCCAAATCACCAGGCTGGCCGCGCTTACGCTGCCGCTGGCGCCTTTTAACAGGATGACAACCGACAGTCCGAGCTCGATGAAAGAGAGCAGCGCCGTGAAGCCGCCGCTCAAAGCCAGCATTTCCACGGCTTCGGATTCCATCACCCGGTTCAAAAATTGGCCCATGCCCAGGTGGCGGATTTCCTCCGGGTCGAGCTTCAGCGTGCCCAGAATCAAGCGCTGCTTAAAAAGCGCCCCGGCGCCCATGGAAAGCTCACTTTGTGCATCGCTGACGATGATCTGGACCGGGATAGTAGATAGCAGCAGGAGCGCCCAGGCCAGCAGCCAGCCCATATCAAAGTGCCCTTGAAAAATCCCGCGGCCTATGACAAACCAGGAGGCCACAGAAAGCAATTGCTGGATAAAATACATCCCCAGCATGATCGCTGCCGGGCGGTAGACACCGGCATGGCGAAACTGGTTGTGAAGACCGGCAGAAGGCGGGAGTCGAAGCAGCCAGCCCGCTTCGATGCGCACGGAACCAAGCTGGTCGCGCAAAATCGCCTTGCGCGCCCGCTGCAATCGCTCGGCAGGTACTTCGGCATCCAGCAATACATGATCTATTTGTTCTGCAAGATATGCATCGTACGGTCGTGTTAGCAGGGCGCGCAGCGCCTCCAGGCTCAGCCGACGGATGCGTAAATCCGGGCACAAAATGGAAATCCTGCCGCGCGCCCCACTCAACAATGCCAGAAAGCTTGGGTCGTGCGTTGATGACCACTCATCGATTGGCTTATCAGTTCTACGGACGCCCGGCAGTTTGAGAATCGCCGGTCCGCCTGCCGTGAGCAGTAAATCCAGGTCGTTGTATTGTGCGCTGACTGGCTCGGCTTCCAGGTCCAGGTATCCTGCAGCGTTATCCAGCCAGGCGCCAATTTCGGTATCGCCTGATGATCGCAGGCCCTCCGGAGGTTGTGACAAGCGCACGAGCCGGGCAGTCAGCCCGGCTTTGAGTGCCAGGTTTTCAGTTAGCTCGCCCAGTCGGTTGACCGGCCAGGCGATTTGATCGAGGTCGAGCGCTCTGGTTGCCATTTGAGCGATCCCAGGCGAAAAGATTGGGCACCAGCATCTTCATTCGGAAATCACGCTGTATGCAAGTGCAAAGAATGCGTGTACTGCAGGCGCTAACCTGCCTGGGAAATCTTATCATGTGCACAGGCAGCGGACAAGGGGAATTTGTCGCAAGGCTATGTATCCCTGCCCTATGTCATTTGTCGCATCTTTCAACGGCGCATGCCATTTCTAATTTATAATGGGTGCGAATGTAGCTCTGATCCATGGAGTTTGAGGGTGTCAATCCAATTTTCACGCTCGATGCGTTCATTGCGTTTGGATAGTTTTCGCGCCACGCGCATTGGCTTGATATTTGCCATAATTCTTATGCTGGCCCTGATTGTGTGGTTTTTCATGGCCAAAGTTACCTTGTATGAAGTCAGCTCCACCCTGGAATGGAATGCAGAGGCGAAGCTCATGGCCACTTTCGCTGAAGAGGCGCGCGCCCGCCTGCGACCTGGCATGCCAGCCATTTTACGCCTGCCTCAGAGTCCTGATCAGCCAGCGACGACCATTCCGGCAGTCGTGTTTGACCTGCCGCGCGACAGTGAGCAAGTTGAAATTCTGGTCCTCCCGAGTGGGCTCCCGCTGGATACCCAGCCGGGCAAGCTGACCGGTCAGGTGGAAGCCGAAGTCGAGTACGTTACCCCCGCCGAGCTGGTTCTGCGCACCTCGGGCAAGTTCCTCAATCGCAGCCAGGTTCCGGTTAGCCCTCAAACACCTCAGGAATAACCAGCCTATGCGTCTTCCGGAAGTTCCTGTCGCGGGTCAACGCTTCTTTGCCCCTGAGGTAGTGCAAACCTCGGCCATGGATTGTGGACCCGCGGCACTAAAATCTGTCCTGGAAGGCTTTAGCATCCCGGTAAGCTATGGGCGCCTGCGGGAAGCCTGTCAAACCGATGTGGATGGCACTTCGATCAACACGATCGAAGATATTGCAATCCAGCTTGGCTTACAGGCTGAACAGGTGATGTTGCCGGCGGACCATCTGGTCCTGGATGAAGCCCAAGCCCTGCCGGCGATTGTGGTTGTACAGCGGCCGAGTGGTTTGACACACTTCCTGGTGGTTTGGAACCGGGTGGGCGACTGGTTGCAGGTGATGGATCCGGCAACCGGACGGCGCTGGCCGAGGTGGAAGCGCTTTCAGCATGAGCTTTACATCCATACCTTTCCGGTTCCAGTCCAGGATTGGCGAGTTTGGGCCGGGTCAGAAGGTCTCCTGTCGCCGCTGCGTCGGCGCATGGCCGACTTGCAGATCCCCGCAGAGGATGCCTCTCGACTGATCGACGAGGCGCTGCAAGACCCCGGCTGGCGCTCGCTGGCGACGCTGGACGCTTCAACGCGTATGACCGCCTCCCTGGTGAAAGCCAACGGCTTGCACCCCGGGAGCGAAGCGTCCCGGGTGCTGGAGCGTTTCTATCACCTGAACCTGGTTGGGCCACTGCCTGAAGTCGACAGCCAGGTGCGGGCTTCGGAGCCGGGTAAATCGGCTGAAAGCTTAATGATCCCGGCGGGTTACTGGTCGGCAATCCCTGCGATCGAGAACGAAGCGCAAGCCAGAGGCGATGCGCCACCGCAACGCCTGCTTCTGCGTGGGGCAGTGCTGGTGCGCATCCTGGGTCGAAAACCTGCCATGGCGTTTGTAACTCAGCAGGATGACACGGGGTATTCGCAGGCTACCCAATTGCCCCCGGATTTGGAAGCCGCGCTCAAAGAGCCCGCGCAACGACCCGAGGCGGAAGTCTGGAAGGCACTCCGCCAGGATGGCCTGCTCACGCCCGCCCTGTTGATCTTATCGCTATTCCTCGCCACGCTCGGCGTGCTGATCGAAGCGTTACTTTTTCAAGGAATGATCCGTATTGGACAAAGCCTGACCCTGGTCTCACAACGCATCCTGGCATCCCTCACGCTGCTGGCCTTTGTCCTGGCGCTGCTCTTGCTGGAGTTTCCGATCAGCGCCACAGTCCTTCGAATGGGCCGTCGGCTCGAAACCCGGCTTCGGATCGCCTTCCTGGAGAAAATCCCCCGGCTTGGCGATCGCTATTTCCGAAGCCGTCTCACTTCGGACATGACCCAGCGCGCTCATGACCTGCGTGCCCTGCGCACCTTGCCCAATCTGGGGGTGAGCCTGCTCCGCACCGGTTTTCAGCTCATCCTGACCATGATTGGCGTCATATGGCTGGATCCAATCAGCGCGCCGCTGGCGATCTTGGGCACGTTATTTTTTGTCGGCCTGTCTTTTGCCAGTCGCCCGCTGATGGAAGAACGCGATTTGCGCTTGCGAACGCACACCGGGGCATTAAGCCGCTTTTATCTCGACTCGTTGCTCGGACTGGTTCCGGTCCGGACCCATGGCGCCGAGCGTGCGATGCGCCGCCAGCACGAAGCACAGCTCTACGAATGGGTGCGCACAGGGCGGGAAAATATAGGCCTGGGATCGGTTTTACAGGCGATTGGCGCCCTTTTATATTCAGCTTTTGCTATCTTGATCATCTTGAATTATCTCCTGAAAGGCGGGGACGTTAACGAAATCCTGTTGCTCTTTTATTGGACGCTCAGTCTCCCGGCCCTGGGACAGAGGCTGGCAGATTCCATCCAGCAGTATCCCATGCAACGCAACCTGGTTTTGCGCCTGCTGGAGCCTTTAAGCGCTCCGAACGAAGAGGCTGCCTGGACTTCTCAAACCGTCGATGCGAGGTCGAGAGAGACATTGCCAGGCAAGGTGGAGACGCCCGTCGAGATCGACATTCAAGATGTAACCCTGCAAGCGGGTGGACATGTCATTCTGGAAGGCATCAGCCTGAAGATTGAACCAGGTGAGCATCTTGCCATCGTCGGGCCATCCGGCGCCGGAAAATCCAGCTTGGTCGGGTTGTTGTTGGGCTGGCATCGCCCTTCGCAGGGTGCCATCCTGATCGACGGGCAGCTATTGGATGGCGCGGGCTTGCAATTGCTACGCCGGCAGACCACCTGGGTCGATCCGGCAGTACAGCTTTGGAATAGCTCGCTGTATGACAATTTACGCTACGGCATGGAGCTAGCTGAAGCCCGGCCGCTCGGCGATGTGATCCAGGCGGCGGAATTATATGACGTGCTGGAGCATTTACCGGATGGCCTGAAGACCACCCTGGGTGAGGGGGGTGGCCTGGTTTCCGGCGGTGAAGGCCAGCGTGTACGTCTTGGGAGAGGGATGTTTCGCTCTGGAGTCCGACTGGCGATCCTGGATGAGCCATTTCGTGGTCTGGATCGCGAAAAACGGCGAAAACTTCTGGAGCAGGCTCGCCGTCATTGGGATGGCATTACATTGTTGTGCATCACGCACGATGTCGGCGAAACCCGCGCTTTCCCGCGCGTGCTGGTGATCGAGAATGGACAAATTTTGGAAGATGGACCGCCAGCCGACCTGGCGGAGAACCCCGGCTCACGCTATCGCAGCCTGTTAGTGGCTGAGCAAGCGGTACGTCGAGAGTTATGGGCCAGCACTGAATGGCGCAGGTTTATCCTGGATAATGGCCGGTTGACTGAGACCAACGGCGACAAAGAGGCTAATAATCAAGGCTGAAAGTTCGGAATAAGCGGTGTGTTATAATGCACCCGTGTACTCAGAACAACCTATTTCCATATTTGGAGGCGCTGCATGTTTGAGTTGATCGTTCTCGTGCTCATCGCTCTGGTGGTTGGATATTTGCTGGGCAAGAGCCGCAAATCCTGATCGGAGTTTCGCATGTATCTGTTAGCCCTGCTCGTGTTGTTTACCCTGATAGGCTATCTCCTGGCGACCAGCTGGTTTGGCGATCGCATGGATGAGGCTGCCGGGAGGGTCTCGGCTTCGTCGAGGCGACTGACAGGACGTTTAGGCGAGCGCTGGCGGATGTTGTTCAACCGCCATCCGGAGCCGGAAGAATTCCGTGCCTGGGCGCTTGGCTCCGGGGCTGAACTTTTCCCACAAGATCTCAAAACCTGGCTTGCCAGCCTGTCTGACGCAGAAGCTCGGGATTTCCGGCGTTCTCTGGACGAGTATGCCGATAGCCTGGGTTTCAACCTGACCGTGCTAATGGATGGTGGTCTGGATCAAGATCCCATCATGCGCCAGGTGTTTGTTGAAGCGATTATTGTTTACAGCCCGGCATATCGCCGTGCCCGCCAGGCTCAGCAGCAGGCGGCGAAAGAGGGCAAAGCGGCCAAGAAAACGGTCCCAGAAGTTGATGCTCGGGCAGCCGAGAAAAGCGATGGTCGTGGTAAGACCGAACCGGTTGCAGAGGCAGCGGAGCCTGCAGCGGCGGCTTGAGAGAACGCACAGGCCTCTG
>MGNS01000111.1:52024-62002 GCA_001795165.1 Chloroflexi bacterium RBG_16_57_11
TGTGATTAAGCGAAGCTACTACCTGGCTCGCGAAGATGGACGGCATGCCCGGGTCTTCGTGAGCCAGGTAGATTTTAACTCTGCATGGATATGACCTTGCCAGGCGAACCCCCCTATGGTTTTATGATCGTGCAGGATGGGCGCATCGTATTTGCCGACGCCCAGGCTGCCGGCATGTGTTCATTGGAACCTCAAAACATTATCGGTACTGAAATTGAGGGGAAGTTCAGCCCGGAAGATTGGTCTCGGGTTCGCCAGGCCATGCAAACGGTGTCAGGGAGCGAGCGCCCGGCTCTGGTCCAGGATATTTGTCCTCAAACCTTTGCTGAGGCGGTCGGATGCGTCGATATCCTGGTTTCTCATACGATCTTCCAAGGAGAACCGGCGTTATGCCTGGCCTGGATAGACCGGCGAGGAGAGCGGCAGCGCCAGCAAGAGGCCGAAGTGATGCGTGATGTGATGGCCGCGCTGGCCGGCGCTGGCGATTTGAAACAGACTCTTGAGACATTGTTGGTCAATCTTCACGGGCTGATCGATTATGATCGGGCGGGTTTGTTCCTGGTGGACGAGAACGAGCGCATCGTCCTGGCAGACCGTACCGCCGAATCGGTTCCTGCGATCCACCTGGATGAGAACCCGTTGGTAGCTGAGATGCGACGGACCCGGCGACCAGTGATCGTCGACGATGTCCAGGTGGACACCCGTTTCAACCAATGGCCGGATATCCAGTCGGTGCGAGGCTGGCTGGGCGCGCCCCTGCTTGCCGGGGAGCAAATGCTGGGCTTTATTTCACTGGGTGCATTAAATCCAGCTGCCTACAGCGCGTCAGACGCAGAGACCATGCAGATGTTTGCCTCTCAGGTGGCACAGGTACTGGAGCGGGTATGGGTGAGCGAGCAATCCTATCGGCGCACAGAAGAGCTGGAAGTCCTTTCCACGATCTCGTTTGCCCTGGGCCAGGCGGAGAGTGGTGGCAATACACTTCTGGCGATATTGGAACATATCACGCGCTTCTTCGAAGCCAGCCATGGCACGTTACTCTCACCCGATCGGGCCGGCTCGCGGCTGGTGGTAAAAGCCAGTCTGGATGACAGGTTGGTTGGCCTGGCTTATCCTTCCCCCAGAGATGCTCTTGGCAATAATGACCGTATTTATGATGCTCAGGAGGAGGATATTCCAGAGAACGATGTTCCGGAGAACGACGTTCTGGAGAACGATGTTCTCTGGAATACCTTACACAGCGGGCAGTTGCTCGTGATCCCGGATGTGAACGAATTCTTACAACCTGGTGCAGCAGATATCTACACGGCGTTGTTCGGCAAAGGGCAATCGGCAGTGCTCGTGCCCCTTAAGACTGGAGAGACGGTTTTCGGCTTGCTCTGCCTGGCCTTCGATACCCGGCGCAGGTTCACGCCTCGCAGCGTGCGGCTTTTCGACGCCGTCGCCGAAATCGCCGGGGCTTCGCTGCGACGGGCGGTGGTACTGGAAGCGCTGGAGAAGCAGATCGCCATCCGCACTCAGCACCTTTCTACACTCTATAGCTTGAATGCGATTGCCAGCGAGCCGCTAGAACTTTATGACTTTCTCGACCAGGCCTTGGAAATCACACTGGATGCAATGAAAAGCAGCGCAGGTGTCATCCACTTCCTGGATGAAAAAGGTCAAGGGTTATACCTGGTTGTGCAGCGTGCCCTGCCGCGTGAAGTGGCCACTTCCCTGGAGAAGATTTCCATTCACGATGATTTCTGGAACAACCTGGTGCATTCTCCGACCCCACTGGTGCTACCTGACCTGGTCGGTGATCCAGTTATTCCACCACAGCTGGTCAGTCTCGACCACCCGGCCAGCCGGGCCTATATCGGCGCCCCCTTGCGCGCCAAGGGTCAAGCGCTCGGCCTGCTCAGTCTGTTTGGAGAGACCATACTCGATTACACCATCGAGGACATCACCCTGTTTATGACCATCGCCGACCAGATCGGCAGCCTGGTGGAACGGGCGCGGCTGGCGCAACAGGCTGAAATGGCAGCGGTGGTACAGGAGCGCCAGCGCCTGGCGCGCGAGCTACACGATTCTGTAACCCAATTGCTCTACAGCCAGGTGCTTTTTTCCGGCGCCAGCCTGAAGGTGCTACGACAGGGGAATACTTCTCTCGCAGAGCAGCACCTGGCGCGCATCGAGCAGGCAGCTCAACAGGCGCTCAAGGAAATGCGACTGTTGGTCTATGAGTTGCGGCCTTCGAACGACCTGGATGAGGGATTGGGAAGCGCTCTCCAGCGACGGCTGGAAGCGGTGGAGAAGCGCAGCGGGATTCACGCTCATCTGGCCCTGCATAGGGAGCCACACCTGGAGCCACCGATTGCTCTGGCTCTCTTTCGAATTGCTGAAGAAGCATTGAACAATACATTGAAGCATGCTCAAGCTTCGGCCGTGCAGGTCTCACTACGGGCAGAGAATGGGCGCCTTACCCTGGAAATCCTCGATGATGGGCGCGGCTTTGACCCTTCGGAAAATCCACACGGTGGAATGGGTCTGGCGAACATGCGCGAGCGCGCCGCTGCCTTGGGCAGCGCACTAGAGATAAGTTCTACGGTTGGGCACGGAACGCGCGTTGTGGTCCGAATCGATTATGCATTAAAACAAAATTTACTTGATGAGGTGGTCGGATGATAAATAGACCGATTTGCATCCTGATCGTGGATGACCATACCGTGGTGCGGGATGGGTTGAAAGCGCTGATTTCAGCAGAGCCGGGCATGAAAGTGATTGGTGAAGCCGGGGACGGCCTGGAAGCAGTATCCAAAGCCAAGGATTTACAACCAGACGTCATCCTGCTCGATCTGGTCATGCCACGCATGGATGGCGTGCAGGCAAGCCTGGAAATCAAGAAAGCTTATTCCCCGGCGCGCATCCTGGTTTTGACCAGCTTCTCGGAGGACCACATGGTGGTTTCAGCCATCCGCGCCGGTGCAATCGGCTACTTGGTGAAAGATACATCTTCTGAAGATCTACTCCAGGCTATCCGGGATACTTACCGCAACCAACCGGTGTTAGGTCCGGAGATCGCCCGAAAACTGATGGAGGAGATCCAGGGTGGAGAAAGCCAGGCCGGGAGTGTTGCCTCCTTGACCGAACGCGAAGTGGAAATCTTGCAGCAGATGGCTTTAGGGTTGACCAACCAGGAAATCGCCGATGTGCTCGTCCTGAGCGAGCGCACGGTTCGCACCCACGTAACCAACATTCTTGCCAAGCTGGGGTTATCCAACCGCACGCAGGCGGTTTTATATGCCTTGCGCGCTGGCATCGCACATATCGATTATCGCCGGGAAGAATAATCGAATAAATTTATCAATCCACCGTCAGCGTTTTGCTCAAGTTGCGTGGAAAATCGGGGTCATAGCCACGCGCAAGGCTGAGATGGTATGACAACAGCTGCAAGGGGAGTACCGAAAGCAAAGCGCTGGTCTCGCCATCCACTGCCGGCAGGGTGATCAGATGGTGGGCGTTGATCCGCAGCCGGCTATCTTCGGGGCCAACCACGATGGCGCGCCCTCCGCGGCAGGTCACTTCGTTGATCCCGCTGACAATCAGCGGCACGTCCTGCGGACCAGCCACGAACAGCACCGGGTAGCCTTCATCAACTGCTGAAAGCGGGCCATGTTTGAACTCAGTAGAAAGCATCCCCTCGCAGTGCGCATAGGTGATCTCTTTAAGCTTTAATGCCCCTTCCAGGGCGATCGGATACGTCAGACCGTAACCCAGGCAGTATAGATCATCATGATCGGCGAGCAGCTCTTCCAGCGCCTGCACTTGAGGAGCTGTGATCTCCAAGGTATGCTGGATCAACCTCGGCAATGTCTCCACCAGGGATTTGGTGGAATGTTTGCCCATACGCAAGGCCAGGTACAAAAAGGCAACCACCTGGTTCAAAAAAGTCTTGGTAGCCGGGACGCTGATCTCGTAACCGCAAACCAGCGGCAGGTAGACTTCACTCACCTGGGTCAGCGCCGATCCGATCACGTTCACCAACCCAAGTACACCCATGCCGCGATCCTGAGCCACGTGAATGGCGTTGATCACGTCCTTAGTTTCGCCGCTTTGGCTGACGAAAATGCCCACGTCCTCGGGGCTAACCGCCGGTCCATATTGGGCGCTGAATTGCGGCGCCAGGATCGGAAAAGCCGGCCTGCCGGCCAGTCGTGCCAGGTAAATCGCCCCGAGCATACAGGCGTGGTAGCTGGTTCCGCAGCCCACCAGGTACAGGAGGCGGGCGGAGGCAATTCGCTCGATCATCCGGTCCACATCGGGTGAGCCCTCCAGCAGGTGCAGTAACTCACCCGCCACGCCAGGCTGCTCGTGGATCTCCTTGAGCATAAAATGCGGGAATCCACCTTTCTTGGCGGACTCCATCGTCTCCGTTATTGTTTCGACCCTCGGCACAACCGGCAGGCCGTCCTCTACCCGGTGCAGTGTGATGCCGTCGGAACGCAGGACGACGATCTGGCCATCCTGAACCCGCACCACGCGCCGCGTAAGGGGCAAGATGGACGGCAGGTCGGACGAGGCGCAGGTGAAACCCTCGCCAATCCCCACCACCAGGCCGGAGCCTTTCTTGATCGCGTACAGCTCCTGCTCTCCCGAGCGCCCGATTACGAAAGCGTAATCCCCTTCAAGGTCATGATAGGCGTTGCGGATGGCATCCAGCAAGGATGCTCCACGATCGACATAGCGCTCCACCGCATGCACACAAGTCTCGCCATCGTTGGTTGAGCGCACGGTCATCCCTTCGGTGATGAACTGCTGGCGTAGCTCGAGGTTGTTGACCACGTTTCCGTTGTGCGCGCCCACCATATCGCCGTCCGAATCGAGGTGCGGTTGGGCGTTCACCTGGGAAGGCGAGCCAAAAGTCGCCCAGCGGAGCTGTAAAATACCTCGGCTGCCACTCATTTCACCGAATCTGAGCCGCTCAGATACCTGATCGATCTTTCCAGCGTCTTTACGCAGGTCGATGCTGCCATCGTTTTTCAGCGTGGCGCAGCCCACAGTGTCATAACCGCGATAAGAAAGCCAACGCCCGGCCTCGATCAATATTGGGCCGAGCGGCTGTTCCTTGTCTGTTACAATCCCAAAAATTCCACACATAAACGGTGCACCTCCAGCGGGGATGAAATCTGGCGGAATTTCTCCGCCAGGTTTCATCACAAATTTTACCATCAGGCCGAGCGATACAGCTTGGTCAGGACAAACTCATCGTGGCGAAGTGTTTCGGCGGAGGTCAGGCGTCCGTTGATAGTTCGAGCCAGCATCGCCATAGCCCGGTCAGCGGCGCCGTCCAGGTTGTACTCAAAGCGCAGCAACCCGCTCAGATCCACGTCGATATGCTCAGACATCGTCTCGACCGTCAGCGGGTTTGCGGACAGCTTTATCACCGGCACGATAGGATTACCGACTATGTTGCCTTGCCCGGTGGTGAAGAAGTGCACCACCGATCCGGCTGCGCCGCATAAGGTCACCATTTCCGCGGCTGCGCTGGAGGAGTCCATGAAGTGCAGACCGGGGCTTTTTGGCTCTACGGCAGGACCGAGCACGGATTGCACCCTACAGCGTCCCATTTTTTCAACGTTGCCCAGGGCTTTTTCTTCGATGGTGCTCAGCCCGCCGCGGATGTTACCCTGCGTTGGTTGAGAGCCGAACAGATCGGCATCCTGTGCGTTGATGAAGTCCTGGTAAGCCTGGAAGGTGCGCAGGAATTCAGCGCGCACCTCGGGTGTGGCGCAATTCTCAGCAACTTTGTCTTCGGCGCCGGTCACTTCGCTGGTCTCGCCAAAGATCAGCGTGGCGCCCATTTTCTCCAGTCGCTCGAATGTGCGACCGATGGTCGGGTTGGAGGCCAGGCCGCTGGTAGTGTCCGACTCCCCGCACTTGGTCGAGAGGGTCATTTCCTTGATCTCGATCGGGAGGCGCGGCAACTCGGTAGCCCATTGGACGAACTCCTTGGCTTTGCGGGAGGCCATTTCGATCGTCTTCAGATCACCCTGACGCTCGATGCTGAACCCCGCCACCGGCTTACCCGTCTCGGCGATGCCGTGAGCGATATTATCGGTCCAGTTGGGTTCGATGCCAATCACCACAACTGCAGCGATGTTCGGGTTGCATCCGGTGCCGATCAGGGTGCGGAAGGTCAGGTCCAGGTCTGCACCGAATTGCAGGCGACCATAGGGGTGCGGTAAGGCTATCGTACCGCGGATCAACCGGGCCACGCCTTCAGCGGCCGCGTTAGAAATATCATCCACCGGCAGGATCAGGATGTGATTGCGCACGCCTACTTTGCCGTTTTCCCGCCGGTAGCCGTTCAGCAAGTATTCTTCGAACTTTTTCATGGCTCTCCCTTCATCACCAGGGCATGGTGCGAATGTTATGAACGTGGACGTGCTCGCCGCGGGTGATTGCCTGCGTGGCCCGACCGATGATCCGCCCATATTCAATCACACGCTGGTCAGGCGCCATGTCGCGCATGGCGACTTTATGCCCCAAAGGGATATCCTGGGTGACGACGATGTTGCCGACCGGGTGGCCTTCCAGCGTAGCCGCCCCGATCTCGCTGCCCGCTGCCAGGTCCATAACCGCAACACCGACATCGTCGTTTTCTTCGTGCATCAATATTCCATATTTCATAACGATCCTCTTATTTTGTTGAAATCCAATTTGCGTGGCGGGCGCATGCCATGCGCCCCTACGACTTTCCGGGGCTTTTCTGTGATCATTTCCGAGGTCCAGCCTGAATCCTGCATGCAACGCTGGAGTGGGTAAAGCCCTCATTCCATTGTCACGTCCATCCGGTCCTCATCGGTGACCACCTGAGCAGGGGCATCATGCAACCCATCGTGCGCCAGCAGATTACGCAAGTGCTCGGTGCTGTAATCATCCAGGTCCGCGGAGAACTGCCCACCGGCGTAAAGCACCGTGTTTACCAGACCCATCGGCAGGCGCAGGTCCATCTTTATCATCCCCGAATTTAAGTCGCTGACCCGGATACGCAGGTGGCGCCGTTCGGGAGCCGTTTCTGATTTCGGAACCAGGCGCGCCCAGGCACCATGATCCACCTCTTCCAACATCTGGCTGGCGGCCTGCGCAGAGATTTTCCCCTCTTCCAGCTGCTCGATGATACTGATCCGCTGGTCCACCACCGCCCAACGTGCCCGGTCGACGCGCTGCTCCAGCAGATAAAAACCCGCCGCAGCGACAATGCCCAACAAGCCTGCTGCATACCAGAGCCAGTCGGGGTTCAGGTTATCCAGCACCAGGCCGGCCAGCAACGGACCAATGGCGAATGGAATCACCCAGCTAAAGCCGAAGACCGCCATGTAGCGGCCGCGCATGTCTTCGGGCGCAAACTGGGTGACGATGCTTTGACCTACCGGGCTGACCATCATCTCGCCGATGGTTATTATCACCATGGCTACCAGGAAGAAGAAGTATAGTGAAACGAAACCATACATGGCAAAACCGAATGCATAGAGTAAAGTCCCGGCAGCCATCACCAGCAATGGACGATAGCGAGATACCCAGCGGGTGGTGGGGAACTGGAACAGCACGACCATGGCGGCATTCAAAGCCAGGATGTAGCTGAAACCTTGCTCGTTGACGCCAAAGTTATCACGCAGAAACACAGCCAGGGTGGTGTTCATCTGGATGTAGACCAACACCATCAATGCCGAAGCGCCCAGGAACCACACAAAGGCTTTATCGCGCAGAGCAACGCCATAACCGGCAAATGTCTCCAGGATGCTTTCTTGTGGCTCGCCCTGTTTTAATTTCGGGTGATACGTCTCTTTGAGGGCGAAAAATACCACTGCTGCTGTGATGCTGCTGGTGATCGCATCGGCGATGAATAGAAACAGGTAATTGCGCGCTGCCAGTAAACCGCCGATCAGCGGGCCGATCACCACGGCAAGATTGAACACCACCCGCAAGATGCCAAAGCCTTCGGCGCGCTTCTCCTCCGGTAGAAGATCAGCCACCAATGCTTGTTGCGCCGGTCCGCCGGCATCCGCCAACATCCCTACCACAATGACCACAACCAGGAACACTTCGATCCGGTTGGTAAGGCCCATCAGGACTGCCGAAAGGGCGCTCATGATCAAACCGAATAGCAGCATCCATTTGCGACCTAAACGGTCGGTCAGCGCGCCTCCGATCATACTCCCCACGACGCTTGAAATAGCAAACAATCCGAATAAAATGCCCACCTGGGTCATGGTGATGCCGAACTTGCTGGTCATATAAAGCGTGAAGAAGGGAAACAACATCGCCCCGCCCAGGCGGTCGATGAAAGTTGCGCCTACCAGAATCCAGAATTGTCCAGGGAATTCCTTGAAGACGCGCCGGGCTTTCAGCCATTGGTTACTAGAGGAAGGATTTCGATTGGTCTCTTGCGACATACAATTTTTTCTACCTGTTCGACTGGATAAAGCGAATGGTTGCTATTTTACCTCGTATCGGTGAACTTACTCACTTCAAGAAAGAAATTTGCATCTATGAAGAGAAGTCGGTATAATCGTGAGATGTTCTCCCTGGATTATCAGCCAGATATTCATTTTGGTACGGAGTTGAAACTTGGCGGTACGCATTCGTAACTACATGCATCCCCACCGGACTCTAGGCCTGTCCACTTCGACCTGGAGGGAGATCCTTAGGTTGGCGTTGTGGAGCGGCTGGCGTCCTTTGGGAAGCGTGTCACCTGAAGCGCCTTTGATGGATTTTTTGGTTGCAAGGAATTCATCGGAGACTTGGGAAGGAGACACCACCTGGCAAGAGGAGGATTCAGTCGTTTATCATCCGTCTGCCATGCTGATCACCTATTTGCCATTCTTGCTTGAAGACGGGCAGACGCATAATGAAATCAGCCGGTTGGTGTTGTTAGAAGATGCCCTTAATTTCGCGGACGCGCTGGATAAAGCCTACCAGGCTTACGAGCCAGTTCGGGTTCCTGCATCTTATTTCTTGTTCGAGCCTGACGATCTGGCGCTGGAGGTGCGTCCAAGCCTGGGCGCGCTTGCGGCTGCGCTCGATGTCTGCCGCCAGGGCTCATTTTCAATCGAGCCCTGGCGTTATCGGATTTAGAACCGGGTTGAGTTTTTTCCAAGAGTGACTATCGCAGGTGGCAGAAAAGCTGGTGTGATTATCCTGTTCTGTATTCACACAATTGACAGGTGACAAAGCGCTAAAAATATGACATAATGGAAGTATAACCTGTCCCCTTGGAAGAGGCGCTGCCATGAAATTTTACACCCAAGTTGCTTGCCTGACTCTGATCGTTGCAGTTTTTCTTGTGGGATGTGGCGGTACGGCTGCTACACCAGCGGTCGTAGATACTGTCGTCATACCGCCTGAGTCGCCAACATCTCCGCCGCCCAACGCCACACAGCCGCTACCTTCTCCCACAACCCAACCACCGACCGAAACGCTGGCATTTCCCTCTTTGACACCACCACCCACCGATACAACCCTGCCCACCACTGCTCCGGCAACACCGGTCACCGCGCCGGTCTCTACACAGGCAAACTTACCGGTGGAAGGCGTTTGGACCGGCGGCGGCACGGACTTGCTGGTAGATTTCGANGTACACCTCAACGACGGCCAGGCGAATGTTGACAATTTTGGGATCCTGTGGGTAGGGCGTGGTGAGTGCGAGCTCAATGTCCGCTTAGAAGTGAGCGTCCCAATCGACGAGAGCGGTTTTTCTATGAATTATACCGGAGATGATTTCTCTGTCGTTATGAACGGTGCCCTTAAAACCAGCTCGCTCATTACCGGCGTCATGAATATCCAGGTCGAAGATTGCGGGAATCACCAGGTGAACTGGCAAGCGGTGCCAAAGACCAGCGTCAGTCAGTGAACTTAGTGTAAGCCTTGCACGTAACCCGGAAGTTGGCGTAAATCCGGCAGGGTGGTATACGTGTGAGTTGTATCTCCAACATT
>MGNS01000112.1:0-2013 GCA_001795165.1 Chloroflexi bacterium RBG_16_57_11
CACCCCCCTCGCCAGGGATTCAGAGCCCCAGAGTGCCAGAGCGCCCAGAGCCCAGCGTCAATGGGAACGCCCCCACCCGGAAACCGAAGTCCCTGTCCCCGTCATCAGGGTCGAGCCTGATCCGGTAGGCGCAGCGGGCGTCCCTGTCGTCGAAGAGGAACGACCCGCCCCGCAACACGCGCGGGCCATCCGCCGCCAGGTCTTCGCGTTTTAGCCGCTCTTCAAGGCCAGCCGGGTAAGGATATTCCCCCCACAAGCTGCGCGTCCACTCCCAGACGTTTCCGCTCAGGTCCAGCAGGCCGTATGGGCTGGCCCCGGCGGGGAAACAGCCGACAGCGCTGGTGGCGCCCAGGCCGGTCTCAGCCGTGTTGGCTTTATCAGGGTCGAAACCATCGCCCCATGGGAAGACCCTCACCCCCGACCCCTCTCCCTGATAGGGAGAGGGGAGCAGGCCGCGAGCGCCCTTCTCCCACTCGGCCTCGCTGGGCAGGCCGGCGACCAGCGTCCCCTGGGCCAACCCCTGCCAGAAGGCAAGCTCCTGCGAGCTTAACCCGGCCTCAGTAGATCGCTGAGCAGCAATGGCGGCCAGCGCCTCCCCCAGCCAGCGGCCGTAGGCCAGCGCCTCGTACCAGGTCACACCCACCACAGGGTGATTGGGCAGGTTAAACGGCCGGCCGAAATCGATGGGGGCATGGCGAGGCGGGCCTTTTAACCGATCGTACACCGCTCCACCTTTCCAGACTTTCGCCGCCTTCGCTTCGGGCCAGTAGCGCCCCTCGGCGTAGCCCCCGAGGCGCACAAACCCAGCGAACTGGGCGTTGGTGACCGGGTAACGCGCCAGGTAGTAATCCGGCAGGTTGACTTCGTCCTGCGGCTGCTCGGCGTCGTTAGCCTGTTTGTCAATCTTCTTATCGGAGCCCATTATGAACGCGCCGGCGGGGATATGGACAAAGCCAAGCAGGGGCTCGCCTGGCAGGTAATGGCGGGCGGGGTCGAAGCGCGGGTCGCCCAGGTCTGCCAGGGCGTCGCCAGCGTCAGAGCGCTCGACGGCGGGGAGCGGGCTGCGCCTCATGACTTGCACCAGCCAGCCCTGGACGCGTTCCAGCTTGGGCCGGTTGCGCGGCGTGACCGCGCTGGGGTCGATGTTCTCCGCCAAAGCCTGGCCGGCCAGCAGCGCCCCCTGCCAGGCGGCGGTAGAAACGTCACCCGCCATTTCAGCCTTTGACTGATCCTGGTAACACAGCGCGTCGGCCAGCGTCCACACCAACGCGGCCGAGCCGCGACCAGCCTTGGCCCCGGCCAGCAAGGTCACCTCGCGCCAGCGGTTGAGGTCGTTGCAAGCCAGCTCGGCCACCAGCTCGGGATAATCGTGGTCGGTCAAGTGGCAGGCGGCCAGGTACTCCTGGAAGGTGCGGTGCGGGAAGGTGTACACCCCCACGCCGCGTGGCAGCAGCAGCCCGGCGCGCGTGCTGAGGTATTCGACCAGCCGCGCCAGCCTGACGTCCGGGTTCTGGCTCAGGCGCATGAGACCGGCGACCAGGTCGGCCTCGGCGATGTCGGCGGTGCCCTTCAGGTCGGGCTGGGCGGCATGGGCTTTGTAAGCCAGCTCGTTGAGCAGTGCGCGCACCCTCTGGCGGTCGACCGCCAGCCACTCGGCCAGGCTGGGCTGGCGGACGGTCACACCCCCGCGAGCGTCGAGCACGTCCTTGGGGCTTTCCCACCAATCGAGCAGCAAATCCACCGTGTCGGCGTACAGCTCTTCGCGCTTCTCAGGCAGCGCGCCGCCGCGCCAGGCGTGCAAGCTGGCCATCAGAGTGAGCAGCAACGGGCGCTCGGCCAGCCCGTACAACCGTTCGTTGCCCAGGATGGCGCGCTTGAGCAATTCAGCGCGACCCTGAGCATCCTGCGGGTTGAGGTTCCGCAGGGCGGCAATATGGGCGTACCAGCGATCGACGAATTGACGGATCTGGCCGCGGCTGAACGGCGCCAGGGTGGTCTCGCTAAAGCCGTTCA
>MGNS01000112.1:2035-15032 GCA_001795165.1 Chloroflexi bacterium RBG_16_57_11
CGGCTGGTGACCAGGTAGCGACAGCGCGGGTAAGCGGCGGCGAAATCCTCCACGCACTGGCGGATCTGCGCCCGTCGCTGCTCGGCCTCGGGCACCTCGTCCAGGCCATCCAGCAGGATCAGCCCGCCTACCTCGCTCAGCTCCTTTTCCAATGCGGTGCGAAAATCGCCCAACTGCGCCACTTCCAGCTCGGCGACGATGAAGGACCACAGGTGCTTGGCGGCGGCGCGCTGGCCGGCGGGGGGCAGGCCGCGGGCGGCAAAATCGCGCAGCACCACCCGCACCGGCAGCAGCGCGCCATGCCCCCAGGGCTGCTTTTCCGGCTTTTTCTCCTCGAGCGGCGCAAGCCTTTCATCCTCCTCCGGCGGCAAGGGGGCAGTGAGCATTTCCAGGTTGGCATCCGGGTTGCCCAACGCCTGCCCCGCCAGGCACAGAGCGACGAAGTTGACGAAGGTGCTCTTGCCGCTGCCGGGGTCGCCGAGCAGCACCAGGCGCGGTAGCCGGTCGAGCATCTCCAGGGCGGAAAGCCGCTGCGGCATTCGCTCGGGGGAGGCAGAACGTTCCTTCTGAAACGCCGGGCCTTCAAAGGTCAGGGTAAGTAAAGCGGTATACACCGCTCCCAGGTTCAGGCGCGCCTCGGCCTGGCTGGCCGCCTTGGGGTCGATGCCAACCAGGGAAAGGTAGCCGGTGCTTTCGAGCACCCGGCGCAGATACGCCTCACGCATGGCCTCCGTAGAGCGCGTTTTGTCGGGCGGCGCAGGGAACTGGACGACGAGGCTGTCTTTGTAATACGGCCCGCCCTGCATTTCGATGTGATCGCCCTGAACCACCTGCCCGATTTCCTGATGCCCGCCGATCTGGGTATGGCTTCCAGGGCCAGACTCGATCTCAGCTACAACGACGCCCCCATTTTTCACCTGTTCGGCTGTCTGCGTCGCCTGGGTCTGGACTGAGGGTGGCGTGGAGGTCTGTGATTCCCTGGCTTTGCCCGCCTCGGCCCTACGCACCCACGCATCCAGGAGGCGCTCGATCAGAAAGATGACCATTGCTCCGATGATCACTGCGTAGATGAGGAATCGCAACTCATTGGTAATCAGCGCCCCCAACAGCGCAACAATGATCACGATCATCACGGCAAAAACCAGGATCTGCGCTTTAAGATTACCGGCCAACTTTGCCAGCACACCTTCGATCCATAGCTTCATGCGACACCTCCCCAGGATACTCACCCGTGAACGATGATATAACTGCGGGCAAGATCAACCATCACTCGGAGACAGTACCCCACCTAACATATCCACGAGAAAAATTTCTGACTGCCTGTATTGAGGATAAGTATACAGGATGGAGCGCCGGGGAGCAAGGCAGGAACACGAAAAGGAGGCGTCCGGCTTGATATCGTCCGGAATGAATTCCTCCCTGGTATGGGAAACCCGCTCAAAGCGGGTTGGACCACATCCACCTGATCGTCTCAATCCCGCCCCATCATTCGGTCGCTGAGGTCATAAAATCCCTAAAGGGGGCCAGCTCTCACGATCTCAAATTGGCGGGTGTGTTGGGTAAGGATTTTGCCTGGCAACGAGGTTATGGCGTTTTTACACTTGGCGAACGCCAGAGAAAGGACGCCGAGGCGTATGTGCTCAATTAAAAAACGCATCACAAGCAGATGTCTACGAATGCCTGGCTGGAACACATAACATCAGCTGATGAAGGGCCTATTGATGTTCCTAAAGGTCGAACAGATGTTCCCACTGCCCTACATGATGAAACTGTGCCGTATGGGTTTGGTGATCCACCGTTCTAGAATTCAGTTGAACGTTCGGTTCGGATTGAAATCCTCCCTGACACAGAAAACACGCTGAAGCGTGTTAGGCGCGCCATCCGGTTTCAACGTGCTTTCAGCACGTTTCCCGTACCAGTCGCCGAATTCATTCGGGCGGCGCGCAGGTGGATTGACCGCGACTCCGGTGCTTCCCGTTCGGATTGAAATCCTCTCTGCTATATTAAACACGCTAAAGCGTGTTGGGCGCGCCATCCGGTTTCAACGTGCTTTCAGCACGTTTCCCGTACCAGCCGCCGAATTCATTCGGGCGGCGTACAGGTGGATTAACCGCGATTCAGGAGCTTTTCGTTCGGATTGAAATCCTCTCTGACACAGGAAACACGCTGAAGCGTGTTGGATGCACCTTTCGGTTTCAACGTGCTTTCAGCACGTTTCCCATACCAGCCGCCGAATTCATTCGGGCGGCGTACAGGTGGATTGAGAAATCAATAGAAAGAAAACCCGCCTCAACGGCGGGCTTGTAAGGCGGGGAGGACAGGATTCGAACCTGCGGCCGAGTTTAACCCCGGCAACTGCTTAGCAGGCAGCCCCATTCGTCCACTCTGGCACCTCCCCTTTTATTCATGCTCCCCCCGGCGGGAAAATTCTACCATAGGTAAGGTCAGGATGCAACCAATATCACAGGCCACCCGGCCCGGCCTGCCGAGCGTAAAGCCAGCAATGCTGGACCCAAGGCGCACTCAAGCAGGTTCATCCAGGTCTTCTCGAACGACTCCTTCACCCTCCAACACAAAATCGGCGCCGAAAACCCGGGCAGGGGTCTGGAATCCGGGCTGGAACTGGCCGTCCAGGACCTTTTTGACGACACCCAAGGCCGCCAGCGAAGTCCAGTCCACGCCTGCTTCCGGACCATGCAGCCGGGATACCGCGATGCCTCCCTGATCGTCGGTCACTTCTCCCCACACATGGGTGCGGGTCCGGGCGCGCTGTTCGGGCGTGGAGCCGGTGGGGATCAATGGTGCAATGAGTTTGCGCACCAGTGGAAGCTTCAAGGCCGGGCGCAGACGGTCCGCCGCACGCCGCAGACGGATTAGCACTGGCGGTAAGGCGATGTAGTCTTCGATATTAGGGATGCCGGTGGTGTAATAGGCAGTAAATACGTCGCCCCAGCTCAACAGGACCGCCTGGCGCGGGCCGCGCCCGAAGTCGAACCAGCGGGTTTTGGCTTCTTTCTGCGCATCTTGCAGCCGCCCGTCACGGCGCACCTTCGTAGCGTTAGGAAGCGTTCCAAGCATCGTTCGGGCTGTGCCAGGTGGAAGGCGGGTAGGCCCGCTGGTTTGGAAGGCGAGCGTCAGGTGCGTGGCGGCTGGAAGGCGCAGCTTAAGATGAGCAGCCAGACAATCTGTAGGCACCACATCGAAGCCCACACCAGGCATGAGCATCACCTGGCGTTCCTGTGCCTCGGCATCGCGGGCAGCCAGCGCAGTGTAGACCGGGATCTCGCCAGTGAGATCCAGATAGTGCACGCCGAGGCGCAGGCAGGCATCTGCCATCGCTTTGAAGGTATAAATAAACGGCCCGGCGCAGTGCAGCACCAGGCTCATATCCCGGAGCGCCCGATCGATAGCCGGGGGATCATCCAGGCTAAAGATGCGGTACTCCAAGCCTAAATCGGCAGCCAGCGCGCCAACCTGACCAGAATTCCTTCCGGCAAGGACCGGCCGGAGACCTTGCTGAACGGACAGGCGGGCAATCGCCTGACCTACAAATCCATTGGCACCATAAAGCAAAAAATTTGCGGTCATGGGACAAAAAAGTTTTAGGCGGAGGGAGAGGGATTCGAACCCCCGGTGGCTTGCGCCACAACTGTTTTCAAGACAGTCGCCTTAGACCGCTCGGCCATCCCTCCGTTTGCGCAAGGCGCTGGCTTGCCCGGCACCTTACAGCGGAAGTTATTCTACCATAGACTCCAGCAGCTCACCTTGGCCTATCGGTTATAATGGATCGGCGGACCAAACCATCGGGTGCCCAATATTTCGGTTGGCCGAACTTTCGAAACACCAGAACGGTAGAGGATAGCGCACAACAAAGGAACCCATATGACCTTGAGTACATCTTTGTTGAACTACAACACCACGCCCGGCAAGATGACGGGCACCAGCATCCATGACGACCTGCTCACCGGGTTGCCGCGGGATATCGCCGGGCTGTGTCACGTGGTGCAGGATAACCTGGTGCACGTGTTCTGGGCCGAGCGTTATAGCCGCCGCCTCTCTGAGGATGAGAAGCGCACGGTTGGCATTCGGCGGGTCGAAGAGAAACTGGGGCTGGTTCGCGAGGCGCTGAATAAGATCGAGATCCTGCCCTGGGATTACGAAATCCCGGTGTTCAGACACCCGCTGGAGGATCCCTTTCCGCAAGACCCGGAGGAAGCGGCGTTCTACGATCGCATCGCCGCGCTGACCCTGGCTGGAGACGAGGCGTTCGACGCAGTGCGACAGGAGGGCGAGGAAGCCCACTGGCGTATCCCGGATACCTGGTAATTAAATTCAGGAAACCGGATGAGCCGCATCGCCCGCGCATCGCTGATCATCGCCTTCTTCTTCGGCGTTGATAAAATCCTCGGCCTGCTGCGCCAGATCCTGTTCAACCGCCAGTTCGGCCCGGTTGAGCGGGACATCTTTTTCGTCTCGAATAACATCCCTGACCTGCTCTCGGCGCTGATCTCCGGAGGCGCCCTGGGGATCGCTTTGATCCCGGTGCTGACCGAGCACCTGCAGGAAAAAGACCGGCAAGACGCCTGGAGGCTATTTTCGCGCATCCTCAACCTGGCCTTCCTGGTCACCGCCGGGATATCGCTGGTGATCATTGCACTGGCCGATCCGCTGATCCGATTCGTCATCGCCCCGGGTTTTGCCGATCCATCGAAATGGACGCTGACCGCCAGCCTGATGCGCCTGGACATGTTTGCCATCCTGATCTTCTCGATCAGCGGGCTGGTGATGGCTGGCCTGCAGGCAAACCAGCACTTTCTCACGCCAGCCATGGCGCCGGCGATGTACAACCTGGGTCAGATCATTGGCATCACACTGCTCTCGCGCTGGTTTGGCATTTACGGGATGGTCTTCGGGGTCATCCTGGGCGCTTCACTGCACCTGGGCGTCCAGATCCCGGCTTTAATACGATATGGTTACCGGTGGAGGCCAATTATCGGCCTGAGCGACCCTGGTGTGCGCCAGGTGCTGGTCTTGTTGGGACCGCGCGTCCTGTCCATGCTGTGCCTGCATTTTTACTTCCTGGCGCGTGATCGCTTTGCTTCTTACTATCAAGAAGGTGGTGTCTCGGCGCTGAATAACGGGTGGTTCATCATGCAGCTCCCGGAAACATTAATCGGCACGGCCATCGCTATCGCAATGCTGCCGTCGCTGGCCGAATATGTTACCCGCGGCGAAGAGCAGGTCTTCCGCCAGACGATCAACCGTGCCCTGCGCGCCATGCTGGCCCTGACGCTGCCCGCGGCAGCTATCCTGGGGGTATGCATTCGCCCGTTGATTCAAATTGTCTTCGACTTCGGTCCTCAGGAAACCGAGATGGTGGTCTGGGCGACGCGCGCCTTCTTGCTCGGGCTGGTTGGGCACAGCTGGCTCGAGGTGGGCGTGCGCTCCTGGTACGCCAAACAGAACGCCCGCATCCCGCTATTGGGGGCGGTCTTCCAGATTGGACTGTACCTGCCCATGGCAATAATCCTGTCTCAGGCCACCGGGCTCCCCGGCCTGGCCCTGGCAGACACGCTGGCCTTCACCAGCCAGGCATTGTTGCTGCTGATCCTGCTCAACCAACGACATCCCGGAATCTTGAGGGTGCAAGGGACCTTGTTGCGCGCCTCTCTCAGCGCTTTGTTAGGGGGTGTGTTGGCTTTTGCCGTGCTGCAACGATCGCTGCCGGTGATTCCCGCTCTTGGGCTGGCTCTGGCAGTCGGCGGGCTGGCAGCGCTACCGTTGATCTTGCCAGAGATCAAGATGCTGATAAAATTGTAGCAACAGGGAGACAAAAATGAGGAGATCTAACTCATTTTTTGCGCGCCTGGCCGTGCTGGCAGCACTGCTGGCATCCAGCATGGCTGGCCGGCCAGCCGGATCATTCCAACAGCCGAGCTGGCAAAGCAAGGTCGACGCGTGGGTGGTGGAAACGGCTGAGGAAGACCAGACCGAGTTCCTGGTCATGCTTCACGTGCAGGCGGACCTGAGCGGTGCCGGGCGGCTGCGGACAAAGCAGGAGAAAGGCACTTACGTCTACCAGCAGCTCACCCAGACCGCCAGGCGAAGCCAGAGACCGGTACTGGAGGCCTTACAGGCCATGGCGAACGAAACGCCCGGTGAGGTGGATTACCGCCCCTTCTGGATCGCCAATATGATCTGGGTGCGCGGGGACAGACAGGTGATTCAAGCGCTGGCGCAGCGCACAGATGTGGCGCATCTATACGCCAATCCGAGCGTTGCGTTGGAGTCTCCGCTGCCCGCCACTGCTCCGAAGACCCCGTCCGATGCGGAAGCCACAATTGTTGAAGCCAGCCTCCAAAAGATCCACGCCCCAGAGGTCTGGGCGATGGGCTATACAGGACAGGGTGTGGTGATCGGTGGGCAAGACACCGGCTACGATTGGACCCACCCGGCTCTACAGGACAAGTACCGAGGCTGGAATGGGGCAACTGCCGACCACAACTACAACTGGCATGATGCCATTCACAGCGGTGGTGGGGTATGTGGACCCAACTCGCCCGTGCCTTGCGATGACGGCTACCACGGCACCCACACTTTGGGAACAATGGTGGGCGAAGGCTATGACACGTTGGGCGACCTGCGCCAGGTTGGCGTGGCGCCTGGGGCCAAATGGATCGGATGCCGCAATATGGACCAGGGTGTGGGAACTCCAGCCACCTACTCAGAGTGCTACGAGTGGTTCATCGCTCCAACGGACCTCAGCGGAGCGAATCCGAACCCCAACCTTGCGCCCGATATCATTAACAACTCGTGGGGCTGCCCGACTGCCGAGGGCTGCACCGATCCTAACGTGCTTCTGACGGTGGTGAATAACGTCCGGGCGGCCGGAATCCTCACGGTCCACTCGGCAGGCAACTCAGGCTCTATGTGCAGCTCGATCCAGACGCCGGCTGCGATTTACGACGCATCACTCACGGTCGGAGCAACGGATAACAACGACAATATCGCCGCCTTCAGCAGCCGTGGACCGGTCGCGATAGACGGGAGCAATCGCTTAAAACCCGACATTTCGGCGCCGGGCCTGAACATCAATTCGACCGTACCCGGTGGTGGCTTCGGCATTGCCAGCGGGACCAGCATGGCAGCGCCGCATGTGGCTGGCCTGGCCGCTCTGTTGCTCTCTAGGCGGCCTGACCTGCACGGCCAGGTGGATCAAATCGAAGACCTGATCCGGATCGGGGCAGTACCTCGCATCACAAGCCAGACCTGTGGCGGAGTTCCCGGCAGCCAAATCCCCAACAACACCTATGGCTGGGGGCGGGTCGACGCCCTGGACACCATCTCACAATCGCTTCTTACCATCCAAAAGGAGCCTTCCTGGTACTTGTACGATCCGGGTGACCTGATTACTTATACGCTACGAATCACCAATCTCCAAACGCTGGACCCGATCCACAATGTGCGCATTACCGACACCCTTCCATTAAACATTACTTTCATCAACGCCTCGCCGCCCTATGCACGCATCGACGACCAGATCGTTTGGGATATCCCCCAACTCAATGCCGGGCAGAGCCACAGCGTTGAGTTTGTCGTTCAGGCACCACCCGATGCCACCGATCCAATTGTCAACCAGGGGTATATCGCCAGCAGCGACGAAATTTCGTCAGCCTCGGGCCCACCGGTTTGGGTGTACCTGGCGCACTACCTTTTCTTCCCGTACGCCGGCGTGCCAACGCGTTGAGTGCGCTCATAGAGCGGCGCTCATCGAGCGGTGCGTGCTGAGCGGCGCTTTACGCTCAGGATTTCTGGCGCAGCAGGCGGGAAGAGTTTGCCAGGATGCCCAAATCGGGCAGCGACTGAGCTGCAGCAGCCAGGATGGGCGGCAGAAAGCCCAGCGCTGCCAGGGATAAACCAAGTACGTTGTACACGGTGGTAAAAGCAATGTTGAGCCTGACCACGCTCATGGTGCGGCGAGCAATGTGGAGGCACTCCGGGACCAGTCGCCAATCGTCGCGCATCAGGGCGATATGCGCGGCTTCGATGGCGATATCGCTGCCAGCCGCTCCCATGGCGATACCCACATCCGCCTGAGCCAGGGCAGGCGCGTCGTTCACTCCGTCTCCAACCATCACAACAACGTGTCCCCTGCTTTGATAATCTTTGACCACTTGAATTTTATCCTCAGGCAGCATATCGGCGCGCACCTGCAGGTCGAGGCTCTCACCCAGCTCAGCCACCAGCGCCTTTGCAGCCCGCTGATGATCGCCGGTGAGTAGCACAATCTGGCGCAAGCCCAGGTCGTAAACCATCTGTAACGCTTGGGGCACCTCTGGGCGCAGGGTGTCTAATGCGGCGAGCAGGCACACCAGCTCGCCATCCAGGGCAACCAAGAGCAATGTCTTGCCTTGCGCTTCCAGCTCACCCAAAATGCGGAGACGGTCGACGGCGATCGCAAGCTCGTCTTCAAACATTCGTCGATTGCCCACTTCCACACAATGGCCCTGCACCATAGCCCGCACCCCCTTACCCGGAATGGCTTCGAACTCATGTGGCTCATCCAAGCTCACGCCGGCGTCATGGGCTGCCTGGCGAATTGCTTCCGCCAGTGGGTGCTCCGAATAGCGCTCCGCTGTGCCGGCCAACCGCAAGATATCGCCTTCAGAGAATTGTGAGGACAGCTGAGCATCAAAAAACCTGAAGTCAACGATCTTCGGCTTGCCCAAGGTCAGCGTGCCGGTTTTATCGATCAACAGCACATCGGCCTGACAGAGCAGCTCCAGGTACTTGCCGCCTTTGATCATCACGCCTCGCTGCGCTCCAGACCCGATGGAGGCCAACATGGCAATCGGCGTGGCCAAAGCGAACGAGCACGAGCAGGCCACCACCAGAACTGCCGCTGTGGCCATCGGATCCCGGCGGATGAGGAAAGTGAGCAAGGCGACCCCGGCAACAACCGGCAAATAGTAGGCTGAAAATTTATCTGCAATGCGCTGCACTTCAGCCCGGTGCGCCTCGGCCTCCTCCACCAGCTTGATCACCCGGCCGAAGGTGCTGTCGGCGCCTACTTGTGTAGCGCGGATACGCAGGCTGCCCAAACGCACTAGCGTAGCAGCATAGACATGCGAGCCCGGCCCGGCCTCGACAGGCATCGCTTCACCGGTGATCGTTGCCTGGTCCACGGTGGCAAAACCGGCAATCACAGCGCCATCCACAGGGATGCGCTCGCCGGGACGCACAATCACAACATCGTCCACGCGCACCTGGCTCACCGGCACTTCCTCTTCAACGCCAGACTGCTCCAGGCGCGCTGTCTGGGGAGCCATGGCGGTCAAGTCCTTGACCGCGCGGCGAGCGCGTTCGGCAGTGAAATGCTCGACGTAATCGCCCACCCGCATGAAAAATACAATCACCGCGGCAGTGGCCCATTCGCCGACAGCTACGGCTGCAATAACACCGAGGGTCATCAGCGTGTGCGCAATGACCTGGCGGTTCAGCGCGGCGCGGATCACATTGCGAAACACAGGATAGCCGCCTGCCAGCACAATTGCCAGCCACACCGGCCAGGGGATCCACTCTGTGGCGATCTCAAACAACCCCAGCCATTCACCGACCACAACAACGAACACCACCACCCCAAAGACGAATCCCAGCAGGCGCAAGATGGGGCGGGTGAAGCTTTCCATTGGCTGGGCGCGGGCGTCCTCGGCCTCCGGTACAGCGTATCCGGCGGCTTCCACCGCCTTGCGGATATCGCCCAAATCTACCAGCTGTGGGTCCAGCTGGACGAGCGCTTTTTCTGAGGTCAATAAAACATCGACCGAGCGCACGCCAGGGATAGCAGCGATGGCTTTGTGCACGTGCATGGTACACTCGGCGCAATCCATGCCCTGGATGGGAACCTCCATTTTAGCCACAACCGCCATATATAATCCTCATCGCTCCAAATTTATTGGATAATAAAGGTGGAATTTTATTCTAACACATATTGACCGTGGACAAGTTACTCACCAGCCTGTGACAGAGCAGCAGCGCTTCAATACGTACGCAAGGTCAGCGGCTATCGCACGCCAGCGCGCCTCAACCAGGCCGCGTTCGGTCAGGCAGTGGAGGAAGTCGCCGCCGCAACAAAAAAACTGCTGGGTGGGTTAACTTTAATAATGCCACAGAGCACAAAACGGAATGACGCCTGACGCAAAATCGTTACAGCTCATGCTTTAACTGCTCCACGCGCCAGGCCACGCACAAGATACCGCTGAGCCAATAACGCAAAGACCAACACCGGGATCAACACCAGCGAGCCGGAGGCCGCAATTCGTCCCCAGTGCACCGATCGATTGGTCATAAAGCTGGTGATAATCACTGGCAGGGTGCGTGCATCTCGGCCGGTAAGTATCACCGCATAGAGAAACTCATTCCAACAATATAGAAAACCGAGGATTGCCGTGGCAGCCATACCTGGCAGAACCAGGGGGAGGCTGATCCTGATCAGCGCGCTAAACCGAGAGCAACCATCGATCATAGCGGCTTCTTCCAATTCAATCGGCACATCATCAAAAAAACCGATCATCATCCAAATACTTAACGGGATGGTAAAGGTAAGGTAGGAAATGATCAGCGCCGGGAGGGTGTCGATCCAATCCAGGCCACTAAATAGCACATAGAATGGCACAACCAGCGTGATTGGAGGCAACATCTGTGGGATGAGGGTGCTGATTCGCAGCCAGAAATGCCCTCGGAAGCGGAATCTGGAGAACCCGTAAGCGGCCAGCGTGCCTAAAACCAGGGCGATGCCCGTGGCAGAAAGGGCGATAACCAGACTGTTAATAAAATACTTGCCAAAATTAGAAGAAGAAAGCACAACATTATAGTTCAGCCAGGTGGGAGTAAAGTTCCATACCGGCGGGATGGCAAAAGTCAATTCTGGTTCTTTGAATGAGGTAATTAACAAGTAAACAATCGGCGCAACGGAAAGGAACACCGCCAATAGAACCAGCAGGTAGATCAAAATCCGGTTCAGACGTTTGATCAAACGAGATCTGTTCAGGTTCTTCAATTCGATCTCTCCTAATCCTGCTTTCCGATAGAACGAGCCATTATCCCGGCAATAACCAGCATAATCAACAACATGGTAAACGAGGAAGCAGCGGCAATCCCTAGGTTAAAAGATTGAAAACCATAGCGGTAGACATAGATGCTGACCGTTTCTGTAACGCGTGCGGGGCCTCCGGCGGTCAGCAAATAGATCACATCGAAGATACGGAAAGTATCAATAAATCGCCATAACAAAGCCACCAGGATAAATGGTCGAAGCAGAGGTAAGGTAAGATAGAAAAAAGTCTGCCATCCAGAGGCGCCATCTATTTTCGCCGCTTCGAAAGGCTCTTCAGGCAAGGATTGCAAGCCTGCCAGAAGCATCAAAGCGACGAACGAGGTCGTGTTCCAGACATCTACCAGCACGACGCTTGCCATCGCCACCTGTGGAGAGCTAAGCCATTCTACCGGGGGAATTCCCACTCGGCCCATATAATAATTGACCAAGCCATATTGGTAGTTCAGCAGCAAGCGCCAGGTGAGACCAATCACCACATTCGTACACATCATGGGCAGCAGAATCATGGCGCGGTAAAAGTTCTTCCCCTTCAAATCATGGTTCAACAAAAGCGCTAACCCCATACCCAGGACGAATTCGATGCTGATGGCACAGAAAACAAAAGTAAAGGTGATTCTGAGCGAATTCAAAAAATCGGGGTTAGAGAAAAGATCAATATAATTTTGGAAGCCCACAAAAGGTACACCCTGCCGAAAGGTGCGCAGGGTCCATTGGTGAAAGCTCAACCATAAAGAATAACCCAGAGGATAAATTAAAACGACAATTAATGCGATGAAAGCCGGTCCAATGTAAAACACCGGCTCTAACCGGCGGAAAAATTGCCGGTATCGGTTCTGGGTGAAGTTGCTGGTGATATCCATGCGCCAGTCAATCCAATAAAGTGGGGTTCCAGGAGGAGAGGCCCCGGAAAAGCAACCGGCTTAACCGTGACCTCTCCTCCATGTGATTTATCTTCCCATCGGCCTGAGGGACCAACCAGGGAAAATTGCCACAGGGTACTTGTAGCTACTTGATATATCCGCCGCTCTTGAGAATTTCGGTGAGCTTGGCAGCCATCTCGTCTGCAGCAGCTTGCGGATCCTTGGTGCCGGTCACCGCTGCAACTACGCCCTCATTCACAATTGGCAACATTTCTGGCGAGACGGTCAGGGTCGGGAAGATGGACCGATACGGCATCACCTCGGCTAACAAGGCAAACTGCGGGATCTTGGCCACGACTTCGGGGTCGCTCAAGGCCTTGATATTGCCCGGAATACCACCGTTCATCGCCCATAGTTTGGCGCCTTCGGGGCTGGTCAGCCACTCGATGAATTTGTAGGCTTCCCCCTGATTTTCAGAGCAGGCCGGGATCGCCCAACCCCACTGGCTACCGCCGGTGTGGCGTTTGATCGACCCATCCGGTTGCTTAATCCCAGGAGGCAGCGTGTAACCCAGCAATGGCTGGCCATTTTCGTCGCAAAGGCTCTTTTCGCAACTGGTCAAGTCTTGGGCAGCGGCCATCCATTCGATGCCCATGGCAGCTTTGCCTTTTGAGAGCGCCTCCAGGATTTCAACATAGCCATAAGTGGACACGTCTGGGGGAACTAAATTCTCTTTCAGAAGGTTGGCGTAGAAGGTTAATGCTTTCACCCCTGCTTCATTATTGATTGCCACTGTGTTGTCAGGGTTGAGCAGCTCGCCGCCCTGGCCAAACAGGTAGTACATAAAATCCCACCAGGCTTCGTCGGGTTTGGCGCCAATCACCGCGCCATAAACTCCATTCGCCGGGTCGTTCAGAGCTTTCGCCGCAGCATAGAATTCTTCCCAGGTCTCAGGCGGTTTCAGCCCGGCCTTTTCGAACAAATCTTTGCGATACCACAACCAGGCAGTATCACCTTCGGA
>MGNS01000112.1:15045-15404 GCA_001795165.1 Chloroflexi bacterium RBG_16_57_11
GTCTTCCCATCGAAGGTGAAGAAGTTGGTCGCCATCCCGTAATCTTCCATATTGAAGTCGGGGCTGGCTACGTTTTTGTCCTCATAGAAGGTGTTAAGGTCCTTGAGGCCGTCAGCAGCAACATAGGCAGGGATGAAATCAGACATGGCATAAAAGGCATCGTAATCCTTGCCACAGTTGGCGGTGACGGTATTTAGCTTGTCGAAATACGCCTCACGGGCAACCTCCTCAACGATCACTTCCTTGCCGGTCTTTTTCTTATATTCCTCAGCAACCTTGACCAGGTTGTCGTGTTCCGGACCGCTCCAGATGGCAACCACAATCGGCTCGCCGCTGGCGGCTGGAGCCTCGGTGACTAC
>MGNS01000112.1:15439-16401 GCA_001795165.1 Chloroflexi bacterium RBG_16_57_11
CGGCCGTAGGAGCGCAGGCAGCCAAAACCTGGGCAGCCATAATCAACACTACGACCAATGCGAACAGTCTTTTGTTAGTCATTTCTTCCTCCTTAATCAGTCATCAAGAAATGGTGGTATACGCTTTCTGGCATATTTTGACAGGTTAATATTTTATCCGGCAACCTCCTTTCAGTGAACAGATGCTTCAGACCAAATCACCAATGCCTTTTCCACTGATCGATCACAATCTCTACTTTTTCCCATGGAAGCTCGCAGAATACGTTATCGACTGGAAACAGGATAAAGCCTCCTCCAGGCGCTAAAACCTCCAAGGCTTGATCAACCGCCTGGCGGATGTCTGCCTCCGAACCCATGGTCAAAGTGACCGCGGCGTTCATTCCCCCCATCAGGCTGATTTGCCCACCAACTTGTCGCTTGATTTCTGCCAGCTGAATCCTGTCCTGCACCGGATCTACGCCGGTGATGCAATCAACGCCCATCTCTAATATGTCATTTCGCAGAGGCTTCCAACCTTTGGTAATAATGTAGCGAAACGGAATATGATGGGCATGGGCCTTGTCAATGAGCTGCTGTATGCGCGGGCGCAGCAGGCGGCGAAAATTCTTTGGGGTCCAGAAATCGGTGCCTTCATACCAGGCCATGTGGACCAAAACCTCGATATCTTCTTCAAGCAACAGGTCAACACGCTGAAGCTCCCATTCAAGCAGCACATCCAGAAGCGCCTCGAGCACATCGGGCTGATCCATCTGCCAGAAGAGGACATTTTCCATGCCACACAGCCAGACAGCCGCATCTCCTAACGCGCTCCAGCCACCGTCCAGGACAACCTGCAACCGCTGTGCCTGCTCATGCAATTGGCGCGATCGGAGGCGAAAGTCAGCAATCTGCTGCTGTGTTGAGGCGGCAAGTAAATATGGAAGGCGCTTAATGTCCTCTCTGGTCTTAATCAGGGGTTCTAC
>MGNS01000113.1:0-14099 GCA_001795165.1 Chloroflexi bacterium RBG_16_57_11
AAGAAATGTTCCCAGCAAGGATGTGCAGGGATGCGATTCATTCCGCGGCAAGAAGTGAGCAAGAAAGTTGTGGATGCCCAGCATCCAGAAGTAACCGCCTGGCGGTATGAATGCGTAAAATGTAGTTGCACTTTTCGCGTGTACCCCGAGGGGGTAAGCGAAAAACAGATCTCGAAGCGGGTGAACGGTATGGCTGTGATGCTATACATCCTGGGGTTGAGTTATGGTGCGGTAGAAATTGTCCTGAATAGCCTGGGAATGGGGGTTGGAAAAACGAGTGTCTATCGAGCGGTGCAGTCAGTAGCGAAACAAGTGCCTGGGATGAGGCGAGAAAAATTGATGGATGGATACCAGGCGAAAGCGGTTGGGGCGGATGTCACCAGTATACGGTGTAACGGGAAATGGGTACCGATCGGCATCGCCGTAGATGCGGCCAACGGGATGGTCTTGAGCATCGATCAATTGCCCGGTGAAGACGCCGAACAATTGAAAGCCTGGCTCGAGCCAATCCTGGAGGCATTAGACGCCGATGTTTTGGTGACAGATGATGCCGATGCGTTCAAAATAGTCAGTGATGAAACTGGACGCTCACAGCAAGTGTGCAAGAGTCATGTTGGCCGGAATACAGATGCACTGGTGGATGAAATCTCTGCCATCATTGCATCGGGTCAGGATCATTCCCTGGAAGCCATTCGCATTACTTCTGCACAAGCCCTGGGAGATTTGGCTGCACTGAAAACGATGATCCATTCCCGTTGCCCAGAAGATCAATCCCTACTCGAAGAAATCTATCTGCGCTATGCCAACGCCCGTAAACCGGGTAAAGGCAAGAAACATGATGTCGCTTATCGCATGCGCAATCTGTTTATGGATCGCTGGAACCTCTGGCCCCGCCTGACTTTCTATCGTACCTGGAAGGATGAAAATGGGAACTTGATTTTGGATGGCACCAATAACCATTGCGAACGCAGCATGGTGGGTCAAAGAGCGCTATCGCTCAATGCGTGGCTATAAACGGGAGCAATCCGCTCTCAATGTTAGCCGCCTGATCGCCTTTGCTGGAAATCACATGTCCAGCGGTCTGCGTTTGGCCGATTTGATGGCCTAGCCGCTCACCTATTGTCCGGCTTCAATCCACCGATATTGTCGGTTTGTCCTGCCTTACCAATTTTGGAACGTTCACCCTAGACCTGTAACATCGCGATCATCCGCTCGACAAAATCCTTGTCGAATGCCTAGCCGCCGAAGCATTCAGTCACGCGAGAGGATGTTCATTACGCATCAAAGTTGGAGTAAAATAATTCGTATACGAGACAGCTAAATCTAAATCACCCAGGTCAGGTTTAACGAAGGAGAATAAATCATGATCAGCCGCATCTGGCATGGATGGACCATAAAAGAAAACGCGGATGTGTACGAAGAGCTGCTCAAGAGCGAAATCTTTGTCGGAATCCAGGAACGCAAGATCCCTGGTTTCGATGGGATTCACTTATTGCGTCGCGATCATGACGCCGAAGTGGAGTTTATTACCATTATGTGGTTCGATTCCCTCGAAGCTGTGCGCTCTTTCGCAGGCGAGGATTACGAAATCGCGGTTGTACCACCCAAAGCTCGCGCAGTGCTTAAACGATTCGACGAGCGCTCGCAACATTATGAGGTAAAAACCTATCGAAAAGCACCTTGACGCGCCGCGTAGATCGGATTATTCTATCCAGTGCATGGAGGTCCACGATGATCCGTTTCCTGGTCGCGATCCCGCTCATCTTGCACGGGCTGGCAAACCTGGGGGGAGCGTTAGCCTTTGCAGGTAAACCGCCAGATGGATTCAAGGCTAGACCTTCCATAATTTCTCCCAAGCTACAGATGCATTCCACCATCGGCCGGATCTGGGGGGTCGTCTGGCTGCTCTCAGCCTTGACGCTTGTCTCTGCCGGGTTGGCAGCGATCTTCCAGCGGGATTCATGGCTTATTCTCAGCATCCTCGGATCAGGATTATCCTTTGCTGCTATCGCACCCTGGTGGAATACGGTTCCACCTGGTGCACGTTTTGGCGCTATTTTTGATCTGGTCACATTGCTAATATTGCTCTCCCCGGTCAGCGCATGGCTAAACACAGCCATACTGGCTACATAGTTGAATTATTAAACGGTTTATCGTCCTGGTAGCTGTAGGCTTAGCGAATTTTAACTTGACTCGGGTTGAATAATTATGCTATTTTAAGAGTAGAAGTTCGGACATCCCCGCCTGCATCCCATCCGGCTTTACAAATTGAATATCGGTGAGTGAAAGGAGGCTTTAATGTCTCGACAAAAAATGCACTCCGCTTCGGAACCTGTTCAATCTACACCGATGGCGCAACCCGAAACCATGCGCCTACTGGTCGCTTACGATGGTTCTGCCCATGCACAAGCGGCAATCGCGATGGTTGAAGACCTGTTCAGGCCTTGCGTGATGGGGCAACAATGCAGCTTGACCACATTGACGGTCCTACCGACACAATACATCGGCGGACACGAAGCGCTCCAACAGTCTTTGGAAGCGGTTAAAGGACGCCTCGAGCTTCAAGCCTTGCCCGTCGAAGCGCTGATAAAAGCGGGCAACCCGGCTGCAACCATCAATTCACTGGCAGAGGAAATAGATGCCAATCTGATATTGATCGGGGCGCAGGGCCTGCGTGCCACCCTGGGGATCTTGCTCGGTGGTGTTGCACAACAGGTGGTCGAGTATTCACATTGTCCCGTATTGGTAGTGCGCGCCCCATACAACGAGATCCAGCACGTCTTGCTGGTTGTGGATGGCTCACCATATAGCCAGCGTGCAGTGGAATACCTGGCGCCAGTTTACCCTGGCGAGGAGGTTGAAAGCATGCCGCGCATTCATGAACTGCCAAAGCCGGCGAAAGAAACGGATACTGTTCGCAAACGCTGCTCTTGGCTGCCGCATGCAGCCAATGCAACCCTGATGCATGTGTTGCCGCCACCGATATCCCCGGATGTAGCTGCCCGTGCCTGGACCCTCGGGCCAGAAGTGCTCTACCCGGCCCCGGCTTCCCCGCTGGATGTGGCAGCCATGGAAGCTGATGAGATACGCCAGGGTCAGCGAGTGCTGAACCAGGCGCGAAATGTTCTGGAAGCTGCGGGGCTGGCAGTCGACGAACAACTCGTGCGTGGTGACTCAGCTACGGAGATCATTCAATATGCCCAACACAATGCCGTCGACTTGATCGTCTGCGGATCGCGCGGTTTAAGCCCTGTGACGAGCTGGTTGCTGGGCAGCGTGTCTCGCAAGCTAGTGCACTACGCCAATTGCTCGGTGTTGATCGTTAAGTAAGTCAGTCAGGAGGTAGCGATGACCATTCTTGATGGGGTTCATTTCTGCGACGGCTGTGGTGCGGAAATCACCTGGAGCCCGGTGGTAGTGCGCGCGAAAGGCGACAACCTTCAACATCGCGCAGGTCATTTCTGTTGCGCCGATTGCGCCGATGAACGCCCCTGCCGATGTGGTGAGCGTATGGAATTTGATGACGAATTCCGAGAACATGGTAAAATTTCCATACCAATTTAGTCGCAATTTCACAGTTTTCCATGTTACAGGTAGACAGTGTGGGCGGAAAATCCGCCCACACTGAATATAAACCTCTACGAAAAAAGAGGGTTGTGCGTTCAAAGGAGAGCCGCGATGAATTTTCTTTATCCCATCCCATCCAACTCGATCGTCACCCAGACCTTTGCAGAGCACGTCCATGCTGCCCGTGTGCATGGATGGCAAAATTATAACGGCGGGATCGACTGGGCTGTCTCATCTGGCACGCCCGTCAAAGCCGCCCAGGCCGGCAAGGTGACGCTGGTGCGCAATGATGCCACCGGATATGGCACCCACGTGCGCATCCAGCACGACGAAGGATACCTGACGATTTATGGGCATCTGATGGAATTCGCGGTCAAGGCAGGCGACATTGTGAAGGCTGGGGAGGTTATCGGGAGATCAGACAATACCGGTAACTCCACGGGGCCACACTTGCATTTCGAGCTGCGCAAAAATAACGTGGCGATCGACCCGGCCTCACTGCTGGTGGCTCGGCTGGATGGGGGCGAACCAGGCGGCGAGGAGGAGCCAGGTGGCGGGCATGAAGAGCCCGGCGGCGGTCCGGAGCCGGACAGCTTCCCAGAGTTGCCCAGGGCGCGGGTCACCTCCCAGATCGGTTTAAACGTGCGCTCTGGAGCAGGGGTCGGTAATCCGCTGGTTGGCTACTTACCAAACGGCACCGAGGTGGATGTGCTCCGGAAAGTGACTGATGGGGGTGACACCTGGCTGCAGATCGGCTACCAGCAATTTATCGCTATGAAGGTGGGCAGCGAAAAGCTGGCGGAGTGGAAAGCCTAGACACCTCACCAGTATCGAACAAAAACTGGGTGATTTGCGGCGGGCTTTACCACAAATCACCCCTACCCCACTGACTTCTGGCCAGGACTAGCCACCCGGCTCGATAATAATACCCTGCCAGGTCTCTGGCACAGTCGGATCAGGGTCCAGACGTTCGCCCCACATCTTGAGTTTCATACCTGCATATCCACCACCGCCAACCCCGCCATAGTGGAAATAAGAGAAGCCGTTCTCCTCTCTAACACCATTCCAGGTACCCTCCCAATAACCGCCTTCGTTGGTAATCTTGAATTTGCCCCACATCTGTCCTGAGACAAAGACTGGCTCTGGCATAAATTTAAAATCCCAATTGATGGTGATCAGGTCCTCCGCGTTATCGAGGCGAGGATCGGAGGCTTCAAAATGAAAGAGCGATATCCCATCTCGGAGGTTGTACCTGCCGTCCGGGAAAGTTTCCGTGCCCAACGAAAGATCCGCCACAAAGGTCTCGGTGGCAGTGAAGAGGGTCTTCGTCGCCTGGGCGGAAGTTGGCACAACGGCCACAAACAGGAACACCAGGACGATAAAGATTACAAATAGTGGACGTGATCGGTTGCTCATGATTTTCTCCTTTTTTTCTTTCAAGAATTCGATTTTAAACCTAGGGCTATCAACGGCTACGCGAAATCACACACTTCTTTCCTAGACCAATCCCCTCCTTTCGACCATTTTCCATCTATTGAAATGATAGCCTATAATGTCAGATTAATTTTCTTGCATACCCTCACCGGAAGTTGGGTCAATCTGCCGGAGCAAGAACACAAACAATTCATCCAGGTTGGCAAAACCCTGCCTCTCGCCGTTCAGCGAGCTCTCAATTGATAACCGCCAAATACTTCCCACAGACAAATCGCCTGCTGCACCCACGTCCACCCGCCATAACCGTAGCAAATAGGATAAATAACCTGGCTGTTTCCTTCGGACGACTAAACTGTTGTCCATACTTGCTCCTGGTGTTCGCTTGATTCGAGCATAACACGCCATCGTAAAGAAAACGTGATGAACGAATTAACCAACCCCTGGCTTGCAGTTTTTGCCCGGCGGATGTATGATTGAAAAATCCGACAAGTTTAGCCGTGGTCTTTCAGCGGGGAGGATGGTTTCATGGATCGCTTGTGTATCCGGCTGTTTGGAACTTTCCAGGTCGCTTTGGATGGCGAAGCGATAAACAGCTTTACATCTAACAAGGTCCGTGGACTTCTAGCATACCTGGCTGTTGAAGCGAACCAGCCACATAACCGAGAAAAATTGACCGGTCTGCTCTGGCCGGACTATCCCGAAGCATCCGCCCACGCCAGCTTGCGCAGCGCACTAACCAGTCTGCGCCTGACGATAGGAGATCGGACAATAAGCGGCCGGTCAGCCGCTAATGAGCCTTATCTTTATGTCTCAAGGCAGGCTATCCAGTTCAATCTCGCCTCCAGCGCTTGGGTCGATGTAATAGCTTTCGCAGATGCTGTAAGGAAAGCAGATCTGGCCTCCTTGGAACAGGCCGCCAATCTTTACCAGGGGGACTTCCTGGAGGGCTTTTCGATACGCGACGCCTCCCTTTTTGAGGAGTGGGCTCTGCTCAACCGGGAGCGTTATCGCCGCCTGGTCTTAGAGACCTTAGATCGTCTAGTAAATTGTTTCAGCCAGCTTGGCGAATATGAGAAGGCTTTACCCCATGCCTGGCTGCAGGTAGAGCTGGATCCGTGGCGAGAAACCGCTCACCAGCAATTAATGCAACTTCTGGCAATCAGCGGCCGACGAACCGAGGCGTTAATCCAGTACGAGACCTGCTGCCGCCTTCTGGCCGAAGAACTGGGGGTCCAGCCGACTGATCGGACCATAGCGCTCTACGAGCGTATCCGGTCCGGGCAATTGGGTGCACTGACGAGACCCCCAATCCAGTCACGGAATGATAGCGACCAACCCCCACCCTTTCCACAGAAAGATGAAGCCGCCGGCTTTAAAAGATCCTTGTTTGTTAGGCGCGAGGAACAGTTATCTCATCTCCACGCCTGTCTTGATCTCGCCTTGTCTGGCCAAGGCCGAGCCGATTTCATCTGTGGCTCTGCCGGCAGTGGCAAAACGGCCTTAATGGATGAATTTGCGCGACAGGCAATGGAAACAAAGCAGGATCTGGTCGTCGCGAATGGTGAATGCAGCTCCTTCTCCGGTTTCGGCGATCCTTACCTTCCCTTCCGAGGGATATTTGCGATGCTTACTGGCGATGTACAGACTCGCTGGTCGGCGGGAGCCATTCGCCTCAGCCAGGCCCGCCGCCTGAGGGAGATCACGCCAGCGACGATTGAAGCTTTGCTTGAGTACGGCCCGCAGGTATTGGAAGCCTTATTTCAAAGGGATAGGTTACTTTCTTGCGCATCAATCGTGGCACAGGAAGGAGATCTTTGGCTGCAGCTTCTGTGCGAGCGGTTTAATGATCGACATGCAGGCACAGAAAAGTGGCACCAGAGCCAGCTTTTTCAGCAGACAACGAATGTGTTGCGGGAAATTTCAATCTCGCATCCTCTGCTGCTCATCCTGGATGACCTGCAATGGGCCGATCCTGCCTCTTTAAGCCTTTTGTTTCACTTGGGACGCCGCCTGGAGGGAAGTCGCATCTTACTTCTCCTGGCATACCGTCCGGAGGAGGTTCTAATCGGCAAAGGAGGACCACATTCATTGCAGAAGCTCCAGGCAGAGTTCCGTCGCGCCTTCGGAGAGATCTGCATCGATTTGGATCGGGTTGATCGGACAAATGGTCGGGCGTTTATAGACGCCTTCCTGGACACCCAGCCTAACCGGCTTGGGAAGGAATTTCGGAGGACTCTGTCTGATCGTACCGATGGGCAACCCCTATTCACAATCGAATTATTACGATCTATGCAAGAGCGGGACGAGATATATCAGGATGGAACGGGGTGTTGGTCTTCCAGGCCAGTCCTGGAGTGGGAGAAAATACCAGCACGGGTGGAGGGGGGTATAGAGGAACGCATCGACCGATTAGATGAAGAATTGCGTGGGATTTTGAACTTGGCTTGCGTAGAAGGGGAGCAATTTACTACCCAAATCATCGCTCAGGTGTTGGGGATGGATGAACACAGGCTACTCAGGAACCTTTCTCAACACCTGGAGCGACGCCATCGCCTCGTTCAATGGCTGGGAGGGTTTCAGCTGGAAGAAAAGCACCTTCTCCGTTACCGCTTTGCTCATGGATTGTTCCAACAATACCTGTACTCAAGTCTTAGCCCAGGCGAACGCCGGCTCCTACACAGGGATATCGCTTCAGTCATGGTAGATTTGTACGAGGGAAACACAGATGCTATTGCCCCGCAACTTGCCCGACATTATTCTGAAGCCGGCGATGATCAGAAGGCGTTACAATTCCTTACTCTTGCAGCGGATTCAGCGCTGGCAAGTTATGCCAACGACGAAGCGGAAGTGTGCTACCGCAGAGCATTGGCATTGACCGATGAGGTCCATCACCGCGCACACCTGGTTGAGGGCCTGGGAAGTGCATTATACGGTCAGAGTTGCTTCACAGAAGCGATCCAGATTTGGAGGGAGGGTATTCAACATTACCAAACCCTCGGGGATTTGGAGGGCATGGCCGGTCTATATAGTCTCGCATCAGAAGCAGCATGGTGGGGTGGCGATCCACTGCTCAGCATGCATCTGTGCGAGGAAGGATTGGAGGCGACCAAAACTGCGCCTGAGAGCCGCGGGCAAGCCCGTCTGCTGCATGCAGCAGCTCAGGCCTACTTTTTCGATGGCTCTAACGAAAAAGCAACGTCCTTGTGCCTGCAGGCGCTCCAGATGGCGGAGAGGCTCCATGCAGTGGACGTGCAGGCTGATGTTCTGGCAACGCTGGGTGGGCTTTCCAGTCAGAGGCCGCTAGATGCACTTGAAGTGCTCACAGATGCCGTAAAGTTAGCTGAAAGCAGGAACCTTCTACGGGTTGCCTTCCGGGCGTACAATGATCTCGCCATTATAAAAGGTACCATCTATGGCCCTCAGGCAGGGTGTGATGACTTGGAGCGTTCTGTACAGCTCAGCAGGAAGGCAGGCAATGTCGCTCACGAGATCCTTGCCTCGGGCAATCTTATCGAAGCTTTGCTCCCTCTTGGAGAAATCGAGCACGCTGAAGCATGCCTCAAGAGAATTCGAAGGTTGGCAAGTAAACTGGACGATCCTGGTTCATCGATTCAAAGGGTCGAACGGTTGGAAGCCACAATTCTCTTCTACCAGGGCGAATGGCTCAATGCGATTTCTCGGTTGCGGCTGAGCCAGGCTGAGTTCCGTAAGCAAAATCACTTGATGGCGTTATTTATTACCGACTCTCTACTTGCCCGCAGTCTGATTGAGATGTGCAGCTTGACGCCCAACCGTAAACGCGACGGCCAGGAGGAGGTTACAAGCGCGTTGACAGAGGCTATACAGCTAGGCGAGGCATTGGCAGAGACAGATGCGTTGGTGTGGTGTTATTCTCGCCTTGCGGCTTTTATTGCCAGCCAAGGCCAGATCCAAGAAGGTCATAATTTGTTAGCCGAGGCGCGTAATATGGCGAAGGATTGGCTATACCCGACTGTCGAGGCAGCCTTGCTTTGGGGAGAAGCACAAATGGCAACAACCGAAGAACAGTGGGAGGAAGCGGTAACCGCATACGAGTCACTGGTCGAAATCTATACGCGATGTGGCATGCGGTGGGAACAGGCTCGTACCCTGGTCGATTGGGCGCTGGTCATCATCTCCCAGAGGGATTCAACAGATACATGCAAGGCACAATCCCTGCTTCAAGAAGCCTATACACTGTTTAGGGAGATGGGCATCAAACGATATTCAGTTTTGGTACGGGAACATTTAGAGGCCCTATCCGAGTAGGTATGATTTATAACTCGCTGGTCACTTTCTCAATATACCTGAACTGTCCGGGTGTCAGGCCGAGCTCCAGGCACAGGTGGACGCACAGGAGCTGCACGGGCACAATTTCCGCCAGCGGCAGACCGATCCCCGCGGCAGTGGGCATCGGCAAGCTCCCACCCGCAATTTCCCCATCCCATTGGGACTCGACCCAGAGTGCGTTCATCCCCTTTTGGCGCAATTCTCGCCAGAGTCGATAGTTCAGGTCGCGCACGGATCGCTCCCCGGCGAAGACCAGCCCGGTCAGCCCTGGCCCGACAATCTCCAGCGGGCCATGCCGGAACTCCGCCGCCTGCAGCCCAATCGCCGGAAGCTTGGCCGACTCCTCGATATTCAACGCTCCCTCGCCGGCCGAGGAAAAGGAAAGCCCGCGCCCAACCAGGATCAACGGAGCAGCGCCGGGCACGCCGATCGCCTCGCCGATCAAGCCCAGCTTTTCACCCCAGGTGGAGAGATAGGCTTCCATCCCGTCAATGGTGCCCTCCAGGTCAGAAAAGTGAGGTAGCAATTTTCCGCCGCCATGAGGAGCATAGGTGCCAAGCGCCAGGGCGGCCAATTGAGCAACCGCCAGGGTATTGACATAGGTGCGTGTCGAGACAGCCAGCTCGGGCTCGGTGTGCAGCGGCAGGATAACCCCACTCAGAGGGAGGATCTGCTTTCCACCGGTTGCAGTCATCAGCCGAGCCGATTCAGCCAACGGGCTGCCTAGGTCATTGGTGATGGCGATCAGACCCGCCGGCGGCAAACCCGCTGCAGCCTGCCCGGAGATCAATCCCATCAATGCCACGATCTCAGCGCTGCGGCCTGATTGCGAGGCCACGATGAGCAGGCTCTTCGGACCGACCAGCGCCGGGGTGTGATGCACCAGCTCAGCGCAATCCGCCCAGATGGCCGGGTAGCCAGCAGCCGCCAGGTGCAACCAGGCGGTGTACAGAGCGTAATAGCTGGCTCCCATGCCGGTCAGCACAACGCGATCGATCTCGCCCTTGTGCAAAGCCCAGGCCAGCGGCTCCAACGGGCTGAAATCAAGCTGCCCCAGGGCGGAGCGCAGAGAGCCCGGCTGAGCCAGGATATCTTTCAGGAAGTCATTTTCTTTCAGGGTCTCGAGGTTCATGGTTCAGGCATCCTGGAAAAAGTCGATATGGCCGGCTTTATGAGCCAAGATCGTGCGGTGAGACTCGCCTCATGATCGCATACGCAGCGCCGTAGATCCCGGAGTAATAACCCAATTGCGCCAATCGGATATCCACTTGCGAAGTGGGAAGATAGGGTGTGGCATTTTGAAGCATGCGGCCGAGGGCGGGCATGAACAGCTCGCTGCTGTGCATCACACCCCCGCTGAGGACAATCACTTCGGGGAAAAACAGCATCAGCAGGTTGAATAACCCGAGGGCAAAGTACTCCGCCGCCCGCCCGATGACCCCCCTGGCCAGGGAATCGCCCTGGAGCGCCGCTTCTGCAACAATGCGGGCATCAATCCGTCCCGGGTCGCCTTCAGCCAATCTCAGCAGGATCGAATCGGGGTGTTTCACCAGCGCGGCGCGTGCATTTCGGGCAATAGCCGTACCGGAGGCCAGGCTTTCCCAACAGCCATGCGCGCCGCAATAACACAACGGGCCGCCGGGGTCGATCACCTGATGCCCGCCTTCGGGGTGAAAACCACCCGCCCCACGGTATGTCTGGCCATCGATGACACACGAAGTGCCAATCCCGGTGCCAAGGGTCACCGCATACAGGCGCGCGACCCCCCGGCCGGCACCCATCCAGTACTCTCCCAGGGCGGCAACGGCGGCGTCATTATCCAGGAAAGCCGGCGCGGAGAAATATTTCTCCAGCCAGGCCACCAGAGGCACAGCCTCCCAGCCGGGCAGCGTGCCCGGGTTGACGATCACACCCGTGAGGGCGTCCACCGGGCCGGTGGAACCAACCCCCACACCCAACAAACGCTCTCCATGAAGTGCAGTCTGGCTGAGCAAATTTTCGACCAGGTTACAGAGGCGCTGAAAACCCTGCTCCGGGCCACGCCGGGCTTCGATTTCAACCTGGTCGACCGCCAGCATTTCGCCGCCTGGGGTGAACGCTCCGGCCCGCACCATGGTAGCCCCCAAATCAACGCCAATCAAGATTCCAGACATGCTAGCGTTTTCCTCCCGGTGTCCACGCCGGACAAAAGCTTATCCCGCCAGGGTTTCCTTGGCCAGCTTGGTCATTTTGCCGCGCTCCTCAGTATTCATTATACGCTTGCGGACGCGATAGGATTGAGGCGTTACCTCCAAGAGCTCGTCCTCTCCCAGGTATTCGACCGCCTCATCCAGGCTCATCCTACGCGGTGGCGTAAGGCGTATTTCCATATCACCGCGTGCCGCGCGCATGTTTGTAAGATGTTTCTTCTTACATACGTTTACAGTTAAGTCACCCGGGCGCTGATGCTCGCCGATCACCATCCCCTCATAGACCTCTGCTCCCGGCTCGATGAATAGAATCCCACGCTCCTCGGCGTTTTTTAAACCATAGGTCGAGGCTACGCCTTGCTCCCAGGAGACCAGCGAGCCGGTTGACCGGCCGGCGATGGCGCCTGCCACGGGCAAATAATCATGAAACAGAGTGTGCATCACGCCCGCCCCGCGCGTGGCGGTCAGAAATTGGTAGCGAAACCCGAGCAGGCCACGTGTTGGCACCAGGAATTTGAGATGGACGCTGCCATCGTTAGAGCTTTGCATATCCAGCATCTGGCCGCGCCGTGCTCCCAACAGCTCTACCACCACACCCACGGTCTCGGCGCTGGTTTCGATATAGACCTCTTCGAAGGGCTCAAGGGTATCGCCGTCCTCACCGGTACGGAGGATCACATCGGGACGGGAGACCTGGAATTCATACCCTTCCCGGCGCATGGTTTCGATCAGGATCGCCAGGTGCAACTCGCCGCGCCCGGAGACCAGGAAAGTGTCCATGTTGTCGGTTTCGGCGACCCGTAGCGAGACGTTGGTGCGCAGCTCGTCCAACAGGCGCTCGCGAATCTTGCGCGAGGTGCCCCAACGCCCCTCACGCCCGGAGAAGGGCGAAGTGTTGACCCCAAAGGTCATCCGGACCGTTGGCTCTTCGACACGGATGGTGGGTAAGGCGATCGGGTTGTCCGGGTCGGCCAGAGTCTCTCCAATGGCGATGCCCTCTAAACCGGCCAGTGCGACGATTTCTCCAGCCTGGGCACTGTCAACCTCGATCCGTTTCAAGCCCTGGTGGACATACAGGTAGGGGGCGCGCTCTGGCAAGATCTCATCATTCAGGGTAATGCGGGCCATCGTCTGTCCGGTTTGGATACTGCCGGCGAAGATGCGACCGACGGCGGTGATACCTCGGTAATCGTCATAACCCAGGGTCGTCACGAGCAATTGAAGCGGTGCCTCGAGATCGACGATTGGGGGCGGGATATGGCGCAAAATAGCCTGGAAGAGCGGTTGAAGATCCGGGCCCAAGTCCTCGGTCATGCCGGCTTGCGCCGTAATGGCATTGGCGTACACGACCGGAAAATCGGCCTGCTCGTCGCTGGCACCGAGCTCGATGAACAGGTCAAAAGTCTGATTGAGCACCCGGGAGGGCTCGGCATCTTTACGGTCGACTTTATTGATCACCACGATCGCACGGCGGCCCATTTCAAGGGCTTTCTTGAGCACAAACCGTGTCTGAGGCATGGGCCCTTCGGCAGCATCGACCAACAGCAGCACCCCATCGACCATGTTCATCACCCGCTCTACTTCACCACCGAAATCGGCGTGCCCGGGCGTATCCACGATGTTGATTTTCACCCGCTGCTGGGTCTGGTCGTCCCAGATCTCGATAGCGGTGTTCTTGGCCAGGATGGTGATCCCGCGCTCACGCTCCAGGTCGTTGGAATCCATCACACGCTCCATGACCTGCTGGTTCTCACGAAAAACGCGCGCCTGGCGGAGCAAGCCGTCCACCAGGGTGGTCTTGCCATGATCCACGTGAGCGATGATGGCGATATTGCGTAAATCTGTTCTTTCTGTCAACATACCGGTGATCCAAATTCTGCTCAAGTAACCTTGCAGAGCTAGGTGACATGCAATGACCCCGGCAGGCTCGCCGAGGTCATGCACTACGACTGGTTATCTTATCAAAAAGCGCCGGTTTTGAACAGGGTGAATTTGTTTCTAACCTTTTACTGCCCCGGCAGTCAATCCGCTGACGATATAGCGGGCAAAAAACAGCGAGAGCAGCACCGGCGGGATGGCTGCCAGCACACCGCCGGTCATCATCGCGCCCACATCCGAGACATACCGTCCGGTGAACTCGGCAATCGCCACCGGCACGGTCTTGGCTGCTACCGTGCTGGTGAAAATGAGGGCAAAGAAGAATTCGTCCCAGGCGCTCAGAAAGACGAACAGCGCCGTGGAAACCAGACCTGGAGCCGAGATCGGTAATATTATCGCAAACAGCGTGCGCAGGCGAGAAGCACCATCGATCAAGGCGGCGTCTTCAAGCTCAATCGGAATGGTATCGAAAAATGCCGCCATCAGCCATATGGCGAACGGTAACGTAAAAGTCAGATAAGTCAAGATCAGCACATAGGGCGTGTTGAGCAGCGGCTTATTATTAAACAGGCGTACCTGGGCAGCCAGGATATACAACGGGATTACCAGCGAGACTTCCGGGATCATGCGCGTGCCCATAATGCCCAACAATAAGGCGCTGCGTAGCGGGAGGCGCAAACGGGATAGAGCATACGCAGCCAGCGAGCCAACCAACAGTGAGAT
>MGNS01000113.1:14142-28810 GCA_001795165.1 Chloroflexi bacterium RBG_16_57_11
TTGAACGTTTTGGCGACCTCCGAAGTCGCCGTGCCGGGGGTCAAGATGTCAATATAGTTTTTTAGCGTCGGGTTTTCCGGAATCCAATGAATCGGGACGGAAAGCAGCTCTGCGCGGGTGGAAACAGAAGCCAACAGCAGGTATACCACCGGCCCAAAGATGAACACATAAACTGGCAAAGTGAGCAAGAAGAGCAGGAATTTTCGTTGAATTCGATTCATCGCTCGCCTACAATTTATAGCGCCCGGTCTTCCGGCCGGTAAAGAAAGCGAATATAGATCAAGGCCATGGCCAAAGTAAAAGCGGATATGAGGAAGGAGAGCGCAGCACCTCTGCCGATGTGCCCGAAGGTGAACGTCTCCAGGTAGGTCAGGTAGGAGATGGTGACCGTGCCGAATGCCGGGCCTCCGGCGGTGATGACATAGATAATATCGAAGACACGAAATGCTTCCACGGTGCGGATCACCAGCGCCACCAGGATTGCCCCGCGCAACAAAGGCAAGCGTACGCGCGCAAAACGCTGCCAGGCGCTGGCACCATCCACCGCGGCGGCCTCCTCTAGCTCAGGCGGCAAAGTCGCCATGGCGGCTTGAAGGATGAGGGCGATAAACGGCATGCTATGCCAGACATCTGCCAGGATGACCAAATTCATCGCCATCTTGGGGGAAATCAGCCAGGGGCGATATTTTTCAATCAGGCCAAGCTGTAACAACAACGCATTCATGGCCCCGTAATCGGCGTTGTAAATCCAGCGCCACATCGTGCCGTTGACAATGGTCGGGATCGCCCAGGGAAGGATCAGGGCGATACGCAAGAACTTCCATCCTGGCGGCCTGGAGCTGATTAGCTGGGCAATACTAATCCCGATCAGTAATTCCAGCCCGACAGAAACCACTGTGAAATATACCGTGCGCCAGATGGTAGCCCAAAAAGCATCATCGCTGAGCAAATCCAGGTAGTTTTCCAACCCGATGAAGACATTAGCCTTGGTCTTGCTCAGGCTGGCGTCGAAAAAGCTCAGGTAAAAAGTGCTGATTATAGGCTGAAGGACGATGCCCAGGATGATGAGCAGCGCCGGCAATACAAATAGCAGACCTACGATGGCTTCGCGGCGGCGTAGAGTCATAGGGAACGGACAACGGAGTTTGCGCCGCTATGGGCGCAAACTCCGCCAAAGGTACGAACTTATTTCATCAACTCGGTCCAGGTTGCCGCGGCCTCGTTCAGGGCGTCGGCGGAGCTGGCCTGCTTGGTCAGCGCTTTCTGCAGCGCAAGCTGCAGCGCCTTGGAGGCTTCCGGATAGAATGGCACCTTCGGGCGCACATGTGAGTAGGGGAACTGCTCCTGGAACATTGGCACCATCACCTCCGTTACCGGGCTGGTGCTGGCAAGCTTTTCCCCCGACTCGCCTTCGAAGCTGGTCTCCCAGACAGGCAGCATATGCGCCGAATAGCGATCCTGAACATCCTTGGAGGTCAGGTATTCTACATACCCCCAGGCGGCGTCGGCATTCGGCGAAGTCGCTGCGATACCAATACCCATGGAGCCATCGATGGTAGCGGAATCCATACCACCCTCAGCGAAAGCCGGCATCAGTGCGACTTTAACCTTGCCGGTGATCTGCGATTGATCGGCCTGGTTGTTCGCAAGGTCATACATATAGTTCCAGTTAAGCGCGAAGGCTGCCTGGCCTTGTGAAAAGACATTGCGGACATCCTCTTCTACGTATGAGACAGAGGCCGGATTTGTAATACCGTCGTCGATCGTCTGTAGCATCCAATCCAGGGTCTTGACGCCAATCTCATTATTGAAGCTTGGGTTGCCCTGGTCATCGACCAGCGTGCCGCCATTTCCGAAGAGCAGGGTCACCCAGTCACAGATGGCCGCTTCATATTGACCCCACGACCAGACGATCGGGTACTCGACGATGCCTTTTTCCTTGATCACCTTGGATTGCTCGATAAGCTCTTCCCAGGTTTTCGGCGGGGTACTAAAACCAGCCTGGGTGAGAATATCTTCATTGTAGAAGAAATATTTCTGATCCAACAGCCAGGGCATACCGTACACCGTGCCGGCTACCTCGGAGACTTCCCAGGCTGCGGTGAAGATGCCCTCTTTGGTCCCAGCAGGCACGCGGTCGGTGATATCCAACAAGTAGCCCTTGTCGGCGAACTCGGCAAACCAGATGTCGTCCACCAGGAAGACATCATACGCAGGAGGCGTGGAAGCCAGGGCAGTGGTAATCTTATCGTGCAAGGCGTCGTAAGCCACGTAATCGATCATCACCTTGACGTTCGGGTTGGCTTGATTGAATTCCTCCACGATGGCGTTCATCTCCTCGACAGTAGGACCAGCCTGCTCCATCGCCAGGACGGTGACTGTAACAGGCTCGACGGCTGCGGGCGGCTCGGTGGCGGCGGGCTCAACCGGCTACGGCGCCTCGGTCTCAGCAGGCATTGCCGCCTCGGTCTGGGCAGGTTCCACCGGCTCGGCAGGCGCAGCAGGCTGTGCCGTGGGAGTGGCCCCACCACCGCAAGCCGACAGGACAAAGGCCAGGATTAAGGCTAAGGCGAGAATTCTGGTGAGAGATTTCATGTTAGCTCCTCCTTGAAGGATTAGTTTTTATTTTGAGAACCGCTTTTTCAGACAACCGAAATCGTTGCGAAGTTCGTTTCATGAACGACGTCGCTGTTACCGACTCATTTCTAAAGTCTGGTGGACCTCCTTTCCGGCTGAAGTCATTGGTCGATTGCCGTGCCTTTTTCGAACGGTAGTGGTTGAAGAGAATCTAGAAGCCGCCGGCTTGAAAGAAAATGATCACACTAGCGACCACGACAAGACAGCAGCAGATTAGCAATAGCGCCACACAACCGGCCACGATCTGCCAGACCCAGTTACGCTTGGGAGCTTCCGGTCGGGCGGATGGCGTGTAGGGCGGAGGTGTGTGTGCAGGCCGCGAATACACCGGTGAGGCAGGCTCCGCCGGAAGGGGCTCAGGGATCTTCACCGTTGGCTCGTAGGCAGGCGGCTCCGGCTCAGCCGGGAGGGGGATCTCCGGCTCGCTCCATCCAGCATCTACTTTGCGGGTCTCATAAGCGGATGCGCCGACCGGCGCGCCGCAACTGGGGCAGACGCTCGCTCCTGCAGGGACCGCCGATCCGCAACGCTCACAAGTGGTCATGTGGTCGGTCATGGGCATCTCCTACACGACACTTTCAGGATATGGACACTCAACGCTATTGTATCAGTGATGGCAAATTTCGAGTGATTAAAAACGCGCAATCGCGCAGCGAGATGCCAACCAGCACATCATCTTACTGGCAGGTACAACCTTGTATCTACGCCGTGCAACTCGTTTTACCCTTGAGGAAAAGTAAAATAGAAAGTCGCGCCGCGGTTGATTGCCCCCTCCGCCCATACCTCACCGCTATGGCGCTGGATGATGCGACGCACGGTGGCCAGACCGATGCCGGTGCCCTCAAATTCGCCAGGACTATGCAAGCGCTGGAAGGCGCCAAACAGCTTTCCGGCGTATTTCATATCAAAACCCACCCCGTTGTCGCTGATGAAAAATACGGTCTGGTCGTCCTGGATCAAGGAGCCGACTTCGATGCGCGCCTGCTGGGTATGCCCGGTGAATTTCCAGGCATTGCCCAACAAATTTTCTAGCGCCAATCGTAGCAATCCCGCGTCGCACCAGGCAATCAGTCCAGGCTGAACGACCACCTCCACCAGTCGGTCGGGGTACTGCTGCGCCAATCCTTTCAGGACATCCACAGCCATCTGGCTGACATCCACCGCGCTCAGATGCATTTCTACCCGCGTGACGCGCGACAGGCGGAGCAAATCTTCAATTAGCTGGCCCATCCATTGGGCGGAGGTCCGCACGTTATCGATATAGAAGCGACTTTCGCCACCCAGCTTGTCGGCATATTCATCCAGGAACAATTTACTATAGCCATCGATGCCACGCAATGGTCCGCGCAAATCATGAGCCACCGAATAAGCAAAGGACTCCAACTCAACCGTCCTCTCCTGCACCCGCTGTTCCAACTCGGCGTTCAACTGACGGAGCGCCTGTTCTGTACGCTGTCGCTGAATTGCACCACTCAAGATGCTCGCCACCAGCTTCAAGGCATCCACCTCAGCTTCGACCCAAATACGTTCGGAGTACACATCATCAAAGCCGATATAACCCCAGAAGGTCGTTCCAACCAGGATCGGCACATTAAGGTAGGAAAGGATGCCCTGGTTACGCATATGCGTGGCTTCATCGGGGAGGACATTGGCCAGTGTACCATTAGCCGGTTTACCACTTTGCATCGCATCCAGCCATCGCTCAGCTTCGTCATCAATCAACGGCACATTCTGGTATGTAAGATCTTTCAGATCGGATTCAGCATGCGGTGCTGTCCATTCAAAGCGCATCGAGGTTAGCAGCTGCCCATCAGCCCCCGGGTGATTTTCGAAAAGGTAAGCATGGCTGGAGCGGGTCTCCTGGCCCAGCCGCTCGAGGATGTGTTGCATGCGTGAGCGCCAATCTGAAGCCACCAGGAAGGCCTGGGCCGCGCTTGTGGCTATCTCCAGGATAGACTCGCGCTGCCGTAAGGCGTTCTCTGCCCGGGCTCGTTCGATCAGCTCTTCATGCAGCTCAGTATAAAGTCGCGCTTTTTCAACTGCGATGGCAGCCTGTGAAGCGATAGTCTCCAACAAGGAAATTTGGTCGGCGTTATATGCATTGGGCTGCTCGCTCTGGACCGACATCAGCCCAATCACCTGCTCTTTGACGATCAGAGGGATGCCTAAATAAGTACGCGTCGGCGTCGGGTCGGTGTGAATAATCATATGACCCTGGGTGACTTGCGGTTCCTCGATATCAGGAAGATAAAGCGTCCTCTGGCGTTGTATGACTTCTCCCGAAAGACCCGGGGACTCATCCATATGGCTGGTGCCAGCCTGGATCAATCCCTGAGGGGTATAAAAGACCGGGAAGGATATCACCCCGCTGGTCGAGTCGTACAGGGCAACGTAGAAGGAGTCGGTCGGGACCACCTCGCAGATGGTGCGATACAAAGCCTTCAAGACTTCATTCAGAGTCATATCGGTGGTGAGAGTCCAGCTTACACGGCTCAGGGTAGAAAGGAGCTCAGCCCGGCGCTGAGTTTGTTCTAAGAGAGCGGCTTGCTGGGTGGCTAGCTGGCTTGACCGCTCAAGACTTTGCATAAGATGGTCGGTGATCAAGCGCATCGGCCAGGCTACCAACGCCAGGATCATTGGAACCAAGATCAAATCCTTGTAATCTGTCAGATGGCTGGCTGCGGTAAGATGATATCCGGTAAGCTCTACCAGGATGATGAACATCGATGAGAAAACCGTCAGCCCGGTGATAATCAAGTAGCTCCGCCGGTCCAGTATCAAACTGCCAATGATCAGAACCACTGGGTAAGCGATTACGGCAATATCATGAATTCCATGCCCGATCCAAAGGAGACAATTAATCATCAGCAAGGACATGAATAACAGGATCAGGCTGGCGATTTGTACATATCCCAGGCGCGCCAGCCAGACCGATGCGATCAGAATGACCAAACCGATTCCCATCACCAAGGTGGTTGTTGGCATACCAGTGAGAATGGCAATCAGTAGAAAAATTGCCACCGCCAGGAGCAGGCCTGTTTGGATTTTAAATAATAGGCGCAATCGACGGTTTATTATTTCGTCATTGACTAAAACAGGCCGGAGGATGTTTGTGGTTTGGTCCATCTGCCTGATTATACTGCTTGTAACCTTCACCGAGGCCTTGCATCTAAGTAAGTGAAATTTAACGAGGAGATCTCGATGTCTCTATTAAACGTATCGGTCCAAAAACAGGTCATTCAAGTCTTTAACCAGATCAAATTTCCAGTACGCTTGCTGGTGTTTTCCCAGGGGGAAGGTGGAGCGCTGGAATGCCAGATGTGCCAAGACACACGCCAGTTGATCGAGGAAGTTGCTGCGCTGTCAGACAAGGTCAGCGTCGAAGTATACGATTTCGTCAGCGACGCAACCATCGCCAAACAGTATGGTGTAGATAAAATACCCGCAGTCGTAATCGCCGGGGAAAAAGATTATGGCATACGCTTCTATGGCATCCCTTCCGGTTACGAATTCAGCTCACTGATTGAAGGAATCCTGTCGATTGGTCGCAGAGAACCAAAGCTCAACAAGAAAACGGTCCAAGAAATCCAACGGCTGAATCGACCGGTACATATCCAGGTGTTTGTCACCCCGACCTGACCTTACTGCCCGCAAGCCGTGGTGCTTGCCCATAACCTGGCTCTGGCCAGCAACTGGATCCAGGCCGATATGGTGGAGGCCAGTGAATTTCCACATCTGGCGAACAAATACCAGGTGTATGGCGTGCCACGCACAGTAATAAATGAAGTGATCCACTTAGAAGGTGCTTATCCCGAAGACATGCTCCTGACTGAGCTGATGCAGGTGATGGACGAGGAGGTCGTATCTCACCTCTAAATCTAGTGGAAATATTGGATATCAAATCGGCTGTGGATTCCGTGCTAAGCTCCCCGGAATTCTTTATTTAATTCTTCATGGAAGTCAATTTTGACCCGTATCTCTCGCATCTTTTCAACGTCCTACTAATGAGAATAGTTGATGACAGATGAGGTTGCTCTTCTGCGGCGCGCCCGCCAGTTTGACGAACAGGCGTTGGCTGAGATTTACGATACCCTCAGTCCGGCGATCTATGCGTATGCCATGCGCTTATTGGGCGACGTCGAACTGGCTGAAGATTGCGTTGCGGAAACGTTCAGCCGCTTCCTAACTGCCGTGAGCTTTGGGGGAGGCCCAAGAGATTACTTGAAAGCTTACCTGTACCGGGTAGCGCACAATTGGATCACCGACGGCTACCGCCACGCCCGCCCAGAGTCACCGCTCGAATTGAACCTGGAGCTGACTGCGGACGAAAACGCTGAGCCCCACACATCTGTCGTTGACGAAATGGAAAGGCAGGAGCTGCGTGCGGCGCTGGCCTTGCTCACCCCGGAGCAACGCCAGGTGGTCACACTCAAGTACCTGGAAAACCTGGATAATGCTGAGATCGCCGAGGCGTTGCAAAAGCCGGTTGGTGCAATCAAGTCACTCCAACACCGCGCACTGGCGACCCTCCGCCGGATCCTGGAGGGCAATGAAATGCCCGTTGAAGAGCCGCCGATCACAAAACCTACGGCGAAGCGAGAGAGTACAACATGAACATTGACCACGACCACGATAATTTGGACCCTAAGCTGGCAGAGCGGTTCAATAAACTACGAGCTGTCCCGGCTCGCGACCCTGAGCGCGGCACTGCAGGTCGCGCCGCCTTCCTACGCCAGGCGCGCGATCTGGCAAAGGAAAACCCGCCACCGGCACCCGTATCTCCCTCCCCTGGTGAGCGTCTAATTTTATGGATGCGCACAATCCCTAAATTATTTACAAAAAAGGAGATACAACCCATGTTTACAAAAGTAATGGCAGTCCTGATCGCCGCAGTACTGGTGTTTGGAGGAGCAGCAGCTACAGCCTATGCATCGCAGGCCAGCTTGCCCACCGATGCGCTCTATGGGGTAAAAACCTTTAGAGAAAACCTGCAACTGAGAATGGCTCCCCAAGCGGATGATAAGCTGGGACTGGCTCTGGAGTTTGCGCAGCGGCGGGTCGATGAAATGGAAGCCTTGAACCAGTTGGGTATGACCATCCCAGCATATGCTGCCGCGCAATACCGGGAGCAGGTTGAATATACCCTGCGCCTGGCCGCGGGGTTGTCCGATGACCAAATCAGTCCGGCGCTTGAGCAAATCCGCACCCGCTTGCAGGAGCAGCTGCGCACGCTGGAAAAGCTTCACCTGGCAAACCCGGATGATCCTGCGCTGATCCAGGCGCGTGAACAGCTGCGCGAGCAGCTCCGCCTGGCCGAAGCCGGCCTGCAAGACCCTCAGCAATTCCGCCTGCAAGTGCGCGCTCGCGAGCGACTGGTTCAGCAGACCCAGGCGCCGTCTGAAACCGAGGCACCAAACCCCACAATAACCCCGGGAGCTGGTAGTGGCAATGCCAATGCCAATGGCAACACAAACGGGAACCTGAATGGCAATATGAACGGTAACGCCAATGGCAATATGAACGGCAACGGCAACGAGAACGGCAACGGCGACATGAACGGCAATGGGAATGGCAATGGCAATGACAACGGTGACGATCACGGCGGCAATGGGAATGACGACGGTACCGGTGGCAACGGCAATGGCAACGGTAACGATAATGACAACGATAACGGCGGCGGTGGCAACGGTAACGAGAATGACAACGATAACGGCGGCGGTGGCAACGGGAACGATAATGACAATGATAATGGCGGCGGCGGAAATGACAATGATAATGGCAATGGCGGCAATGGAAATGGTAATGGTTAGCTCTTCCCGCTAGATACACCGTTACGATTATTGATCAAACCTTCAGTATAGCACCCGGCGGCTGTTTGTAACCGCCGGGTGATTGTTTTATGATAGACCTGTCAAGACAGACGGGCGTTCAAAGCGCAAGCGTAAGTAGGTAAGCCAAACAGTCAGGACAATGGATACCACCGCCACCATCAGGTCTTGACGTTTTCCGATCCCCTGCAGCGTGATCGACACAATCAAGAACAGCATCCCCATGGCATAACCTGCAACCAGCACACCCAGACTGACGGTTTGGTGAAAAGCAAGAAACAGGGTGAACAGGCAGGCCAGATTGAGCGCATGAGCGATCACGGCGATGGCCTGGGTACACCCCAGGCGGGAAGGGTGAGCCACGATCGCTTGCGCAGCTTCGGAAAATTCGTCTGTTGTGATTTCAGCTTAAGCGCAGAAGCCGTCCCTCCGAGACGGCTTCTGACCTCACAAATTTCATCAATAAAATCCCTCAACTTACCTCGATGTTTGGTGAAATTGCCCCCTAATGTTCACCTGCCTTTATGATACAGCAGGTTCAACCTGAGCGCGCTAACAGAAGTGAAAAATCAGCCTGACGGAATTGAGAAGTGGGATGGCTGGTGGAAAGACATGACAACCTTCCCCGTCATCCCCCGATATTTGTTACCTGACAGAACCGGTAAGGCGGTTTAGAATGAAAACATGGAACCGCGTCTGATTTCCCAGGCCTTCCATGGATCGAGGACTTGACCGCCCCATCTGGCGTACAGATAGGGGTGGTTATGTTTTTTGAGGGTAATGCTTACCTTTTAGGTAATTCTCATCTTTTATAGTACATTGCCAGAGGCGTCGCGTATCTCAACCAAAAAATAATAAGGAGGCCGAAGCATGACAGAACAACCAACCATCAGCATCGAAGAGCTGCTGGCAAAAGCAAAAAAGCCGTCCGCCGATGCCATGAAGCTACACCCCTTTTACCGGGGAAAAGTAGAAACTACACTCAAGTGTTGTGTGCGTAGTTTCCAGGATTTTGCCATCTGGTACACTCCCGGGGTCGCTGCCCCTTGCCGGGCGATCCAGGCCGATCCAGAGCTGGTCTATGATTACACAAACAAATGGAACACAGTCGCGGTAGTTAGCGACGGCACACGTGTTCTCGGGCTGGGCGATATCGGCCCAAAAGCCGGTATGCCGGTGATGGAAGGCAAGGCGCTGCTGTATAAATACCTGGGCGGTGTGGATGGCGTGGCGGTGATGGTCGGCACAAAGGACCCGGATGCGATCATTAATCTAGTGCTCAACCTGCAACCTGGCTGGGGCGGGGTCAATCTCGAGGATCTCTCACAACCCAAGTGCTTCCGCATCTTGGACACCCTGCGCGAGAAAGCTGAGATTCCGATCTGGCATGACGACCAGCAAGGCACCGCCACCGTCACCCTGGCCGGCTTGATGAATGCGCTCAAAGTAGTGGGTAAGAAGAAGGACGAGGTGAGAATCGCCTTCGTCGGCTCCGGGGCATCGAACGTGGCCTGCTCAAGGCTGATCTTCGGCTGGGGCGTTGATCCTTCACGCTGCTTCATGGTGGATAGTAAAGGCATCCTTGGCAAACACCGCAAAGATCTCGAGATGCGTAAGGCCGAGTTTGTCGATAAATGGAAGCTGTGCAACATCACCAATTCAGAAGGCCGCGAAGGCGGCATCCCTGAGGCGATGATGGGCGCTGATGTGTTGGTCGCATTGTCGCAGTCCGGACCAGGGGTCATCCAATCGGAATGGGTGTCGACCATGGCCAAGGACGCAATCGTTTTTGCCTGCGCCAACCCAGTGCCTGAGATCTGGCCCTGGGAAGCCAAAGAGGCCGGCGCCGTAGTAGTCGCCACCGGTCGCTCGGACTTCGACAACCAGGTGAACAACTCGCTGGGCTTCCCGGGCATCTTCCGCGGCACTCTCGACGTGCGCGCCCGCACCATCACCGACGAGATGTGCTACGCCGCCGCCCAGGCCCTGGCGGATCACGTGGGCGACAAGCTAACTGAGCGGCAAATCCTGCCCACCATGGATGACTGGGAGGTCTTCCCGCGTGAAGCGGCTGCCGTCGGCAGGAAAGCCATCGAACAAGGCCTGGCGCGCATCGATATGAGCTACGACGAGCTGTATGCCCACGCCCACAAAGTCATCAAGCGCTCGCGGGATATGACGCATCGATTGATGGAAGAAGGGTTCATCGAGCAGGCACCGGAGGAGGAATAACCATGTATGACCTGATCATCATCGGCGGCGGCCCGGCGGGGTTGACCGCAGCGATTTACGCCCTGCGCAAACGCATTAACGTCCTGGTGGTTTCGCGCGACCTGGGCGGCAAGACCCAGTGGCGGCTCGCCTTGCCCTGGATCGAAGATTACCAGGTAATCCGCGGCCTGGAGATCGTCAACAAATTCAAGAGCGAGCTGGAATACCTGGATTTCGCCCGCCACATGGAAGCGGTGGACAAGATCGAGCGTGATGGAGAGAATTTTATCGTGCGCACCCGCAACGGCGGCGAACTGAAGACCAAGGCGGTGATCATCGCTACCGGCGTCAAGCAGCTCCGAATGAACGTACCAGGCGAGAAAGAATATATGATGAAGGGATTGTGCTATTCGGCGCTCAGCTACGCCCCGCTGTTCATCGATCGCACCACCGTTGTGGTAGGTGACCAGGAGCTGGCGTTGCGCTCAGCGGCAGAACTGGCCACCATCGCACAGAAGGTTTACCTGGTAGCACCAGGGATGGATTTGCCTGACACCACCCTGGCGCACAAGCTTCAGACCTTGGCCAACGTCTCCGTGCTCAAGAACCACCAGGTAATGGAAGTCAAAGGCGATGAATTCGCCCGCAGCGCGGTGCTCAAGGATCCAAACGGCGGCTTGCAGGAATTGACCGCTGACGCGATCTTCGTCGAGATGGCGCTTTCACCCAACTCGCAGATGGTGGAAGGCCTGGTCGAGGTAGATGAGCAGAAGCGAATCAAAGTGGATTGCGCTAACCGCACCAATGTCTCTGGCATCTTTGCCGCCGGTGATGTGACCAGTGGCTACGCCGAGCAGGTGCTGATCGCGGTGGGCGAGGGCGCCAAGGCGGCGCTAAGTGCGTACGAGTATTTGTTGCCGAGATTGTAGCAGGTAGCCTTCGGCGGTCAGCGCTTAGCATTTAGCAATCAGTATTTGGCTTTAACGATCAGATCAGTGCATTCTTACGGGAGCAAGAAAATGTAGCCGTCGTGTATGACGGCTACATTTTCTTAATGAAGCCAGGTTTGATAATAACTTAAAACACCTGACGCATACCCGACATTAGCTGGTAGACAAGCCTCAACAACGAACAAGTCCAAACCATTTGGCGGGTTTGTTGCTGTGACAGGAATTCCTAGCTACACCTAATAAAAATTCGAGCTGATTAACGGATCGATCCCGGCTCCAGCGTGCGATCTAACAGTACGATGAGATCATGCAAAGCCAATGCGAGCTCGGCCAGCTTCGAGGGATCGACAATTTCGGGCCGATCTTTAACCGAGTGGACAATATTACGCTCAAGCTCCAACACCTGCTCCGAAGTGATGACCAGCACAGGGCGCTGGTGTAGCAGAAACAAACCGTGATCGCCCTGGTACCATGGCTCGCCTTCTACAAGACCCGGATAAGTGGACAGCGTTTCCCGCACAGCCAGGTCAAGCTCCGACGGGCAATTGTACAGCGAATAGGCTGATTTCCCTTCGATGTAACCCGGGCCGTCGATATTTATTCCCAGGACAATCTCACCGAAGCGATCCTGGTTCAATTCCAGGTATAGCTTTTCTCCGGGAACGCTGTAGTAGTCCTCGCCGTTCATCGCCACAATCTCTACCCCGAGCTCGCCGGTGTAATCCGCCAGCAGCTCGGCCAGCAGGAGTAGGACTACCGACCCGGCGGCGTTGTCGATCGCCCCGGGCGTGCCGTCCTTAGCGTCGATATGGGCGAACAATACGACACGGCGGGCAGGATCGCCCTTACTGGCGACAACATTGCAGCCGCTCGCCGGGCTGCGTTTGGCGGAAATCCTCACACAGGCTTCCTCGCCGGCATGAGCGGCGAGGTGGTTACCTTCGGCTTCGGCCATAAAAACCGAAGGGATATCGAAATCGCCGTCTTCTAACAATGGGAAGGGGTATACTGCCCCGGCCATCTCCGGGTTTTCTGTTGTGGCGGCGATGATCGTCAGTGGCGGCCGGCGCTCCAGTGCCGCGATGATCTTCTGATGCTCCTCGGGGTTATAGAATGGGAAGCTCTTCGGCATCAACTGCTCTTTGGCGATCTCGCCGCGCAGCAGGAGGACATGTCCGGCTGGCTGGGCGGATTCTAGCTCATATAAAGTCGAGATGACAACCAGCGAACCGTTAACCAGGCAGCCAGGCGAATAAGGGCTGACCTGAGCTACAAACGTTTCAGCACCCACCTGCAGACTTGCTCCTTGTTGGACCCAGTCGATGCATTCAAACCACGGCGTTTCCACCCTGAAGCCAGCGGAGACCAATCTTTCGGCAAAAAAATCCGTTGCCGCCCGGTTTCCAGGGCTACCGGTGCGCCGGTTTGGGATTTCGAGTGACAGTTTGCGTAAATATTCCGCCCCTCTGGCGGCCAAATCATTTTCTATCATGTTGCACCTTCAAAAGCATCATGCGGCGCGCTCATGATAGATCTTGCTCAGATCGGCTCTGGCACGCCTATGGCGAGTGATGCGCGTGGGGTCAATCCCACTCAACCGCTTGGTGTTCGAATCTGCCCAAATGCTCAGCAATGCTTCAAAATCCTTCGTCACCATCGCTTCGATGGGAGAGATGAAATCGAGCTGCTCATCGTTAGCGTGCTTCATGAAGATCTCCTGCTCCAAGGACAAGCGGATATCGGTGTGCACCTGCGCTCCGGCATCGATCGCAAGGCGATACACTGGGTAGACCAGCTCCTCTGCCAAGGGTGTGGAGGAAATGAGGAATTTCTGACCGGGTCTGATGTCGAGTGAATAGTGAACCATCACCTGGGCCAGCTTGTCAATCCTAGGATCGGTCATCGGAATATCCTTACGAAGTAGACTTGATATGATTTCGGTGAAAAATGGTCAGATGACAAACAAGGGCTATATCATATCACAGCCTGCTCAGGGAGATCGATTCCAGCGCAAGATTTCACCCGTCTCGGAGGCAGTGATCAGGAAATCCCCATGTGGAGAAAAAGCCAGACGGGTGACTCCATAAGGGAGCGAGTAATACGCCACCTGCCGCCAAGCGTCTACATCCCAGATCAACAAGCCATTGGCTGCCGGGTCCGGCGGATCCTGGCCGGTAGGGTTGGTTTTCTCTAGGGTCGAGAGGCCCACCGCCAGCCATCTGCCGTCCGGAGAGAGGGCGGCGATGCCTGCGGCGGGGATCTCAACCCGCTGCAGCTCTTTGCCTTGCTTCAGATCGTAGAGCACCAGCCAGTGGGCGGCAATGCCATGATCCGCGTTGAGCTCATGCACTCCCAGGGCGATCAGGCCGCGGGGGCCAAAGGAAATGCGGCTGCCCCCTTCGAACCAGGTGATTTCCTCCCCGCTGGCCAGGTCGAGCAGGCTGGAGGCGCTCCACGTCCCTGCCACCCCCCACAAAGCCAGCTGTTTCCCATCTGGGGAATAAGACAATTCCATCGGCGAGAGTTCGTGCGGCAGCTTAAGCGAGCAGCCGCCGGCGAGGGAACAGCTACAACCCGGCAAGCAGATTTCCACGCCGCTCTCGAGATCGACAAGCCTCAGCGACCCGAGTGTATCCGCCAACGCAAGCTGTCCACCATCGGGCGAAATGGCCGCGGCACTGGCCTCGAGGAACGTCCGCACTTCTGAACCCGTTTCCGCATCCCACAAACGCACCATCTCGTCTGGCTCACCAGGCACCGGCTCTGGAGCATACGAGTACAACCCGGCGGCCACATTTTTTCCATCCACTGAGAAGGCGACGTTGAAGGCCTCAAAACCCGCGACGGAAAGCACCCGCGGCGGGGCTTGCCCATCCAGAGCATAGATGTATACCGGCCAGTTGTAAGTGGCATATGCCAGCCGATCTCCGGCGGGTGATACCTCCACATCGCTCAAGAAGGTCGCGTAGCCGAGCAGCATCCCGACCTGCTGGCCACTGCTGCGCTCCCAAACGACCGCCAGATCGCCCATCCCTCCCAACA
>MGNS01000113.1:28842-33703 GCA_001795165.1 Chloroflexi bacterium RBG_16_57_11
GGATGGAATGATAACCACTGGCGTATTGCTCAACGATCCTCTTGCGTCCCTCCACACCCCACACCCGCAGGCGGCCATCGGAAGATTCGTCCGCCGCCGCCAGCAGGCTGCCATCCGGTGAAAAGTCCAGGTCGGTGACGGGCATCCCGGTCCACTCGCTCAATATCGCCACGCGAGCGGCGCTCTCGAGATCGAACAGCTCCACCCAGCCGTATTCGCCACCCAGGGCTACAGTAACCCCATCCGGGCTCAGGGCCAGGCTGCGTGAGGCGTCTTCGACATCGAAAACAGCCACCCGTTCCTCCCAGCCGGACAGATCCCAAATCCGCAACAACGCCGGGCTGCCCGAGCTTTCCAGGCCGATCAGGCTTTTCCCATCCGGGGTGAAATCCAGCTTCTGCAGGCTGGCCTGCAGAAGCTGGATTGTCTGAGCGCTACCCAGATCCAACAACCGCAGCCAATCTTTTCCAAAAGCAGCCAGCATGCGTCCGTCCGGTGAAAACGCCACCCCGGAGACCCAGACATCGTCAACCAGCGTTCGTTCGAAACCCAAGGTTTGGTCGCCGTGTAGATACAACCCACTGGCAGAGGCCACCGCCAGCCAGCGACCATCGGGAGAGGCGGCGATATCCTGGATCTCGCCGCGGGTAATCATAATTGGCTTCGTGAATATAGCTTCTGCACCGACCGGTGTAGCAGTCGGTGTAAGCTGCGGGGAAGGTTGCGGGGTTTCGGAGGCAGCCAGCGTGGCGGTGATCGATGAGGGCGTCTCGGTAAATATCAGGACAGGTGAAGCAAGGGAAAAGATGCTGCGTGATGAAACAGGTTGGAGGGTTCCGGTGACAGGTGGAAGTGAAGGTCGCCCACACGCCGCAAGCCAGGACAAAATACCAATCGCAATGACTACACGTAATTTATTCAGGTTTTTGGCGCCCATTCAAACAAGACGTCCGGACATTGCTCTTCGTTCCCGCTTCCATTGCTGAAAGCGATCGGCCTGAAGCCATGCCGTTCATAAAAACGTCGCGCGGCGTGGTTCGCCTGGAAGGTATATAACCGGATTGGGGGGCTCAATTCTGCTTTCGCACGCTCGAGGAGCAAGCTCCCAAGACCACACCTCACTGATTCCCGGCGGAGGTAAAGCTGGTCGATCCAATTAGAAAAATTCTGTGATCGATCATTTGGGCGGCAAGGTCAATGTAAACTTCACCCCCCGGTCGATCCAGCGACGCAGATCGGCCTGGCTATTGACGCCCTCCGGCCTGACTAAGATCCAGCCGGGCATAGGCTTGCCGGTCATGTCGAAGACGCGAGTATGCGGTTGGGAAAGCGCTTCATCGTTACCATCTTTGCCTACACGCACAATGAAGTCGTCCCCATTCACACCACAGGCCATGTTGCCCCACAACAAGAACCCCACCCCGCCGAACATCTTCTTTTCAGTAAAACCAGGCAAGTCTTGCATCTCTTCGCGTGCCCGTTGCGCAATGCGTTCATCGTGTGCCATGTACGCCTCCTTAGTGCGACGCCCAAATGGATGTTATGAAAAATAGTATGCTACAGAAATTATCAAACACATAGAATTGACCTCGACCTGATGCAAATCGCAGATGGCGAAATCCTGACAACGGATTATGTGGCACGGATTGAACGGATGTTGCCATAAAAACCTCGTTTTTAGGCAGGTAATCCGCTAAATCTGCTCTTCAAATCCGTTGTCAGCTATTCAGCCTTTAACAGACAAATCACTGGCACAATAACACCTTCAATTATAAGTCATCATTGAAAATGCTATAATCCCAGATGCAAAGATCATTCAGGCAACCTGATGCACATGGACCTGCCGATCCTCGAATTCGACCCCGAACCCAGCGCGCTGATCGAGCCCTCCCGGGTCATCCGGCCGCGGGATGTGCCCGAGCACTGCGTGATCTGTTTCTTTCAAGAAGTAATCGAGCACGTCATCCAAGGACATTCCGCCCAGGTAATCGTCGAGAATCGCTGGGAGGACGGCCCGCACCCGCTGTATGAGATCAGCTACCAGGACAGGCGGCCGGCCTTTTTCCACCCCGGTGTGGGCGCAGCGCTGAGCGCCGGGTTATTGGAGGAGGTGATCGCCTTCGGTTGCCGTAGGAATCCCAATCTTTTCGAAATCACTTCTTCACAATTTCTAAATAAGCGCTTGTTATCCTTAGTAATAGATCCGGACAGCATGCAGCCATGCAATCCTGTCAAACCGTTGGATCGAAGATTAACTGACAAGACGATTTCGAAAGGAGTACGAATGAGTAGAAAAGTATTGGTTTCTCTATTAGTAGTTGGCGCGCTGGCGATCACAAGTGTGGTCGGCGTGGCAGCTTACCAGACCTCCCAGGCGGTGAGCCCGGCACTGCGTAGCGCCGCCACCGCCCTTTCTGGCAGCTTTAATGGCGATTTCGCCATAGGCTACAATCACCTCGGAATGGGTGGTCCGCGCGACGGCGGCGCAGCCGATGAATACCTGGCTCAGGCGCTGGGAATAACAACCGATGAGCTAAGTGCAGCCTATCAAAAGGCAAGCGCAGCAGCCATCGCAAAAGCAGTGGAAGATGGATTGATCACTCAAGCCCAGGCGGATTCGATGAACGCAGATGGCAGAGCGTTCCCATTCGGTGGGAGAGGTGGTGGATGGCTGGCTCAGAACGGCATCGATTTCGAGGCCTTTCTGGCGGATGCTCTTGGCATCTCGACCGATGAGCTCCAGGCAGCACGCCAAGAAGCCTCCAACGCTCGCCTGGAACAGGCAGTTGCGGATGGCCAGATCACCCAGGAGCAGGTCGACTTGATGAAAGGCCAGCAAGCTCTATACGCTGACCAGACCTTCACTGACGCGATGAAGTCCGTCTTCGATGCGGCGGTGCAGGATGCCGTCTCCCGTGGCGTGATTACCCAGGCCCAGGCAGACCTGATCCTGGAGAAAACCGCCGACGGGATGGGTTTACCCGGGATGGGAATACCCGGTCGTGGTGGACCGCGCGGTGGTGGACATGGTGGATGGGAAGGCTTTCCCCCAGGCGCACCACCGGCTGACGCCCCCACCACGGCGCCATCAACCGGAGGATAAGCCTCGAGGCTGATCCAGCCGGAAAAATGGGAGTACCCGGGAGCCTATCTCTCCCGGGTACTCCTCAATTTTGTCTCCACTCGATCAAGCCAGGAAGCGTTTATAATACCGATGATCCAAAAATTTGACCTAGAAACCAGCCTTGTAACCAACCCGCCTCTTCAAGCGAGATCCCTTATGGCTAAGAAAATCCTGGTAGTGGATGATAAAGCCGAGCTGCGCACGCTGCTGAAGCAATACCTGACCCAGGAAGGGTTCGAGATCGTCACTGCCAGCAACGGCCAGGAGGCCCTGTTTGTCGCCCGGCACGAAAAACCCGATCTGATCCTGCTGGACATCATGATGCCCGAAATGAGCGGATTTGAGTTTATACGCTCCTTCAGCCGTGAAGCGGAAACGCCAATCATCCTGCTGACTGCCAAGCTGGACGAGAACGACAAAGTGCTTGGGCTGGAACTTGGAGCGGACGATTATATCACCAAGCCGTTCAGCCCTCGCGAGCTGACCGCCCGCGTACGCGCCATCCTGCGCCGGATGGAGAAAGCCAGTGCGCCACAAGAATTGCTGCGCTTGGGAGATATCAGCCTGGATCGGGCCGGACGCATGCTCAGCGTGCGTGGCCAGGCTGTGGACTTGACCCCATCAGAGTTCGAACTGTTGGCTACGTTGATGGCCGCCCCTGGCAGGGTCTTCTCTCGATTGGAGATTCTCGACCGCCTGCAAGGCGCAGCCTACGAGGGTTACGAGCGCACTATCGATGTGCATATCCGCAACCTGCGCACCAAGATCGAGCCCGACCCATCTAACCCACACTATATCGAAACCGTATACGGCGCCGGTTATCGCTTTGCCGTTCAGGAATAACGTCGAACGATGAAAATTTTCCGCTCGTTAGCCTTCAAGCTCACCCTGGCCTTCCTGCTGGTCGGGTTATCCGGTGCTTTGATGGTGGCGGCCATCGTCCGCCAACGGACACGGCTAGCCTTCGACCAATTCATCCTGGATCGTGAGCAGGAAGCGCTGGTGGGTAACCTAATTCAATACTATCAAACCAACGGCACCTGGGAAAACCTGGAGGAAGCTTTTTCACAATTTGGCGGCGGCCCACCACCGGTCGGTGACCACCCCAGCGATTTCCGCCGGCCATGGCTGCGCTTTACCCTGGTGAACAGCGATCGGATCATTGTGCTCGACGGGCACCCGGAAAAGATCGGCAAGACCGTATCTCAGAATGATCTGGAGCTTGCCCTGGCGCTCACCCTGAACAATGAAACCATCGGCTGGCTGTTACCGCCCACATCTCGTGACCAGGGCCCCACCGGACCGGAGGCAGAATTCCTGCAGAACGTCAACAGCGCAGCGGTAGTCAGCGCGTTCGTAGCTGTGCTGCTGGCGCTGACATTGGGTGGCCTGTTGGCATTTAGCCTGACGCGCTCATTACGCGAGCTGACCGAGGCGACGGTAGCCATCGCCCGGGGTAAATTGGGGATGCAGGTGAAGGTGCGCTCAAAGGACGAGCTGGGCGAGCTGGCGGTTTCGTTCAATAAAATGAGCCGGGATCTTGCCAGCGCCACCCAGGCGCGCCGCCAGATGACCGCTGACATCGCCCATGACCTGCGCTCCCCCTTGAGCGTGATCGCAGGGTATGCCGAAGCGCTCAACGACGGCAAGCTGCCTGGCACGCCCGAGACCTACACGATTTTGCACCAGGAAACGCGACATCTCAGCCGGCTGGTGGAGGATTTACGCACACTCTCG
>MGNS01000113.1:33710-39514 GCA_001795165.1 Chloroflexi bacterium RBG_16_57_11
ATGCCGGAGAGCTCAGCCTCAACCGGATGCCCACCCAGGCTGCCGGGTTGCTGGAGCAGGCGGCATTGCGCCACGCGATGGCGGCCGAGCAAGCGGGTATTATTTTGCATGTCGAGTCCAGTCCGGAGGAAGTAAGTCTCTCGGTAGACCCTGAGCGCCTGGCGCAAGTGCTAGATAACCTGATCTTGAACGCCTTCCGTTACACGCCGGAGGGCGGCCAAATCATCCTTTCCAGCGTCCCGGCAAATGAGAGCGTACAGCTAAAGGTCTCCGACACGGGCAACGGGATCGCCGCTGAGGATCTGCCGCACATCTTCGACCGCTTTTACCGTGGAGATAAATCACGCCAGCAGAATGGTGAATCGGGGCTGGGGCTGGCGATCGCACGCTCGATCGTGGAGGCGCATGGGGGGTCGATCAGTGTGGAAAGCCGGGTGGGGACTGGAACCTCATTTACAATCACGCTCCCGGGAATGGCTCCTCGCACTTCATAGGCCACGTAAAATCAGCTCTTAAGTCGATTATATAAACCACGGAACCATCGGAAAACACGGAATGGAGGTTACATTCTTTCCGTATATTTTATGCATGTTGTTGAGACGAATATTTACTGTCAGGGGAGCATTGAGGGCGAACTAACCCAAAACCCATTAATTTATGCTAAACTAAACATGAACGATGTGTGTGCATTTCGCTTTGTGTTAGCCTAACGCGGCTGGGTGCGTACCCGATATCTCATCTACGTTCTATTGTCATTGTGCGTGGCTTTCTGTCATGTATCGTCCCAGCAATAAGGTGTTGTAATTTCCTGGGCAGGTAGTTATGGATAAAAATAATCGGACGGACAATAGTTCGAATGGGGAGTCGGCAAGTATTAACAGGACGGCGTTTGGTTTTGATCTGACCAACCCTCAGGCTTTAAAACCGGCTCATATGCTGGCGATCACTGTGGTGGGCATCTTTATCGCCGAGGTCGTCGCCATGATCATAATTTCATACTTTGGGGCGCTAAGCTATGGATGGCAGACCCTACTGGATGCATTGATCATGATTGCGATCGTCTTCCCAGTGCTGTATTACTTATCATTCAGGCCGTTGTTGGCGTATCTGCACCAGCGCGAGCTAGCCGTGGCCGAGCTGCGCGAGCTGCAGCTCGAGCTTGAGCAACGCGTCGAGCGGCGCACCGCAGATCTGAACCAGGCAAATCGAACTCTGGAAAACGAAATCACCGAGCGCAAGCAGGCCGAGGCTGCCTTGAGAGAAAGCGAGGAGAGATTACGTCTGGCCTATGAGGCGGCTGACCTCGGGGTTTGGCGGCACGATTTCACAAGCGGGCTCATACTTCCCGATGATCGGACACGCGAGAATTATGGATTCGACCGAAAGCAAGGCACCCTGGCCGATGTGTTCAAGCGTGTACACCCGGAAGACGCCGACCGGCTGAAGGAAGCGTATACTAACGCGCTTGATCCAGCCGGCTCAGGCCGGCATAACCTGGAATACCGTATCATTCACCCAAACGGTGATGTGCGCTGGCTGTCGGTTTATACCCTGGTCTATTTCGATGGCGAAGGCGAAGCACGCCGTCCAGTCCAGGCGATCGGCACGAGCCAGGATATCACCGAGCGTAAACGCGTAGAACAGGCTATCCTGTTGGCAAAACGAGAATGGGAGCGGACCTTTGACGCCGTGCCAGACCTGGTGGCGATCCTCGATAATGAGCACAATATCCTGCGCCTCAACCGCCCAATGGCAGAGCGTTTAGGCCGGACACCCCAGGAGTGCATCGGGTTGAAGTGTTATGAGACCGTCCACGGCTTGACCTGCGCTCCAGAATATTGCCCGCATCTTCTAACCTGCCAGGACGGCCAAATGCATTCCGCCGATATCTACGAGCCAGGCCTGGGCGGCGATTACCTGGTAAGCACGACCCCGTTGTTTGATCCAGACGGAAAGCTCGTCGCCAGTGTGCACGTCGCTCGAGATATCACGCAACAGAAGCAGGCGGAACAGGCGCTACGCCAGGCGCATGATGAGCTGGAGGCGCGTGTCCAGCAGCGTACGGGAGAGTTGGCCCAGGCGAATGAAACTTTAGCGCGCACCAACACAGAACTAGTCCTCGAGATCGCCGAACGTGAGCGTGTCATGGCGGAGCTCCGCCTGACCTCGGCCGCCCTGGAGGCAGCAGCCAATGGGATCTTCATCACCGGGCAGCACGGCAATATCCGCTGGATCAACCCGGCTTTCACCGCCATGACCGGCTATTCAGCCGATGAGACCATCGGACAGAACCCACGCATGCTCAAGTCCGGAGAACACTCGCAGGAATACTATAAGCAGATGTGGGATACGATTCAAGCCGGCAAGGTGTGGCACGGCAAGACCACCAACCGGCGCAAAGACGGCAGCATCTATGTCGAAGAACAGACCATCACTCCCATCCTGGATCCAGAAGGCAAGATCACCAACTTTATTTCCATCAAACAGGATATCACCGAGCGCATCCAGGCGGAGCAGGCACTGATCCAGACCAACGAGCTACTGGAACGGTATTTTTGCAGCATCGATACGTTGATCGCTTATATGGACCGGGATTTCAATTTTATCCGGGTCAACGAGGCTTATGCCAAATCGGGCGGGTATTCGGTGGATAATTACTTGGGAAAAAACCACTTCGTCATGTACCCGCATCCGGAAAATCAGGAAATCTTCCAGCGCGTGGTGGACACCGGTGAGCCCTTCACGGTCTTCGAAAAACCTTTCGAGTACCCGGACCATCCGGATTGGGGGGTGACCTACTGGGATTGGAGCCTTCAACCGGTTCGGAAACCGGATGGAGTCGTGGAAGGGCTGGTGCTCAGCCTGGTGGATGTCACTGGGCGAAAACGCGCCGAAATTGAGCTGGCCCGCCAGAACCAGGAGCTATTGGCTCTGAGCCGGGTCGAGCACGAGCTGCGAGAGTTTGCCGAGAGCCTGGCCCAATCGACCATCAGCCTGAACGCCAGCCTTGAGCTGGAACAGGTACTTGTGACTATCCTGGAGCAAATCCACCGCACGATCCCCTTCACCTCAGGCGATATCATCCTGAAGGAAGGCGACTCATTCCGGATCGCTGGAATCCTGAACACCTGTGAGGCGAGCGATGCCTGGCCTCCCGCAGGCATGTCCAATTCGTTGGACGATTTTCCTCTGCTCGATCAGGTGTTTTCGACACTCCAACCATTGCTAATGGCTGACGTAGATGGCACAGCGGAGTGGCAGCGCCAGGCCGGCCTGGGATGGGTACGGTCGTACGTCGGAGCTCCTCTGGTGGCAGCCGGCCAGGTCTTCGGGATCATCAATCTGCACAGCGACCAACCAGGCGCTTTTAACCACCGATCGGTTGAGCAATTAATGGCTTACACTGCGCCGGCGGCGGCGGCAATGCAGAACGCCTGGCTGTTCGAGCAAGTGCGCTCCAGCCGCGAGCACCTGCAAGCGCTTTCTCGCCGCCTGGTGGAGATTCAGGAGGGCGAGCGTCGCTATATCGCCAGCGAGCTTCATGATGAGGTCGGCCAGGCGCTGACCGGCTTAACCCTCGGTTTACAGATGATCGACAAGAAGGCTGATGACCCACAAGGTGTGCGGGCAGAAGTGGCCGGGTTGAACCGGATGCTGGAAGGCGTCCTGGAGGAGCTGCACCGATTGGCAATGGATTTGCGGCCTGCCAGCCTGGATCACCTGGGGCTGGCGGCGGCATTGCGCCAACATGTGGCGATGGTCAATGATCGATATGGATTTACAGCCCAATTTGAGATGGTGGGCATCCAGGATCGATTGCCAGATGAGTTGGAGATAGCTTATTACCGCATTGTACAAGAGGCCCTGAATAACGTGGTACGGCATGCCCGGGCGAAACGAGTGGATGTGATCCTTGAACAGCGTGGTAACAACCTTGTCTTAGTCATCGAAGACGATGGGATCGGGTTTAATCCGGAGGCAGTCATGCGTAAAGGTGGGCGGCTGGGCTTATTCGGTATGCGGGAACGGACGGAAATGTTAGGAGGCGAGCTGATCATCGAGAGTAAACCAGGAAAAGGTACAACGATCGTGGTGGAGGTGCCTTATGGCGATCAATATTCTAATAGCGGATGACCACGGCGTATTACGTGCCGGTTTGGTGGCATTATTGAATTATGAGACCGGGTTTGAGGTGGTCGGAGAGGCAGAAAACAGCGAGGAGGCGTTGCGCCTGGCTTCCGAGAACCATCCCGATCTGATTTTGATGGACCTGAACATGCCAGAGATGGGAGGCATCGAAGCCACACGACGTATACGAAAAAGCCTGCCAAACGTGCGCGTGCTAATCCTCACCCTTTACGAGGATGTTGACCTGGTTCACGAGGCCATCCAGGCTGGCGCAGATGGTTATATCCTCAAGCGGGCAGCTAAAACAGAGCTAATAAGCGCTATCCAGACTGTGATGCGTGGGGATCTGTACGTTCACCCGGCAATGATGCGCGCATTATTATCTGAGCCTGAGCCAGAAACCAAGCCTTCAGCCGCTCTTGCAGAGCCGTTGACACCCAGGGAGGTGGATGTATTGCGCCTGATCGTCCGTGGCTATACCAACAGCCAGATCGCAGAGATCTTAAGCCTGAGCGTGCGCACAGTCGAATATCACCGTGCGAACCTGACCGGGAAGCTAAACCTGCACAGCCGTGTGGACCTGATCCGTTACGCAGCCGAAAATGGCATCACCTGACCCTGAGCTATAGATGCATCGCCGCTAATTCCCCCCTAAAAAACCGCAATAGCCGGCGCGTAGAAACTACGCGCCGGCTATTTCTATCCTGTGGTTTCAAACCGCGTAGAACCTGGCAAGCCGGATAAGAAAAATTTGTGGTTTTCTCCAATTAACAAGAGGCGTGGATAAGGATATAAAGAAATCGCAGACCCCTACCGGACCAGTTCATTTTAGAAATTTACCCATTATGGCATACGCCTGCGAAGCCGAAATGAATCCACGTCAAACGTTGTCCACCATCCCAACCGATACGATAAAAACAGCCAGGGCTATCCTGGGGCGGGAGAATTTCTATCTAAAGGTGGGAGACAATTGGGCTACGCTCTTAGCCGAAGTGCATTGCTCCGATTCCGAAAACGGGGGAGGTTCGCAAACCTGGATGGTACCCACGCTGGCTGTGGCCACCGTATTGCAATACAAGGAAAAGCTATCCGACCGCCAGGCGGAGGAGGCCTCCCGACTGAGGGTGGATTGGAAATACGCTTTGCACCTGTCCATGCATTACCCGGGGTTATCCCGGGTGATGCTGTGTAAATATCGCCAGCGGGTGTATCACCAACCTGTCTGGCAACAAGAATTTCAATCGATCCTGGGTCATTTTTATTCCCAGGGTTTGATTGATGATTGCCAACCGGCGCAGATGAAGGCGGTCGCTTTGTTGGATGAGGTATGCACACAAACCCGCCTGGAGGAGGTCATGCTGGCCCAAAGAGGCGCACTCGAAACGCTGGCTACAAATTACCCCAAATGGTTGCGCAATATTATCCAGCCGAACTGGTACAGCCGCTACCACCTGTTCAAAGCCAGACCGGACTTACCTCATACCGTCCCTGAACAAGCTTTGATGGCCGAGACCATCGGCGCCGACATTCAACATCTATTCGAAGCGATTAAACGCACCAACCTAACCGAGCTGGGCGAATTGGAAGAGATCAAAGCGCTCCGCCAGACCTGGCTCGAGCAATTCGAGTCTGCCGAGGATGGGACCGTACGATTAAGACAAAAATGCTCATTCTGC
>MGNS01000113.1:39525-40259 GCA_001795165.1 Chloroflexi bacterium RBG_16_57_11
TACCGGCAGCGAGACGGGCGGATGAACTTACGTGCGTATTATTCCGGAAGTATCAAATTTATACATAGAAGGAGCGATTATGGAAATATATCGATACCCGAACCACACACTGGACTTTCCACACTATGGTTGTGAAAGCCAGGTCAAAAGCAGAAACAAGCCTCGATAATCGATAGATAAGGAGATAATACCATGTACGGTCGAAAAATATTAAACATCCTGCTTCTCATCGTGATGGTTGTTTCCCTGGTAGGGAGCAGCAGCAATGCCTCGGCCATGCCGGCCGGACCCACGGATGAGTCGAAGGTTCCGCACTACTTTGGCCCGTATCCGAACTGGGCCAACAGCCCGTTCACCCTGCCGGATGCCCAGGTGGTCATCACCAGCAATAGTGGGAGCGGAGCTGAGGCGGTCGCCACCGTTGGCGCCAACGGCGCCATCACCGCCATCACCGTCACCAACCCCGGGCACGATTATAATAGTGCCCAGGTCGACATCCTCGGGGCCGGGACCGGCGCCCGCGCCGACGCGGTCATCGTTAAGAAGGGGGCCGTCGTCGGCGTCACGGTAACCGCCTCGGGTGCGGGCTACACGGCACCGATCGTGAGCTTCAGTGGCAATGGCGGTGCAACTGCTACTGCCTATGGTGGCGTCGACGCGGTCACGTTTGTAGCACCCAATTTTGAGGGCAGCGGCTACACCTTCCCTACAGTGGAATTCGACCTGCCGGATGC
>MGNS01000113.1:40399-42571 GCA_001795165.1 Chloroflexi bacterium RBG_16_57_11
GTGTCGCCATCCACAATGGCACACTGTACGATCCAATCGCGGGCGCGACTCTGGCTTCTGCGACCACGTCGTTGGCTATCACCTCAATCGCCGTCGATAATCCTGGTGCAGACTACAACAACCCGCCGGATGTGACCATCAGCGACCCGACCGGTTTAGGAGCCACCGCCATAGCAGTGCTCGATAACGGGATCATCTCAGCGATCGAAGTGAGGCAGCCCGGCTCTGGTTACCTGATCCCGGGCATCCGCAAGTTCGTCGATACCCTGCCAGGCCTCACGCCGGCGGGAGCGAACAACTTGGGACAGTACATCCCGTTGGCTGTGCCGGACACGAGGACCTTCCCCGGAGCGGATTATTACGAGATCGGGGTAGTTGAATACACCGAGCAGATGCACAGTGATCTGCCACCGACGAAACTGCGCGGCTACGTGCAGCTGGAGACGCCGGTCGTTACCGGCATCGGTTACCCTCTGCCGGGTGGTAAAACCGGCGTGGATCAACCACACTTCCTGGGACCGACCATCGTCGCCCAGAGAGACCGACCGGTCAGGATCACATTCTACAACCTGCTGCCCACTGGGGCGGCCGGCGACCTTTTTCTGCCGGTTGACACCACGATCATGGGCTCAGGCGAGGCCGCAATGGCTGGAATGTATGATCCCGTGCCGGCGGCCGGCGGTGATGTCCTGGACGCGGCGCGCAACCCGATGTGTGGTGAAAAGTATTTTGACCCGATGATGCGGGGCATGTGCTTCACGGATAACCGCGCCACGCTGCACCTGCACGGCGGCAACGTGCCGTGGATCAGCGACGGGACGCCGCACCAGTGGGTCACCCCGGCCGGTGAGGGCTTTGACACTGGAATGGGCTTTGAACCCACAATGTGGCCGGAAGGCGTCAGCGTGGAGAGCGTGCCAGACATGGTGGGTCAGGCTGCGATTGATGCTGGTATACCAGACTGCTCCAGTCCCACCGACGGCTGCCAGACGTTCTTCTATACCAACCAGCAGAGCGCCCGGCTGATGTTCTACCACGACCACTCGTGGGGCATTACCCGCCTGAACGTATATGCCGGCGAAGCCGCGGGCTACGTGATTACCGACCCCGTCGAGCAATCACTGTTCGGCCCGAATGGTCCATACGCAAGCATGGGTGAAGGAATCCCGCTTGTCATCCAGGATCGGACGTTTGTGCCTGACACGGCGCAATTGGCAGCGCAAGACCCGACCTGGGACGTCAGTCGCTGGGGCGGATACGGCAACTTCTGGTACCACCACGTGTACATGCCAGCCCAAAACCCCGGCGACCCAGGCGGCATGAGCGCCTTCGGACGCTGGATGTATGGACCGTGGTTCTGGCCTCCTGCCGGGGATACCAAGAACGGCCCGATCGCCAACCCATATTATGGGAAGGACCCGGAGGGACCAGACGGGGTCCGCGGCACGGTAGATGACTGGACGACCTTCCTGCCAGTGCCCTGTAGCCTGGACATCCCGTCCACCTGGCAGTACCAGGAGGATCCGTTCTGCGAACCGGAATTAATTCCTGGCACGCCGAACATCTCGGTTGGTATGGAGCAGTTCAACGACACGCCGCTCGTGAACGGGACGGCCTACCCGACGGTCACCTTGGAGCCCAAGACCTACCGCTTCCGCATGCTCAATGCGGCTAACGACCGCTTCTTCAACTTCCAGTGGTACGTGGCCGATGCCAGCACGGCAAGCACGGACTTGAACGGCCTTGGTCAGGTCATCGGCGGGACCGAGGTGGCGCTCGATGCCGCCAAATTGGCGGCCGCGCAGCTCGACCCAGTCGTCTTCCCCACACCAGACCTCAACCTGAGTCCTGCGGGGCCGGATTGGGTCCATTTTGGTACAGAAAGCGGCTTCAATCCGAAACCGGTGGTCGTGGATGGCCAGCAGGTCACCACCTGGATCACAGACCCGACCCGCTTCGACGTTGGCAATGTGGACCAGCACTCGCTATTGCTGGCTCCCGCCGAACGCGCTGACGTAATCGTGGACTTCTCAAAGTTCGCCGGCCAGACGCTAATCCTGTACAACGATGCACCGGCAGCTTTCCCGGCCCGCATCCCGAGCTACGACTACTACACCGGCGCCCCGGACCTGAGCCCGGTCGGCGCGCCGACCATCCTGCCCGGCTACGGGC
>MGNS01000113.1:42597-42665 GCA_001795165.1 Chloroflexi bacterium RBG_16_57_11
AAGATCGCCGGAGCCGCGGCTCCCGCGTTCAACGTATCGCAGTTCCAAAACAGGTTCAACCACAAGGC
>MGNS01000114.1:0-11743 GCA_001795165.1 Chloroflexi bacterium RBG_16_57_11
TAGCCGTGATTTCCGCGCGATCGAAATGAAAACCGTTGGGAGCGAGTCGGATTACGCTTCTGTTTTTACCAGGGTGCGGATGCACTTGGCACACAACACTTTTCGCACCATTCGACCATCTTCCAACACACTAACTGTTTGGAGATTAGGACGAAAAGTTCGCTGCGTAGCTTTCTTTGACCACGGCCTGTTGAGACCAAAAGTCGTTTTCTTTCCGCAATGAGCACACTTAGCCATAGTTCACAATTTCCTTTCCAACACTCGATGCGCAATAATTCTCACATCAAGAAAAAATCCAATCCCTTCCGGCTGGCATTCCTGCCAGGAGGACAGCCGGACAATATTACCACAAAGCGTGGCTCTTTTCAAGCATAGATGCGAATTTTCATGTATAATCTGCCAATTCCAGAGGAACCTCAGATGGACGAAACCACCCCACTCGGCAGCATTCACGTCTCTCCACAAGCCATTGCAAGCATCGCCTATCACGCAGCATTACAATCCTATGGCGTGGTCGGCCTGACATCCAAAAGTTTGATGGAAGGTCTGGCGCATGTGTTAGTGAAAGACCCGACCAAAGGCGTCGAAGTTCAGTACGACGGGCAAAGCATCATGATCGATCTTTATGTGATCATCGAGTACGGCACGCGGATCAAGTCGGTAGCCACCAGCGTAAGCAACACTGTTCGCTTTCAAGTGGAAAAAGCACTCGGTATGCCCATTCATGAAGTCAATGTACATGTGCGCGGTTTGCGTATTACCGATTACGATTGAAATCCGTGCAGTTTTGCTCTGATCGATCCCGCTACGACCACCTGCCGAAGGAGCAATGTATTAATGTTATCTGATCCAACGCCCGTCGCAAGATCTGATCCAGATACAGCCAAGACTGTCATCGACGGTCAAACCTTCAAGCGTCTGGTCGAAGCCAGCCTGACATGGTTGCGAACCAACCACCAAATCGTAAATTCGCTGAATGTCTTTCCTGTGCCGGATGGAGATACCGGCACGAACATGCTGCTAACGATGCAAGCCGCCTTCGATGAGATAGCCAATTCGGGGGAGCACAATCTCGGAAAAATGGTGCATTCCGTTTCGCATGGTGCGCTCATGGGAGCGAGGGGCAACTCCGGCGTAATCCTTTCCCAGCTTTGGCGTGGATTTGCGCGAGCGGTGGATAACAAAGCCGTGCTCGATGTACCGACGATGGTGCAAGCATTCGCTGCAGCACGAGATACAGCCTATAAAGGGGTGGTTCGACCGGTCGAGGGAACCATCTTGACCGTGGCAAAAGACATCGCGACGGCGGCCGATTCTGCCCAGGCGTCCACCGATAATCCTGTCACCCTGTTGGATATCCTGGTTACCGCCGCCGACCGATCGGTGCAGCGCACACCGGAATTACTGCCGGTCCTCAAAGAGGCAGGGGTGGTTGACGCGGGTGGCAAAGGTCTGTTTTTTATCCTCGAGGGGATGCTGCGATATCTCAAGGGAGAGCCATTAGACGTGGCCATAACGGCTGTCCTTCCACTCTCCGAAATGATTTTTGAGAATACGATGGAAGCGATCGAGCCTGGTCAAGACTTCGAAGTTATCGTCGATTTTCGACCGCACGAGCCGCTCGAGCTGCCAGTCTTTTATAATGACCTGGAGCAGATGGGAACATCGATCCAGGTGGGCGAGGGCGACGGCATGTATCGCTTGCATATCCACGTGCCGACCGAAAAACTCTATTCACCGATTGATTACACCCGCTCGTTAGGCGTGATCACAAAAATTGCGATCGAGAATCTGATTGCCCAGATGGAGGAAAGACAGGATTCTTGCGATGATAGCCAGCCGATCATAGCGCCGATCGAGCCAGGTCAAATTGCCGTGATTGCTGTGTCGCCTGGACCAGGGATTTCAAGGGTGTTCGCCAGCTTAGGCGTCGCCGGCATTGTTGAGGGGGGACAGACGATGAACCCAAGCACACAAGAAATCATCCATTCCTTTGAAAATTTGCCAACCGACAAAGTCATCCTGCTGCCGAATAATAAGAACATCATCCTGGCTGCCCAGGCCGCCGCGGAGTTAACCGTAAAAACGGTCGCTGTAATCCCCAGCCGCTCAGTTCCTCAGGGCCTGGCTGCGATCATGCGCCTGATCCCAGACGGCAATTTCGAAACTGTTGTCTCAGAAATGAATGAGGCTTTGGAGGATGTAGAAACAGGCGAGATTACCATTGCCACACGCAGCGTAGAGATCGACAATGTGCAGGTGCGGGAGGGCGAAATTATCGCCCTGCATAACGGAAAGCTTGTACTGGCGGCTGCAAGTCTGGAGGAAGCCTGCCTTGAATTGCTAAAAGAATCTCAGGCCGACCATTTTGAATTGATCACGATGTTTTACGGGGATAACATCTCAAAGGCAGAGGTATTTCGCATCGCCGATAAGGTGCGCACCGTTTACCCTGCCCAAGAAGTAGAAATCCAGGAAGGCTGTCAGCCGCATTATCAATTCATCATCGCTATCGAGTAAACGAAACTATTATTACACCCACACCTCGCGGCTACATATTGAATTTGGGGTCTCATGATGAACATTGCCATCGTCACCGATAGTACGGCCGATATTCCGGCCGATTTGATTGAAAAACACCAGATTCATGTGGTTCCAAACCTGGTCATAATCGACGGCCAAGCACTGGTGGATGGAAAAGATATCTCGCGTGATGAATTCTATCTGCGTCTGCCTGGGATGAAAGAGCCTCCGACGACCAGCACTGCCTCGTCCGGCGAATACCAGCAGCTTTACCAAAACTTGCTCGAACTCGGCGCCGACCAGGTCATCTCTGTCCATGTTTCCAGCCAGTTTAGTGGGATCTACAACGCGGCTCACACTGCATCACAAGAATTCCCAGGGCGCGTATATGTTCAGGATAGCCAGAGCGTCTCCATGGGCCTTGGCTTTCAGGTCCTCGCAGCAGCTGAATCCATCGCACGCCACGCAACGATCGGCGAAATATTAGCCTTGCTGGCAGATATTCGTCCCAGGGTGCGTCTGATTGCGATGCTTGATACGCTGGAATATGTACGTCGCAGCGGGAGAGTTTCCTGGGCGCGTGCGCGCCTGGGAGGTTTGCTACAGATAAAGCCTTTTATAGAAGTTCGCGAGGGAGGCAAGGTCATCAGCCTGGGCGAAGCGCGCACGCGCAGCAAGGGCATCGCCCGGCTGAAAGAGCTGATACTTGGGTTGGGCGAATTGGAGCGTCTGGCAATTTTGCACACCCGTGCTGAAGCCGACGCCCGGCAGATCCTGAGCGAGCTCCGAAACCGCCTGCCTTTTGATCCGTTGGTTATCAACGTGACGACTGTGATTGGGACGCACGTTGGTCCTAATGGCCTCGGCTTTGCCGCGGTTGTGAAGTGAGGGGATAAAGGCTGGTAAAATACACTGATAATGAAGCCATCCATTCAAAAGTTACAAAAATTTTTTAAGCTGGAAGCCGAGCGAGGCTACGATAATCACGCCGTTCTTGGTGGATTGGAACGCATGCTCGATGTATGGGTGCCTGAAGCACGCCTCGATGGCGTGCCAGAGGATTTAATCCAGGCGATTGTCACCCGCATCCGAGACTATTCCAGGCTAACGGAGAAATCACGCGCTGAAACCCTGCAAGGATTATGGCGGCGAATCCAGCGCAGCGAATCCGGTTTACCGCCGGAGACCCCCTTCGAGGCCGAGCCGGTCGAGCAAGTGCGCGAGCAAACGGTCGATGAATCACTAGATCGTCAAGCCTCTACAGAACTCATCGTAGAGAGTGAGCGATTTGGTCCATCGAGCCAGGAGGCGCCGATCGCGATCGAGCCACCCGAAGTGCAGGCAGTATCTTCTCTGCCGCCTGCCCCTCCCCCGGTGGAGCCAGGCGCCCTGAACGCCTCGCTCACTGCGGTGCAAGGCATCGGTCCTCGCACCGCACAAACCCTGGAGCGGCTTGGGCTTCACACCTTGCGGGACATGCTTTACTTTTTTCCGCGCCGCTATGATGATTACTCCCGGCTCAAGCCAATCAACCGGTTGGCCTACGGCGAAGAAGTTACCGTTATCGGCACCGTACAAAGCGTCAACCTTCGATCGATGCACGGCGGCAAACTGCAGCGAGTGGAAGCCATTGTGTCGGATGGCACCGGCTCACTGCGCGTTAGCTGGTTCAACCAGGTATGGATTGCCCGGCGATTGAACCCCGGAGCCCAGATTTCCCTGTCTGGAAAAGTCTCGCAATACCTGGGTCGCGCCGTGATGGACAACCCCTCCTGGGAGCCATTGGAACAGCAGCAGCTGAGCACAAATCGCATTGTGCCCATCTACCCACTTACCGCTCAAATTACCCAACGGTGGCTGCGCCGGCTGGTCAACCAGGTGGTTACTTACTGGGCGCCGCGCGTTCCCGATCCATTGCCGGCTGACTTGCGGCGCTCAGCCGAAATCGTTGATCTTGGAACAGCCCTGTTGCAAGCCCACTATCCGGACTCTTGGGAACAATTAAAAGCCGCCCAGGATCGCCTGGCCTTCGATGAGATCTTTTTACTCCAGCTTGGGGTTTTGGCTCAGCGGCGCGCCTGGCAGGATCGTACCGCGCGAGCCTTCACCATCGAGACAGAATGGTTGGATGGGCAGATCAGCCTGCTGCCCTACAGCCTCACCGGCGCTCAAAAGAGAGCCATCGATGATGTGCGACAAGATCTTGCTTCGGGACGACCCATGAACCGCCTGATCCAGGGCGACGTCGGCTCTGGCAAGACCATCGTAGCCGCCCTGGCGATTGCCATGGTTGCCCGCGAAGGAGCCCAGGCCGCCTTAATGACCCCAACCAGTATCCTGGCGGAGCAGCACTATCAGAACCTGGTACAACTGCTGGCCACCCAGCCGCAAGCCGCTGGTGTTGCCGATTCAACGGACCTCCCCTCGGTCGTCCTTGACGAGTCACAGATCCGGCTGATGATCGGCGCGACGCCAGAGGCTGATAAGCGCCTGATCCGCCTCGGTCTGGCAGATGGTTCGATCAAACTGGTGATCGGAACACACGCCTTGATCGAAGACCTGGTTACATTCAGCAATCTCGAGCTTGTGGTTGTGGACGAGCAGCATCGCTTTGGGGTCGAACAGCGCGCGGCCTTACGCGCCAAAGGGCACAGCCCACACCTGCTAGTGATGACCGCCACGCCTATCCCGCGCTCCCTGGCTTTGACCATCTACGGTGATTTGGATCTGTCCATCATGGATGAAATGCCGCCTGGGCGGCAACCTGTCGGCACATTCGTGCTCACGCCGCGCGAGCGCGAGCGGGCCTATGCGCTCATTCGCAGCCAGGTAGAGCAAGGTCAGCAGGTGTTTATCATCTATCCCCTGGTGGAGGAAAACGAAGATAGCACCGCCAGGGCAGCTGTCGATGAGCAAGCTCGCTTGCAGAAAGAAGTATTTCCGAATTTTAAGCTCGGCTTGCTACATGGACGGATGCGCGCAGAAGATAAAGACCAGGTGATGACCGATTTTCGCAACGGTGAGTATCATATCCTGGTTTCCACGACCGTGATCGAGGTCGGTGTGGACATACCAAACGCTACGGTCATGCTGATCGAGGGGGCTAACCGTTTTGGACTGGCTCAGCTGCATCAGCTCCGTGGCCGGGTGGGTCGCGCAGCGGAGAAATCGTTCTGCCTGCTCATCCCAGACAAGGCCGACGAAGCAGAAAATGAGCGCTTACAGGTGATGGCATCGACCAACGATGGCTTCATCCTGGCAGAACGCGATCTCGAGCAGCGAGGCCCCGGACAGTTCTTAGGCACGCGCCAGGCCGGCTATGCCGAATTTCAATTCGCCAGCCTGAGCGATATCCGCTTAATCGAAAAATCGCGCCGCCTCTCTCAAACCGTTTTTGAGCAAGATCCAGACCTGGACCGCCCTGAGCACCAGTTACTGGCGCTGGCGTACCAGCGCGCCTGGGGCGGTGGCAATGGTGACATCAGCTAGGTATAAATCCTGCAACCCAAGAGGGAACATCGTATGGTACGAGCTGTATTTCCAGGAACCTTTGATCCGATCCACTATGGGCATATCGACATCGCCCATAGAGCAGCCCTCCTGTTCGACGAGGTGATCATCGCGGTGTATGATAAGCCGCTTAAATCGCTTGTGTTGACGCCGGAAGAGCGCATCGATCTAGTACAACAGTCATTTATCGGCGAACCCAAGATCAAGGTCATGGGTTACAGCGGTCTGACGGTCGAGTTATGCAAAGCTGTCAATGCACAGGTCATTGTTCGTGGTTTGCGTGTGTTCTCGGATTTCGAGCTGGAGTTTCGAATGGCTCTTGCCAATCACCGGCTGGCGCCGCAGATCGAGGTCTGCGCCCTGATCACAGCCGAGGAGCATACCTTCCTTTCATCCAGCACCGTGCGCGAGATTGCCTCCTTGGGCGGGGACATCAGCAGCATGGTGCCGCCGCATGTAGAACAAGCTCTAACCCATCGATTTCAGGAGCTGGGAGACGGACACGTCGTCACCACTTCATTGCGTGATTAGGCTGATCCGAGCCAACGAAGGTTGATAAACCGTTGACGAAAAGGCATTTTGAGTGTAATCTAAACCATCATCTCAAAGTCCACTCTGGGGAGGGACCCTATGGACATTCTGCACCTTGTTGACCGTCTTGAAGAGCTGCTCAATCAAAGCCGCCCGCTGCCGTTTACCCATAACGTAATGGTGGACGAAGACCGCATGCTGGATATTATCGATCAGATGCGCGTTGCCGTTCCGGATGAAGTAAAAAAGGCGCAGCAGCTTTTATCTCAGCGCGATCGTATCCTGGCTCAGGCCCAGGAAGAAGCAAACCGAACGCTGGCGATTGCTCGGGAGAAAAGCGAGCAATTACTCGAGCGGGATTCCATCGTGCAGGCTGCCCAGGCACGCGCCGACCAGTTGATCAACCAGTCCCGCGTCGACCTGATAAAAGAGCGACAAGAGGCTGACCAATACGTTGTTGACCAGCTCTCCCGCCTGGAGATTGAGCTCGAGCGCGCCATTACCCAGGTGCGAAATGGTATCCACACTTTGCAACGCGAGGTGGCTCCGCCCGAGACTTAGACCAGGCTATCGCCTCATCCGACGCCAGGCCTCACGCTACAGCTCAGGATTCCCTCCTTGCTCAGCCCAGAAGCACCACCCGGAGAACAGTATGAGCGACCTCAAAACTCAGTTCGAAAAAGCCGCGCAAGAGGCGCAAAAGTTGCCCAAGAAGCCCGATAACGATACGCTGCTCCGGCTATACGCGTACTATAAACAGGCTACCGTCGGTGATGTATCGGGGAAACGCCCAGGGTTCATGGATATGGTGGGACAGGCGAAATATGATGCCTGGGCCAAGGTTAAGGGCACCTCGAACGAGGCGGCCATGCAGTCATATGTCGACCTGGTAAATCAGCTCAAAGGATGACACTGATAACTTTCCCTTTTTTGACCGCTGATCTTTGACATTTCCCCCTGCGAGAGGTATAATCCAGTTTCGCGGGTGAAGCCCACCCGACGTATATTTTAACATTTCCCGCTCACGGCGCTTGCCGCAGGCGGTTGAGATATCTTTACAACTGGAGAAAGCGTTATTATGGAAACTGAAGCCCTGGCAGTCCCCGAGACTGCCCAAGCTAACGATCTGAGCGAAATAAAGCGCAAAACACACTTCACCGGCACGGTGCTCAAAACCACCTTAGCGGGTGCTTTGATCGATATCGGCATGGATACCCCAGGGGTGGTACACATATCCCAACTGCAGAGCGAGGCCGTTAACCGCGTCGAAGACGTGGTAAAGCCCGGTCAACAGGTGGATGTGTGGGTACACCGTGTAGTGCCAAAGAAAAATCGCATTGAGCTGACCATGATCAAACCGCTCGATCTCGAGTGGCGCGATATACAACCCGATATGGTCGTTAAGGGTAAGGTCACTCGGCTGGAGAAATTCGGCGCATTTGTGGATATTGGTGCAGAGCGACCCGGCCTGGTGCACATCAGTGAGCTGACCCACGACTATATCAAAACCGTCGGTGACGTTGTCAAAGAAGGCGACGAGGTAGAAGTCAAAGTGCTCAGCCTGGACAAGCGCAAGCGCCAGATCAAATTAAGCATGAAAGCGTTGGAAGAGCCGCCGGTCAAGGAAGTAAAGGAGAAAGACATCCGCCCTGCCAAGAGCGCCGAACAGGCGCCGGCTGTGGAGGATGATGCCAAAGATGAGCCCACCCCGACAGCCATGGAAATCGCCCTGCGCGAGGCCATGGAACGCTCGAAGGACAAATATCCTGCCGAATCACCCAATAAGGGTAAGCGCAAATCCAAAGCTGCTACCAACGAACTGGAGCAAATCCTGTATCGCACGCTGCAAAACAAGAGAAAGTAACGCTTTGACAACCCACAGGCGCGTGAAGTTGTCCGGGCTGTTACCCTGATAGATCCATGCACCCCATCTGATCATGAGATGGGGTGCGAGTCATTTAGAGGAACAAAGTGCTGGAAGTTTTGCGGTTTGCGGTTTTGTAAGTCAGCCAGGATTCCAGCCAACATTTTCGTAAGGAGTACCCTTCGTGTCCCCTGTTACCTCTCAGAGTAATGCTGCCACTCAGCCTGAGCCGGTTGACCCTCAGCGTCTTGAGCACCGCTTTGCCCAACGATTGGGTGAGCTGCGCGCTATTCTTGCGAGCTCAGATCCGGGGACGATCGCCGGGCTGGCCGGGGCGATTTATAGCTCAGCGGATACGCATCTTCCGATGGGCGATAGGATACACCTCAGCTTGTGGTCCCGCCCGATCTCCATCGCCTGCTCTGAGTGGGTAGCTTATCCGGATGGAGAAGACCAACCGCTATCGTCATTCGACCAGGCGCTCTTTCTCTATTACCTGACCACTGCTGATGGCGCTCCGTTGAGCGGCAAGTGGATCGCTTTCTCCGACTTGCCGGATGGGCGCTTCTACAATCAGGCCTTCCAGGGCTATACCGGTAAGGAGCTGGCGCGCCTTTTCCTGGATGACCGTCTGGCTTTCGAGCGGGCGGCGCAGGCGCTGGGCGGGATTCGTCAGCCGCTGGGCGACGCCGCCTTCGCCTTTCATGCGTTGCCGCGCGTGCCTTTGCTGGCAATTTACTGGCAAGGCGACGAGGACTTTCCGTCCAGCTTCCAGGTCTTGTTCGATGCCGCCGCCAGTCACTACCTGCCCACCGACGCATACGCCATCCTGGGGAGCACGCTCACCCGGCGGCTGATCAAAGCCAGGAGGTAAATCATGCCCTCTGTCATTGAGCGCGCCTTTGACCCGCTGGAGGGCTTCGACCCTGAACAACAAGGCGACTGGAACCACGATTTGGTTACCTTTTAGTTTAAACGTGAGATCCGGCTGGAATAGGCAGAGCGCAGCCCGGAGCGCCTGTATGTCGAGTACAAATTCGGCGAACTGGGCGCTGGAAATCGAGCCGGAAAGTGTGCAGATATACCGGCTTTAGACAGGAATGAGATTCGGGCAAAAGGCTTGACAGATCAGAACTTATGTTCTAAAATATTCGAGCCAAATCAGTCCCTTTTACCTATTCAGCCAAAGGAGAATACCATGTCTAACCACCCTATCGTGCATATCGAGTTTGCTGCCCCGGACCAGGAAGCGGCGGGGAAATTTTACACAGACCTGTTCGGCTGGAAGATCCAGGCCTTTCCTGAGTTTAAATATTACACCTTCGAGACAGGACCTGACGAGGTCGGCGGCGGGATCAACCCGGTGAGCGAGAGCTACCCCGTTGGGACCGTTGTCTTCTATGTTGGCACGGATGACATCGAAGCAACCCTGAAGAAGGCGGAAAGCCTGGGCGCCACAACGTTGATGGAGAAGATGGAGGTCACCGGTATGGGTTGGATGGGGATGTTCCGCGACCCGGCCGGGAACATGATTGGCTTGTGGAAAGAAGTGATGCCACAAAGCAGCTAGGCGACAGTCATCCTTCATCAAGGAAACCCCGACGATGTACTCGGGGTTTCCTTGATTCTCTGGACTGGAAGGCTCACTCTTTCAGATACTTCCTCTGCCACTCGAACAGCTTGTTCAGCGCCTCGATCGGCGAGAGGGCATTGACATCGATGGATTTCAGCTCAGACAGCAGCGGGTTGGTCTCGGGGAACAAGGCCAGTTGTTTGGGGGCCAGCGGGTTGATGCGCACGGCCTTGCCGGAGGAAGCCTCGAGCTGCTGCAAAATCTCACCCGCCCGCTGCACCACCGGGTTAGGCAGGCCGGCAAGCTGCCCAACGTGGATGCCATACGAGCGGTCGGCGCCGCCGGGGATGATCTTGTGCAGGAAGACCACCTGGCCCTCCGCCTCGCTTACCGCAACGTTGTAATTACGCACGCCGGGCAACAGATTGGCCAGCTGGGTCAGCTCGTGATAATGAGTGGCGAAGAGCGTCTTGGAGCGCAGGCGGGGGTGATTATGCAAATATTCGACCACCGCCCAGGCGATCGAGACCCCATCGTAGGTGCTGGTGCCGCGCCCGATCTCATCCAGGATCAGCAAGCTGCGCGGGGTGGCGTGGTGCAGGATGTTGGCGGTCTCGACCATCTCGACCATGAAGGTGGACTGCCCGGCGTGGATCTCATCCTGAGCGCCGATGCGGGTGAAGATGCGGTCCACCAGCCCGATGCGCGCCGCCGTTGCGGGGACGAAGCTGCCCACCTGCGCCAGCAGGACGATTAGCGCCACCTGGCGGATCAGGGTGGACTTGCCGGACATGTTCGGACCGGTGATCAGCCGCACCCGCTCGCCCTCCTCGAAGAGCACATCGTTGGGCACAAAGCGCTCGCCGCTCAAGCTGTGCTCGACCACCGGGTGGCGGCCGTCGTGGATCTCCAGCACGTCTTCCTCGACCACCTGCGGGCGAACGTAGCCGTACAGGGCAGCCGTCTCGGCCAGCGAGGCCAGCACGTCGAACTGCGCCAGAGCCCGGGCGGTGGAGAGCAGGCGCACCGCCGAAGAGGCCAGCCGGGCGCAGAGCTCTTTGAACAGGCGCGCCTCCACCTCGTGGATACGCTCCTCGGCATTGAGCACCAGGGTCTCGTACTCCTTCATCTCCGGCGTGATATAGCGCTCGGCGTTGACCAGGGTCTGCTTGCGAATGTACTCGGCCGGGATGGCGGTGGTGTTGGCGTGGGTGACCTCGATGTAGTAGCCGAAAACCTTGTTGTAGCCGACCTTGAGCGACTTGATGCCGGTGCGCTCGCGCTCGACCGCCTCCAGGTTGGCGATCCACTCCCGGGCGTGGCGGGAGCGCTCCAGCACCCCGTCCAGCTCGGCGGAGTAGCCAGGGCGGATCACGCCAACGTTCTGCAGGGTGGCAGGCGGGTCTTCGTCCAGGGCGGCCTGGAGCAGGTCGTGCTCGTCCTGGCACAGGTGCAGGTCGTCGAGCACGGACCTCAGCGCCGGGTCTTGCTCGGGCAGCAGGGAGCGCAGGGCCGGCAGGCGGGCCAGGGTCTGGCGGATGGCGACCAGGTCGCGCGGCTGGGCGCTGCCGCCCAGGACGCGGTTGACCAGCCGCTCCAGGTCGCCCAACGGCTTGAGCGCCGCGCGCAGCTCAGCCCGCAGCAGGCCGTCCTGGTAGAAGCGCTCCACGCCTTCCTGGCGGGAGTGCACTTGAGAAACGTCCAACAAGGGTTTGCTGACCCATTGCCGCAATAGGCGCTTG
>MGNS01000114.1:11754-14925 GCA_001795165.1 Chloroflexi bacterium RBG_16_57_11
GATGGTATGGTCGAGCACGCCGAGCAAGGAACCCTTGACCGAGCCTCCCCGCAGGGTCTCGGTCAGCTCCAGGTTGCGGCGGGTGGCGGCGTCGAGGGGCATGAATTCGGACAGGGTGTAGACGCTCAGCCCGGTCAGCAGGGTCAGGGAGGAGGCCTGGGTCTCGGTCAGGTACTGGACGATGGCCCCGGCGGCACGGATCGCCAGGGTCAGCCCGCGCAGGCCAAAGCCATCCAGCGAGGCGGCCTGGAAGTGGCGTAACAAGGCTTCTTGGCAGCGGCCGGGCTCGAAGCGCCAGTTAGGCCAGGAGGTGGGGTGCCCGGGGAAGCCGTCGCGCAGGGCCAGGGCTTCGGAATGCAGCACTTCGGCCGGGCGCAGGCGAGCCAGCTCGGCGCGCAGCACGGCCTGGATGTCGGCCCCGCTCAGCTCGGCGGCGGCGAACTCGCCGGTGGTGATGTCGGCATAGGCCACGCCGGCCCGGCTCTCGCCTTCGCCGGCCTCGACCACGACACAGGCCAGGTAGTTGTTGGCGTCGCCGGGGAGCAGGCCGGGCTCGACCACCGTGCCTGGGGTGACCACGCGCGTGACCTGGCGGGGGAACAGGCCGCGCACGGGCTGCTCGCCGACCTGCTCGCAGATGGCGACGTGGTAGCCGCGCTCGATCAGGCGGGCCAGGTAGTTCTCGGCGGCGTGGTGCGGGATGCCGGCCATCGGGACGCGCACGCCCTTGGCGACGCTGCGGGAGGTCAGGACGATATCCAGCTCGCGGGCGGCGGTCTCGGCGTCCTGGTCGAAGGTCTCGTAGAAGTCGCCCAGGCGGAAGAACAGGATGGCATGCGGGTACTGGCGCTTGATCTCGAGGTACTGCTTGCGGATGGGGCTGATGTCGTCCATGGTCGAGGGTAGGAGGGTTAGGGAATTAGGAAATTAGGAGGCCAGGTGTCAAGTGCCAGGTGTCAGGTGCCAAGTGGCTTGTGGCAACGGCTAAGCTTGATTGTAATATGAAATTGGGGAGCAGGGGAGAGGTGGGACGGATCGGCGACCCGCCGCTTTCGCCCCATGATACAATTCCCATCAGACGCAGGAGCGGAGCGGCCGGGAGCAGTCACCCCGGTCGATCGCATGGGACGTGCAGCGTGAGAACTAAGTGCACCGGAGGAGCGGACGTGTGGCCCAGCTGCCGAGGGTCTGGATTCATGTTAAAATAAATACGGAGGTTGCAATGAACCTGCAAGAAATCCTTGCCGACATTCATGCTTTGGAGGAAGAGCTGCTCACTTTTGAGCGAAAATACGGTGTCCGCTCAGAAACCTTCTATGCTGCTTATATCAGTGGGGAGGAACCCGAGGATGACGCCTGGGTATTGGACTTTGGCGAATGGGCCAGCGTTTACCAGACCTGGCTAAGGCGACAAGCCGATTACCGCGATACGTTGCAGCGTCTGCAAAAGAAACCTTCCAGCCTGGCCGGTCTGATCCGCGTCACGCCATGAGCGATCCCCTTCGCTCGATAGACGACTACGAAAGCAAAAAAGGCATTCAATTCGCTACCCACTCCAGAAATTGGGCCGGGGTGAGAATTGGTATCTTCCGGAAAGGGTGTAAAACGAGCAAATCGCTATCCCCGGTTATGATGCAGTCTGCTCGTCCATTCGCTGCCAATTCCAAGATGTGGTTATCATCCGGATCGCGACAGGCAGATATTTGTTCTTGAATTTCGATTAAAGTGGAGTGTAAGAGCAAAGCTGCCAGAAATCGCTGCCGCTCATCCCACAGCAAATAACGGTCAATTTTCTCCCTGCTTAGAACCGCAAAGAGCTCTTTGAATACCTGCTCAGAGAGCAGTAATTTACCTTGTTCATAAGCAATACGGAAAGCTTTGCCTGGGGTTGAATCGGCCAGTAATAAAGCGCTTACCAGGACATTTACATCCAGGACAAAGCGCTTAGCTTTCTTTCTCATTCAATAGTTCGTCCAGGATTTCTGGCGTCAGACCACGCGCCTGAGCGTTCCGGCTGATCTCGTCCATAATCTGATCAAGGGCTGGTCCACCCCTGGCGGATTCCAGCAATTGCATGCCGAGCAACAACTCCAGCTTGCGCCTCTTTTCAGGAGACGCCGACCGGAAAGCTTTTGCTGCCTCTGCTTCGACTCGGATGGTAATTGGTTCGGTTTGCATAGCTACTCCTGGTCAGAATATTATAACCCACAGAAATGCAGTTGCACCTCCATGAAACAATCCCTCTTAGCCTGGCTTTCGCCAGCTACAAGCTCCAAACTGCCGGGAATGGGCTGGGGTATTGAGTGCGAGGACAAAGAGCGATGGCTCACCGGCCTATCCTACAGCATTGTTAGCTTAACCAGGAACATCCGGCGGTTGCGAATCTATCCCCTCATCCTGATTCAATTGGCTGATAATATTCATCACCTGGCGCTTAAGCTCCGGAAGATCCACATCCACCGCTGTCCACACGATATCCAGATCAATTTCGAAATAACCATGTACCAGCACATGTCGCGTTCCAATCATCTGTCCCCAAGGGATATCGGCGTATTGTGCTCTCAGTTCAGGGGAAATTCGACTGGCGGCTTCACCGATAATCTGCAGGTAATGAACCACCCATACCTGTAGCATCTCATCCGCGTCGAAATCGGGCTTTTGCGTGGCCTTATGCTGTTCGATCTTCTCGATCGCTTCCAGGATATCCAGCAACCGCTCCCGGTCGCTTCTCACAATGGGATTGCCTCGCTCAGCACTCGTTCGCGAATGCGAGTGCGTAAGCCATTACGGGTGACGACATCGACCTGGACTCCCAGGAGCTCTTGCAGATCATAGAGCATGCCGCCCAGGTCAAAAAGACTTCGCCCGGGCTCCAGCTCCACCAGGAAATCGATGTCGCTATCGGGACGCGCCTCGCCGCGTGCTACGGAACCGAAAACGCATACATCCTTTGCTCCATAACGATGTGCAATAGCAAGGATCTCCTGCCGTCGCAATTTGACCAATTCTTCGTTGCTCATGCTGAAATTATACCAGCGGCAGAGCGGGATCACCACAACCCACCGCATCTCCGACCCGATCCAGTAAAATCAAGGGTAGGCCGGGTCTGTGACCCATAAGCATCAAGCAAAGGGATAAAGTTGAGTCACATTCAATTGATTAGCCCGAATC
>MGNS01000115.1:0-236 GCA_001795165.1 Chloroflexi bacterium RBG_16_57_11
ACCAGTTGGATTTATCAAACGGGCAGCCATTCTCAATCGTTGGGATACTCCAGCTGGCGGTGGAGTGTTCGACCCACCACAGGGGGTAATAAGAGCCGCCGACCCAGCCGGCCATGCCCAGGTCGAACTGGCGACCGTTGCGGATGGCGCTGCAATCTTCACCCTCGAACTCTTGCCATTCGTAGAATTGCACCTCAACCTGGATACCGATCTCCGCCAGCTGCTCTTTGATCGAC
>MGNS01000115.1:243-887 GCA_001795165.1 Chloroflexi bacterium RBG_16_57_11
TCCCCTGGCGGGGATAAGGAGCCACGTCCATCGAAGCCAGGCGCAGGGTCAAAGGTCCCCTGGTGGGGTGCACGGCCGGGAACTGGCTCAGGTCGTAACCGGCTTCCTGCAACAGAGCCTGGGCTTGCTGGGGGTCATAATCGTAGTCCAGCAGGGCTGCGTCTCCGGCGTAGAGTGGGTGCCAGGCGGGCAGGTAGCTGCGCATCAGGTCTCCGTGCCCGGCCAAAGCCTCCTCGATGATCGCCTGGCGGTCGAGGGCGTGGGCGATCGCCTGGCGCACGCGTAAATCGGCCAGGTGGGGGTTCTCCAGGTTGAAGTCCAGCACCCCCCACACGTTACGCGGAGACCAAATAACCTGAGCTAACCCTTCTTCAGCCAGGGCATCGTAGGCACGCGGGTCTATCCCCGCCTCCCGACTATCGACGGCGGGCAGGGAAAGCTGCGCCTGGACTGCCCCGGCCTGCAAAGATTCGAACAGCATTTCGTGGGTCTGCCAGTAAGGCTCGGCAGCTTCTGAGTAGTAACCGGCACCAAAGACGATCCGCTCGATTTTTGGTATGCCCAGGACGAATCCATCCCAGGCTTCCAGCACCACCGGCTGGTCGACTTCTCCCGCCGCCCGGTTTACGCCGGGGCTTACCGCC
>MGNS01000115.1:938-1240 GCA_001795165.1 Chloroflexi bacterium RBG_16_57_11
ACGTTGCGCCCGACCTCCAGGTAGTCCAGCGACACCACCGGCCCGACCTGTTCGGCCAGGTCGGCGTAGAGAGCCGGGTCGCCCAGCCGGCCGCCGTCCCGGGCAGCCTGGCGCGCCTGGCGCTGGCTCATGAAGTGGTAGACCACCCGGTCCGGCGCTGGAGCCTCGACCGAGTCTACATAGACCTCGGCAGCCAGACCTTCGATGCCCCAATGTTCGAAAGGCCAATCCGGGTTCATCACCAGTTCCCAGGAAAAAAGCAGGTCGTCAGCGGTCAGCGGCTGGCCGTCCTGCCAGCGCAA
>MGNS01000115.1:1321-1900 GCA_001795165.1 Chloroflexi bacterium RBG_16_57_11
GGGTAAAAAAGCAGCTAAGTAAGGGAAGTATTTCCCTTCCGCATCCAGGCGGACCAGCTCGGCGTAGATAGCAGGTAATACCAGGCGCTTGGTGAAGGAAGCCCTTTCCGACCCAGGGAGGAATGGGGTTGCCCCATCCGGTAGGACATCGATGACCACCGTCCCGGCAGGAGGCGCAATCCATTCCTTTGCCAGGCTAGGCGTTTCTTCTGTAGCAAATGGGGAGAGCTGGAGGAATTTTTCCAGGGCAAGGCCGGAGGCAGCGACGATTTTCCCGAATTCGTCATAATCCGTTTCGTCGAAGGCGCGGAACTTCCAATCCTCAAAGGGAGGTGAGGTTGCCATGATCCCCTTAACTAACTCGTCTCTGACTTCAGCCGATAGTGTGGCAGAGATTCCCATCAGGTAGTTGGGGATAATGGGGGGCGTGGTATAGAGAACCTGCATTTGCTCGGCCCAATCTTCAAATGATGCGACCCCAGATTTGATAAGTTCAGCAGGTACATATTTCAAATAATCATCTGCCGGAAACGCTTCTATAGCGGTAAAGTCGCACTTGTTGAGAAATACCGCCGCGTC
>MGNS01000115.1:1913-6310 GCA_001795165.1 Chloroflexi bacterium RBG_16_57_11
AAGAGGCCGTATCCTGGCTTGCTTGGCTTGCTTGGGATAAACACGGGAGGTCCGGTCTGTATGGAATTTTGGGCGAGCAGGCCGGCCGGGAGAATATAATCCGAGACGGGTGCTATAGCGGGTGAACTCGTCACTTCCGGCCAGCAGGGGCGTTTGCCGGCCATTTGTGCGAACACCTCAGGTGCTTCTCCTGGTTCCAGGCCGGAATCCTTTCTAGCCACAAACATGATGGCGCGCGGTTCCTGCCTGAACTCCAATACGCTTCTCGGTTCTACCCAGCCTCGCTGGTGGCCAACGATGTAAGCCAGAGGGCTTAGAGTGGCGATATGAATTTTTCCAGCCCCCATCGCTTCCAGGAGCTCCATTTCAGTGGGCGGTCCTGGTTGGGCAGCAATATTCAAGCCGGTTGCTGCGCTCAAACGCCCTGCCCATGCCTCTAAATCAGCAAGAAGTTTTGGGTCTTGCGAGCTGGCATATCCGGCATCAAATACGATCGGCGCCTCGGTCGGGCTTGGGGTTGGTGTTTCTACCTTGAAGGTTGTTTGGGTTCTGTCTGGGGTAATAATCTGCGTAGAGGGTGGAAGTATTTGCGTAGGTGAGGGGGTTGGAGAGGTGCAGCTAGTAATAAGTAAAATTAAATACACAATCACGCTGTTCCTATGTTTCATGATAATCAGCAACCTTAAATTGGAGTTAATTATTAAGTGCAGTATAAAAAATTTTAGTCTAAGTTACAACAAACCTCATTTTTTGATGTTGGTTATCATGGTGATGGAACATCTCCACAATAACCACCCCCACAATTAGACTCGTGGTTGTGGGCACAATAACAAACAGTCCCAGGGTTGCAATAGTCATCATTGATGCATTTACGTTTATTGCATCCCCATGTACAGTGGCCTAAACAGCAAGTAGTTATTGTACATTGATATCCCACCGGACAAGCAGCCCAAAATGTGCAATTTGAGCAAGCAGGGTTAGGGCAACACCCCTGATCTGCCTGCGCAACTTCCACATTTCCTAAGAGTGCTAAACCTAGGCCGACTGCAAGCCCTCCTATACTCTTTAGGAAGCCACGGCGAGACAGATCAGTGGCAATTCTTTGGGTCAGTTTTTCATTTATAGACATGGTAAATTCTCCTGCATATTGTTTGTCTACAAAATATATTGATTTATTTAGAACTATCTGTTTTGGTTGTCTCCTCCTTGGGAAGCTCTACCATTGGTTCAGAATTAGGGGCTTCTTCCAACAATGCCTCCAGACCCTGCAGGTCATTGGCAATACCGCGCCTGTGCACCAGGCCTGCTTCGTCCAGCCCATAGGCAAAGGGAGTGGCGCGTACCTGGTAGGCCTTCGAGATTGCTCCTTCCGGATCTGAGATAATTGGCATTTTTAATTGGTGCGTTTTGGCCAGCTCCAGGCTGGCTTGAGGCTCAGACTGGCTAAACAACAGAATATTCACTTTTCCATCGTTTGAACGTTGAAAAGTGTTGAGATGTGGCATGAGTGCCGTGCAGGGAGCGCAGGAGGGCGAAACGAAGACCAGCACACTCGGACGGCCTTTGAGGTCATCAAGTGCAATATCTTTTTCACTGAGCAAGTCTATTTCACGGAACACTGGCGCTGGGGTACCTACCTCCAGCCCCTCACGGGTCGTTAAGAGATGCTCCTCGGGACCAAGCCGCAGGTGGATCAATCCCAGCTGGCGCACTAGACCCAAAACGACCACGGTCAGCAGGGCAACCAAGATCCACAAGGCGATGTAGCTGATCAGCAAAAGACCGCTCACGCCTCTTCCCTCCTTTCTTCTTCTGGTTCCCGAATCCAGGTGTAACTCACACTTCGAGAGGGCGCTTTTATTGCCGGAGCTGTCCATGCTCGCACTATCCAGGGATAAGTCTCCAACAAAGATATGAACAACAATCCAAAGATACTGATGGCGATGAGCGGGACAAGTTCCACCAGACCATCGGTGGATGGCTGGTAGACAAAAGTCCTGATCGGGTCGGGAAAAGCAGGATAGAGAATAAGCGCCAGTGAAGCGGTGAAAAGAAGGACAATCCTCACCAGAGTGTGCCAGCCCATTTTGTCCCTGGCGTCCGCGCCAAAGCAGTAACAGGGGATTTCACTCTTTCGCAGCAGATTGATCGTCACCGCGAATGTAAATGAGGCGAACATGGCTGCCGATATGGTCGCTGCTGGCAATATCCACACCCCCAGAATAAAAAAGACACCCGTGCCTAGCTCAACGAATGGCAACAGGCGTCCATACCAACGTGCTAGCGGGGCTGGCAGAACCTGGTACTGCAAAACTCCAGCCACAAAAGCAGTATGCTCTCGCAGTTTGGCAGCACCAGCGCTGATCAGAATAATTCCCAAGACCAGACGGAGCGGAGTGACTAACTCAGGGACACTCCCTCCTGACGTCCAGCCGTACATTGAGGCACCTCGTTCTTGCATATACTTACGACGAGTGACTGCTACGGCAGTGATGGGATTGTAATGCTTGCTCTGGTTGTGATTATACGCCTATACCTCCCCATGTCAAGTTCATTGCGAAAGAATTTATCCAGGGATTTCAGTTTGATTCAGCCAATCGGTAATTTGACGAACCAGCGCATTAGCGAGGAAACCAGATGATAGGTTTTCGCTCGTCAAGGCGATATAGGCCGGCGGCGTGGGCCATTTCAACCGCCTGGGCATATTCCTGGCTGGTCAGGCGCCGGTTGAGTTCGGGGATCAGGTGGGCTCTGTAATGCGGGCGATACTGATCCATCAGGTTCAGGTAGGTGTTCTTGGAGATCTCCTCAGCCAGGAAGCGCACGATCTGCGCTGTGCCAGCCAGGCTATTGGGCAACACCAGGTGGCGCACCAGCAAGCCGCGCTGCGCCACGCCGCGCTCGTCGATCTGCAGATCGCCGACCTGGCGGTGCATCTCGCGGAGCGCAGCCTGGTTCACAGAGGGATAGTTGCGGATTTTCGAGTACTGGCGGGCGATCTGAGCATCGCCATACTTCATGTCGGGCATGTAGATGTCGATCAACCCATCCAGCAGGATAGCATCGATAGTGAATCGTAACCCCCCGTATTGTAGACCAGGGGCAGCCGCAACCCAGCCTGCGCGGCGATATACACGCCAGCTAATATCTGTGGTACCACGTGGCTGGGGGATACGAAGTTGATGTTATGGCAACCGGCGGCTTGCAGCTCGAGCATGATGGCGGCCAGCCCTTCCGGCTCGACTTCATCGCCAACATCCGTCTGGCTGATGTCATGGTTCTGGCAGTACTGGCAGCGCAGGTTGCAGCGTGTGAAGAAGATCGTCCCGGACCCCCGCCAGCCACGCAGCGGGTCCTCTTCGCCGAGGTGGGCTCCATAACTGCTGACTTTGGCGCGCAGGCCGGTGCGACAGACGCCTATTTTGCCAGCGCGACGGTCTACCGGGCATTCCCAGGCACACACATCGCAGATGGAGAGGTGTTGGTATGCTTGCGAAACGTGTCCTTCTAATTCACCTGATGTAAGCAGGCTTAAGTAAGCAGGTTCAAAGGTCGCCATGCGAGTTCATGTGAACAATATTCGGCGCGAAATCTTCGAGCAAGCCGGGCGGGATGCGGATCAACCTTCCCGTGGATAAGTCGACCCAGACTCCGAGGGAATGTACGTTTGCCAGTACCTGTCCGTCTCCAGTGCGCTTGATGGTGTAGTGGCGGGTGGCGGTGGAGCGCTTCACAGCTGAAGCCCAGGTCGTTATGGAGAGCTGATCACCCAAGACCGCCGGCTGGAGATATTGAACCTGGTTGCGGCGCAGCAGGATCGCAAATCCTTCGTCGAGCATACGGGAAACCGGCCAACCATGGGCTGCGATCACCTGCATTGCGCATTCCTCGATATAAACTAAATATACAGCGTTATTGACGTGCTGCACAGGATCGATATCCCGCAAGGCGACTTTCTGTTGGATCCCGAAGACTCCCGGTGGAGGCGGCGGGGCAACCGGAAAAGGTCGGCGCGGCGGGAACGATTCAGGCAATCCTTCAGGGAAAAAAGCCAGCTTCAATTCGTGCGGGATGGTAGCCGGCCGTCCTGTTTCTGTGTTGATAAACACCCAATCCGTCTCGGCGCGTGCGATCAGGCTCTCCGATCCACCGCGGTGGAATTCGTATGCCCGGCGCGAGCGCACCCTTTGAAAGTCAACCACCCAGGTTTTGACTTCGACTGCCTCACCATAGCGGACCGGCTGGATGTATTCGATATCTGTTTCACGAATCAGCCAGTGATGGCCGATAGCTGTGTAACGATCCAGGTCGTAGCCGGCCGCGGCAGAGGCGTCGAAAGCGATCTCCTGCATGTAGCGCAGATAATTGGCATTGTTGAGGTGCTCAAATGCATCGCA
>MGNS01000115.1:6555-7303 GCA_001795165.1 Chloroflexi bacterium RBG_16_57_11
AACGCGGCGCCAGCGATCCAGCCCTCCTGCAAAGCCTGCACCAGAGCCTGGGTATCTACCACAGGTCCGCGCGAAGTGTTGACCAGGATCGCATTCGGTTTCATAGATTTCAATGCAGCGGTATCGATCAAGCCACGCGTATCGGCGGTGAGCGGTGTATGCAGGCTGATAAAGTCGCTCTGGCGGAGAAGATCGGACAAAGGCAAATGGGATGCACCCAGGCGCTTTTCAATTTCTGGGCGTGGGGTTGGATTGGAGTAGACCAGGCGGAGACCGAAACCTTGAGCGCGTTCAGCGACCGCCTGCCCGATCTTGCCCATGCCTACGATGCCGAGCGTTGCACCATGCAAGTCAGCGCCTAACCAACCCGTGGGCGACCAGGTCTGCCAGCGTCCCTGGCGAGCGTCCGTGCTGGCCGCGACCAGACGCCGGGCTGCCGACAGCAGAAGCGCCATGGTCAAATCAGCGGTGCCGTTAGTGAGTACACCAGGGGTATTGCCGACCGGAATACCGCGCCGGGTACAGGCTTCCAGGTCGATATTATCGACGCCGACCGCCATGTTACTGATCACGCGGATTCTTGGGGCTTGGTCGAGAAGGGCCTGGTCTACCCGGATGGTTAGAAGAGAAAACAGGCCATCCGCGTCTGCGAGGTGTTCAGCGAGTTGCGGGGAGAGCACGGTTGCATCCTGGGGGCCGGTCAGCGTCCGGCAGGAGTTTTTCAGGGAGTCGAGCCAGCCTGCCGGCA
>MGNS01000115.1:7339-8482 GCA_001795165.1 Chloroflexi bacterium RBG_16_57_11
TGGTCATTAAATAAATCAGGGACCTCAAAAAGCGAATAAGAATGCCAGATCGTTGACATTGGTATGGGTTGGACCTGGTTTGAGCAAATCGCCGAGTGGGGCGAAAAAATTATAAGCGTCGTTGCGAGAGAGAAAATCAGCCGGGTCCAGGCCGAGGTGAAGAGCATCTCCTAAAGTATCTCCGGTAACTACGGCCCCGGCGGCGTCCGTAGGACCATCGCCGCCATCGGTAGCGAGAGTCACGAGGGCTATGTCGGGTAAACCGGCCAGTTCGCTCACCGCGCCTAAAGCCAGCTCCTGGTTGCGACCACCCTTTCCTGAGCCTTGGACGGTCACCGTTGTTTCACCACCGACTACCAGGCAAGCCGGGCGGGGGATTGGCTGGCCGGTTTGGGCTACCTGGCGGGCGATGGCCGCCAGCATGCGTCCAGCCTGGCGAGCTTCTCCCTGTAAATAAGTGGTCAAAAGTATGGTATGCAAGCCTCCGGCAGCAGCCTGTCGTAAAGCTGCCTGCGCGGCGAAAGAATTGCTGCCGATCACGATATTATCAACCTGATCAAACAGGGATTCCCCTGGCTTCGGGGTTTCTGGGGCTTTTCCTGCTCGGCCATGCTGCAGGTGTTCCACGATGGCAGGCGGGGCCTGGTGGAGGATGCCATAGCGATTTAGGGTGGAAAACGCATCCTCATAGGTGCTTGGATCAGGAACGGTTGGACCGGAAGCGATCACGTCAAGTGTGTCACCGACCACATCGGATAAGATCAATGTTGCTACCTTGGCAGGGACAGCCAGGCGGGCCAGGTTTCCCCCTTTGACCTGGTCGAGGTGCTTTCGTAAATTGTTGATCTCATTGATCGACGCCCCGCAGGCCAAGAGAAGGGAGGTGAGAGACTGAAGATCCTCCAGGGATATGCCAGGAGCAGGAGAGACCATAAGCGCCGAACCACCTCCTGAAACCAGGCAGATCACCAAGTCATCGGCTTGGGTTTCTTGAAGAAAGCGGATAATGCGCTTGGTGGCCTGAACCCCGCGTTGGTCAGGAACAGGATGGGCAGCCTCAAGCAAGGTGATATCTTTAAGATCACTGGTGTTTTTCGCATAGCCATCCTTGATGATGACGATCCCTGCAGTAAGATGGTCGCC
>MGNS01000116.1:0-4895 GCA_001795165.1 Chloroflexi bacterium RBG_16_57_11
CGCAACCATCAGGCTTATCTGTCTCATCGCAAGTCCAGGCTGGCCAGACTTGCTACTCTTTCAACCAACCTTGCGCTGTAATATTAGTTGATTACCTTATCACAACTAGGGTATGCCAAATATACCCGACGCCGAACAGATGCAAAATTGTCCTGAGCATTGTGCGGTTTTCCATAATGCTATCTTTCCGCATGTGGTTCCACTATGAACTAAACATGTCTCACCAGATTTATCAGCCACATATATGCTGCATATTAATCGATTATAGCTCTCGTCGCTTTGGGCAGATATATACGCAAAATCTCCTGGCCGCATTTGATAGGCCGCTCTGAAAGGTTCATGTTTTTGTTCTGTAACTGTTTTACCACTATAAGATTTATAAGTATGAGACTGGCCATCTCCAATTCTGTATGTGCCTTGCTCAGTTCCCCCCGTGTTATTTTCCCATGTCATATCTGCACTGCCATGATAGCGAATAGAAAAATTTTCATCAATATTGACGTACTTAACTTCGTAAATTACCCAGTTTTGAATGCTCTCGGCGGATGGCATAGCTGGAATGACTGCTGGTTTGTTTCTTGCCTTCCCGTTGTTCACCCAAAATGTTATCGCACCGACGAACCAGATGAAAGCGATCGCCAAGCCGAGTATCAGGTATCGCTGCTCTTTCTGCTTAGGAGTCCGTTTTATTGATATAGTCGCATCTTGAGGCAGCGAAGGAGATATCTCAGGCTTGTCCAGACCCGGCAGCTCTTCGAAAACCTGCTCTGTCTTAGGTCGCAGCTTCTCCAGGCGCTCCGTTGCCTGCGGATTTCCCGGTTGGACTTTTAGAACTTGCTCCAAGCAATATATTCCCTGTTCTTCGTTCTCCACAACCTGACTGAGTAGATACCAAGCACGCGCATTCGATGGCTCTTTTTGAACCGCTTGGGCAAGCAATTTCCTGGCTTCAACTTTGTTGCCAGAGTTCGCAAGGCCAATCGCTTGTTGAATTTGGACATCGATAGTATCACTCATTAGATTTCCTTTCCCTGACATTGTTATTATCGCGATATAAATTAAAATTGTCAATAATTCTTTTTTCGATTACAGAAAAACGAAAACAAGAATGATAAAAGCCACATTAGGGATATTCTTGTTATGGGATAAACCCAGTTGATATCCAATCCATGCGGTGGAAATAATGCAATAGGTAAAGTATGGGAGGATTTGGTACAGCCACAGACTTTGGAAGGCTGGTGTCCAGGAAAAGCGAAAATTGCCAATAAAAAAAGAGAGCTTAGCAGTCGCTCTCTTCTTAGGCGGAGAGGGAGGGATTTGAACCCTCGTTCCCTTGCGGGAAACACGCTCTCCAGGCGTGCGCGCTAGGCCAGACTACGCGACCTCTCCACATAAATTGCACCACGGTTTTCTCTCCGCGGGCGGTCTGCATTATACTACGATTTAGAATACACGAAAAGCGCATGCTCCCAGACGCGCTCGAAGCCTGCCTGCTCAAGGATGGGCATTAAATCAGGGTGCAGCGCTGCATTCCATCCGGCTTTCTGGTAGCCGAGCGAGGCTGCCAGCCTGCGGAAATTCAGCAGCAAGGTCGCCAATTGGTTGAGCTCACAGGCTGCCACTTCGATGAATGGCCGAGGCGGCTCGATATCTTCGTCATCCTGGTCGATGTAAATCGCCAGCAGGCCCCGCCTGCCGTGCCACCACCAGGCTTGCTGGCGCTGGATCGCCTGCTGGAAAAGAGCCGGGTGCGGCGGCGCCCACTGCCAGGACAAATCCATTAAACCGTCCGCCAGTGATAACGTAGGGCTATTCAGCGCGAATTCGGCCGCTTCTTCAGACTCGCTGTCCAACAGAGGCCGGAAATCCAGGGACGTCGGTAGGAAGGCGGGCGTTGCTTCGTCCGCTGCGGGCGCAACGAAGACCGAGTATTCGCCTACCTTGACGAACCCTAACCGTTCGCACAGTTGGTGCACCGGCAGGCGCTGCGAGGAGGTCGCCAGCCGGACCGTCCCGCTGCCATTTCTTTGCCATTCTTCCACCAGGGCTTCGGTGATCTGAGTGGCTACGCCATGCCTCTCGAACTCAGGATGTACCCGCAAGCCCTGCAGCCACCAATCATCACCCGCCAGGTGGGACAGCTTCCCCAGGCCGATCACCCTCCCCTGGTGCTCGGCGACCAACAACCCCCCGTTGGGGTCCGCCAGCCAGCCCGGCCATACCAGCGGTACGTAATCGTGGCCCTCCCAGATCTGGCGGGTCACCTCCAGCATATCGGCAGTGTCGTTCTCTCGAGCGGGGCGGATGTGAACCGGCAGACGTTCACCCATGGAAACCTTCGAGATATTCCTCAGCCGGGAAACATCTGATCAAAGATTTCGGGCGCAAAACGGGCGACCATCTCTGAAGATATGCCGTTCTCTTTGCAGATTTCGGCATACAGGTCTGCGCTGGGGCGCTTGCTCCGCTTCTGGGTTGCCACATCCAGCTCCCACAGGCCAAAGCGCTGCGTCCAACCCCGCTCCCATTCGAAGTTGTCCACCAGCGACCAGTGGAAATAGCCCTTGACCGGAAAATTGAAATTGACTGCTCGCCAGACCTGGTGCAGGTGCTGGACCAGGTAGCGCGGGCGCAGGACATCCTTGGAATCTTCCACCCCATTTTCAGTGATGATTATCGGCACACCAAATTTCATACCCCACTTGAGTGAGTCAAATAGGCCTTTGGGAAGATTTGCAGATAAACCCGTCTCGCTGAGCTCAGCGTCGGGTGGGTAGAAACGGTCTCCGAATAGCTCGCTTGCCTTGGACAGTTTGAATGAAACCAGATCGAGTGTGTAATAGTTGATGCCCAAGTAATCTTGTGTGCCTTTCGCTTCCGGGAGGCGGCGAAACCAGCCGGGGAAGCGCAGCACCCCGTTCTGGAAGGCACGCGGGAGGAACTCATTAAGCATAGAGGATTGCATGCCTGCTGCCCAGCGGTCGAATGGCGAGGCAGGATGCGCCGGCAACAGAGGCCGCACATGCAATCCAATCCCCACCCGCGCTTCCTTCTGAATTTCGTGGATAGCATGGTAAGCCGCGGCGTGGGCGCGTGCCAGGTTCGTATACACCCTCAACGCAGCGCCTAAATCTGTCTTACCCGGTGGCCATTCGCCCAGCAAGTAGCCCTGTAAGGCCAGTAGATTCGGCTCATTTAACGTCATCCAATAGGTTACGTACTCGCGCAGCGCTTCCACCACTTTGCGCGTGTAACGGACGAAATCATCCACCACTGCTTCATTCTCCCACCCGCCCTTTTCACCCAGCCAGACTGGATCGGTGAAATGGTGCAGGGTGACCAGCGGCGTCATATTGCGCTCGATCAGGCCGCGCGCCATCTCGCGGTAACGGTCCAGCGCGTGCTCGTCCCATCGGTCTGGCGCAGGCTGGATGCGGCTCCACTCCAGCGAGAAGCGATGGGCGTTCTGGTTGCCTTCGGCCGCGCGGTCGAAATCCTCCCGCCAGCGCCCGTTCCACCAATCGCAAGCCATCCCGGATTTATCGCCGTGCAGGATGCGACCTGGTTGGGCCTCCCAGGCCCACCAGTTGTTGTTTGTGTTCCTGCCTTCGACCTGATGGGAAGATGTGCCGCAGCCCCATAGGAAGCCACGCGGGAAGTGAAAGGTCGCCTGTGCCATAACGGTATCCTTGGTGAGCAGGTTTTGATTGTGTGCTATGCTGAACTGATTATAATTGAAGATGTTTCGGGTATGCGTCCGGTCCACCTAAGGCCGGACAGAAAGGCAAAACGGGATGAGTGAAGTCTATATTATCTCCGCGGTCCGCACACCGGTGGGTGTGGGGAAACCCCAGGGCGCTTTGCAGCCGCTGAAGCCGGTTGAGCTCACCGCCATGGTCCTGCAGGAAGTAATCCAGCGCGCCGGAGTAGATCCGGCGCGGATCGATGATGTGGTCTGGGGTTGCGTGACCCCAGTTGGCGACCAGGGTGCTAATTTAGCCCGGTTGGGCGTGCTCATGGCGGGTCTTCCACCCAAGGTCCCTGCGGTCACCCTAAATCGCATGTGCGGCTCGAGCCAGCAGGCCGTCCACTTTGCCGCCCAGGCGATCCTGGCCGGTGATATGGATCTGGTGATCGCCGGGGGCACGGAAATGATGTCCCACCAACCCCTCGGCGCGGATTACCCTCCAGAATGGCCAGCCAATTTCCCGTACAACCTGGTTCACCAGGGCGTCAGCGCTGAAATGATGGCTGAAAAATGGGGGCTACAGCGTGATGAGCTGGATGAGTATGCCTACCAAAGCCATCTCCGCGCCATGCGTGCCATTCAGGGAGGCCTCTTCGAGCGACAGATTTTGCCGGTCACGCGCCCAGATGGCCGGGTGGTCGCAGTCGATGAAGGCGTGCGCATGCCGCCCGACCGTGAGAAAATGCGCCTCTTGAAACCGGCCTTCAAATCCGATGGGGTGATTACAGCAGGGAACTCCAGCCAGATCAGCGATGGCGCTGCGGCGTTGTTGCTGGCTTCCCCCAATGCCATCGGCCGCTTTAACCTGACCCCGCTGGCGCGCCTGGTCGCCCGCTGCGCAGTCGGCTCCGATCCTGTGTTGATGCTGGACGGACCCATCCCTGCCACCCGGATGGCGCTCAAGCGCTCCGGCCTGAGCCTGGACGAGATCGATCTGATCGAAATCAATGAGGCCTTTGCCTGCGTTGTGCTGGCCTGGGCCAAAGAGCTGGGCGTCGAAGATCTGTCGCGCGTGAACCCGAACGGTGGGGCGATTGCGCACGGGCATCCGCTGGGAGCCACCGGCGGGGTGTTGATGACCAAGCTGGTTCATGAGCTTGAGCGCAGCGGTAGGCGCTATGGCTTGCAGACCATGTGCATCGGCCAC
>MGNS01000116.1:4927-12419 GCA_001795165.1 Chloroflexi bacterium RBG_16_57_11
ATGAGCCACCGGGTTTACCTGGCCCTGGGAACCAACCTGGGCGACCGGCTGGCAAACCTGCGCGCCGCGGTCCACGCCATGCCGCCAACGGTTCAGCCGCTGGCTGCCTCACGCGTGTATGAAACGCCTCCTTGGGGTTACCTGGACCAGCCGGCTTTCCTCAACCAGGTGATCCGGGTCCAAACCGAGCTTGAGCCACAGGATTTGTTGGCCTGGCTCAAGCGCCTGGAAACTGACCTCGGACGCCAGCCGGGCATGCGTTACGGGCCGCGCTTGATCGATCTGGACATCCTGCTCTACGATGACCTGCAGCTTGAATCCCCGACCCTGACTATCCCGCATCCACGCCTGGGAGAGCGCGCCTTCGTGCTGGTGCCCTTGGCCGACCTGGCGCCCGATCTGCAGCCAGCGGGCATGGATCGGACAATTGGGGAGATGCTCGCCCATCTCGACCGGACCGGTATTCAGCCGTATGGAGTCGATTCGAATCATTTTGATCCCGAATGAAGGCTCACTAAAATCTGTAAGTAGTGTAGAATCTGGCTGATAAATCTGTACCAAAAACCTCTCATTCCTAGATCTTTGGAGCGCGCCCATGTCTCAGTTACCCCTAAAACCGCTGAAATATACACCCGCCCCGGATGTGGGCTTCACCGCGACTCGCCGTCCGGATGGTGGGATGCATATTGTCTTCGCCAATGTGACCCATGCCACCCTGGCTCACTGGCGAGAGTTTGCTGTCGCCCATCTGGAAGAGTCGGATCACCTGACCACCAACCTGTACGACCTGCGCCAGATAGAAAATCTGTCCGAAGAAGCCATCCGCTATGCCGCCGAGGTGAATAGCGATCCTTCAGTGCGCAACATCCGCCTGGCGGTGGTGGTTGCCAGCGAAGCCGTGCGCCAGGCCTTGCTGGAAATCGACGCCTTATCCGGTGGGTATGGCGTCGAGATGGGGATCTTCACCGATCCAGGCGAGGCGGAGGCCTGGTTGAATCGCCCGCTGACCCTGGTGGCTTGAGGAATTAGATTGTAGCAAATGAAGTCCACCGGACTGACGATTGGGAACCGTACCCTGGTGTGGGGTGCCCGGACGTATGTCATGGGCATCCTGAATATCACACCAGACAGCTTCTCTGGCGACGGCTTGCTGGCACAGGAAGGCGAGGTCGGCCAGGCATCCCTGGAGCAAGCGCGTAGTTTTGTTCAGGCTGGTGTAGATATCCTGGATGTAGGTGGAGAGAGCACTCGCCCGGGCTCGCAACCGGTGGATGGCGGGCAGGAGATGGAGCGCATCTTGCCAGTCATCCGGGCCCTTGCCGCCGAGTTCGATGTCTTGATCTCGGTGGATACCTACCGTGCGCAGGTGGCGGAAGCCGCCCTGCAGGCCGGTGCGTCCATTGTGAATGATATCTGGGGCTTACGCGCCGATCCGGAGCTTGCCAGGGTAGTTTCGAAGTGGCAGGCGCCGATCATCCTGATGCACAACCGCAGCTCCTGGGTGCATGCCGAAGTCAGAGATCGCCTGGGTGGGCGCTATATTGGCATGCAATACGAAAAACTGTTGCGGGATGTCTGTCGTGAATTGTTGGAGAGCGTTGCGCTGGCTCACGCAGCCGGTATCCTCGATGAGCATATCCTGCTTGATCCCGGTATCGGCTTTGGAAAGACGGTGGAGCAAAACCTGGAGCTGATTGATCGCCTGGCAGAAATTCGTTCCCTGGGATACCCGGTGCTGCTGGGCCCTTCGCGCAAGTCCTTTATCGGTTACACCCTCGATTTGCCTCCGGATCAACGCCGCGAGGGTACGGCAGCTGCTGTCGCCGTTGGGATCGCCCGCGGCGCGGACATCGTGCGCGTCCACGACGTCGGTGAGATAGTGCGCGTGGCGCGCATGGCGGACGCCATCGTCCGGCGCAGTTGATCCGGTAATTTTTCCCACAAAGGAGTGATTATGAGCCAAGATTTTTTCAATGCCCGGCAGGCTTTAAGAACATCACACGGCAGCTACACAATTTTCAGTCTGGGTAGCCTGGAAAAAGCCGGCTTGACCCGCCTCGAGCGGCTGCCGTTTTCTATTCGCATTATGCTTGAATCGGTGCTGCGCCAATGTAACGAACGAGAGATTACCCAACAGGACGTAACCAACCTGGCAGGCTGGCAGCCGCGCTCAAAGCAGAGAGCCTCGCTGCCATTCACCCCGGCGCGCGTAGTCATGCAGGATTTCACCGGTGTCCCGGCGGTGGTGGACCTGGCGGCCATGCGCTCGGCGATGGCTCGCCTTGGCGGCGACCCGAAGAGAATCAACCCTCTGGTGCCGGTGGACCTGGTGATCGATCACTCCGTCCAGGTGGATTTCTTCGCCATCCCCGATGCACTCTCGCGCAATGCCGAGCTCGAGTTTCAGCGCAACCGCGAGCGCTATGAGTTCCTGCGTTGGGGCCAGAAAGCCTTTGATAACTTCCGTGTCGTCCCGCCGGCAACCGGCATCGTCCACCAGGTCAACCTGGAATTCCTGGCTCCGGTGGTGATGACCAGAGTAGAAGCCGGTGAGCTGCTGGCCTTCCCCGATACGTTGGTGGGCACCGATTCCCACACCACCATGATCAACGGCCTGGGGGTAGTTGGTTGGGGCGTGGGCGGCATCGAGGCTGAAGCTGCCATGCTCGGACAGCCAATTGACATGCTGACGCCGGATGTCATCGGCTTCAGGCTGGATGGCGAGTTGCGCGAAGGCGTGACCGCCACCGACCTGACCCTTACCGTCACCCAGATGCTGCGCAATAAAGGTGTGGTGGAGAAGTTCGTCGAGTTCTATGGCCCCGGGCTGGCCAGCATGTCTTTGCCGGACCGAGCTACCATTGCGAATATGTCCCCCGAGTACGGCGCGACGATCGGGTTCTTCCCTGTGGATGAAGAGACGCTGCGCTATCTGCGCCTCACCGGTCGCCCGGCGGAGCTGGTCGACCTGGTAGAGCGCTACTTTAAAGAGCAAGGCCTATTCCGCACGGCTTCCACACCCGACCCGCAGTTCACCGATAGCCTTGAGTTGGATTTGGGCACGGTCGAGCCCAGCCTGGCCGGGCCCAAGCGCCCCCAGGATCGCGTCCCGCTGAGCGAAGTGAAGAGCAATTTTCATTACGCCTTATCCGCACCGGTCAATGAACGCGGTTATGAGCTGACTCCGCAGCAGCTGGAGAGCAAAGCCACAATAGGCACAAACGGCAAAGCTGTTGAGATGCGTCACGGGGTGGTTGTGATTGCCGCCATTACCTCCTGCACCAACACCTCCAACCCGTCGGTGCTGGTCAGTGCGGGCCTGCTGGCGCGCAAAGCCGTGGAACGTGGGCTCAAAGTCAAGTCCTATGTCAAAACCAGCCTGGCCCCTGGCTCGCGGGTCGTGACTGAGTACCTGCAACAAGCCGGCCTGTTAGAGCCGCTGTCGGAGCTGGGTTTCAACGTGGTTGGCTATGGCTGTACTACCTGCATCGGCAACTCTGGACCGTTACCGCCGGATGTCGTCCAGGCGATCACTGGCGCCGACCTGGTGGCCGCGGCTGTGCTCTCTGGCAACCGAAATTTTGAAGGGCGCGTCCATCCCTACGTGCGAGCCAATTATCTGGCTTCGCCGCCACTGGTCGTTGCCTACGCCCTGGCAGGTACGGTGGAAAAAGACCTGGTGCACGAGCCGGTCGGCGTCGATGCGCAGGGCAGGCCGGTTTACTTGCGCGAAATCTGGCCCACTAACCAGGAGGTCCAGCAGGTGATCGAGCAGGTTGTTCGGCCAAGGATGTTTGTTGAGAAATACTCGGATGTCTTTTCAGGCAACGAGACCTGGAACGCAATCCAATCCGGTGAGAGCGAGCTGTACGGCTGGGATGAGGCCTCTACTTATATCCAGGAGCCGCCTTTTTTCGTTGGCTTGACCCGCACAGCGCAGGGTATCGGCGAGATTCGAGGCGCTCGAGCCCTGGCGGTTTTAGGCGATTCGATCACCACCGACCACATTTCCCCGGCTGGTGCAATATCACCGGATAGCCCGGCTGGCAGGTACCTGGTGGAGCGAGGCGTAGCGCCACGCGACTATAACTCCTACGGCTCGCGGCGCGGCAACGACCGGGTAATGACGCGCGGCACGTTCGCCAACATCCGCCTGAAGAACCGCATGTTGCCGGGTATAGAGGGCGGCCTGACCCTGCATCTGCCGGATGGAGAACAGATGAGCATCTACGAGGCGGCGATGAAGTACCGTGACGAGGGCGTTCCGCTGATCGTTCTGGGTGGCAAAGAATATGGCTCCGGCTCCAGCCGCGACTGGGCTGCCAAAGGCACGCTTTTGCTGGGTGTCCGCGCCGTGTTGGTTGAGTCTTTTGAGCGCATCCACCGTTCCAACCTGATCGGTATGGGTGTCCTCCCGCTGGTCTTCAAGCCGGGCGAGAGCGTCGATACGCTTGGCCTGACCGGCCGGGAAGTCTTCACCATCGAGGGTATAAATGAAAACATAACCCCCAGAAGTGAGGTCACCGTCAGCGCCTTTCGGGAAGACGGCAGCACACTGGCCTTTACGGCGATTGCTCGTCTGGAAACGCCGATAGAAGTCAACTATTACCGCAACGGCGGTATATTACACACGGTCTTACGGAATTTGATTGAAAATTAAGTCTCTGGTTTTTCACCCTCGGGTGGAGCGGTTTCTCCAGCCTCCTTGGCGTCAGTGTCCTGTTCGCCTGCCTCCTTCGCGGCTGTATCCTGGTGGCCAGCCTCCTTGGCGGCAATCTCCATTTCGACCTCGACCTCTTTCTCCTCTTTACGCGGCCGGCTCTCAGTGATCAGCTCCCAGCCTTGGGTGATCAAGCCCAGCTGAGCAATCGCCATCCAAACCATGAAGGCGGTCAGGCCGATGGCAAACATCCGCACAAGGTTGGGCAGGTTTGTCGAGATCCCATCCAGCCGAGCAATCAACTGTTCGAGCGAAGCCTGATAACCGCCTATCACCTTGTCGTATTGAGCTACACTGGATTGAATTTGTCCCACCGATTCGGCCATCACCGTAAGATCCGACTCGAATATTTGCAGGTTGTCCTGGGTATTCTGCAGGTTTTCCTGCATGCCAATGAAAGCATCGGGCATATCTTCCAGGTTTTGCACTACCTGCCCCAATGCCTCCGCCAATGGGACCTCCGGGTCATAGCCTATGCTCGGTCCAATCAGGGGGATGCCGCTCAAGGCTCTCAACACGGTGTCAATCGTTGCTGCGCTTTGCTGAGCGGTCTCCAGTGAGGTCTGCGTGGCTCGGATGGTGTTGGGCAAGCTATCCTTCATCAGGCCGGAGAGTTCGTCCATCAACGGGTTGGTCGAGTTGATCGCTTTGGCGGTGGTCTCGACCGTAGATTGCAGGTTTCCGATCAGGTCCACCGAACTTTGTAGTGCGCTTTGTGTGACCACCAGACCCTGGGAGGTGGTTTCCAGCGTCTGGCTGAACAGATCGATGGTCGTCTGCAGGTTGCTGGTGATGGTGCTCTGGGCGCTCCAGATGAGATACATCGCGCCAATGCTGACCACCAGCCCGAGGATGGCGGCAAGAATGAGTAGAACTCCAATAATACGGCGAACGATGGACATTTTCTCCTCCTGTTTTAGATAGCATAGGTTCGGACCTGGAGCTCGAGATTATTTTTACAATTATAATGCCTATTCAGTAGATTGCTCCGTATCCCGAGCCTGTGAACGTCGTTGATCGGGTTGCAGATTCTTAACCTTTCTGATCTTGACACGTGGAAATTTTGGTATAAAATCAGTCGGAATGTTGGTCCGTGAGCTTATGTTTCTCCAATTATTTCGCCCAGGGGCTGCGGCCTGCGTGGGCGATTTATTTCTCCCTCCACCCAAAATAGAGCCCTCGAGGCTCTATTTTTTTATCTGGAATATTTTTGATAAAGGGAAAATGAAATTACCTGGACTGATCGACCCTCATGTACATCTGCGCGAGCCGGGTGCGGCGCACAAAGAGGATTGGGATACAGGCACGGCGGCGGCGCTGGCGGGCGGTTTTACCGCCGTGTTGACCATGCCGAACACCAACCCACCGATTATCAATGCCCAAAGCTTAGCCATCGCTGAGCAAGCCGCTTCCAGCAAAGCACGTTGCGACTACGCCCACTACCTGGGCGCCGGTCCGCACAATTCCCATGAGCTGGCGGAGCTGGCTCCACGTGCCGCCGGTCTGAAAATGTACCTTGACAATACTTACGGACCATTGCGCCTGGACGATATGAGTTTATGGATGGAGCATTTCGCCCGTTGGCCGCGCGGCATGCCCATCGTCGCCCACGCCGAAAGCCGCACTATGGCGGGGGGCATCTTATTATCAGCCCTTTTCGATCGTCCGGTCCATATTGCCCATGTCTCGCTGCGGGAAGAGATCCTGCTCATCCGGTTGGCAAAGGAAAAGGGGATCAAAGTCACCTGCGAGGTGGCGCCTCATCACCTCTTCTTGTCGACCGATGACCTGCCCGCTCTAGGCGCCGGGAGGGGTGAAGTCCGCCCCCGCCTGGCCTCCCCTGTCGACCGGGAGGCTTTATGGGCCAACCTGGAGGTCATCGACTGCTTTGCTACCGACCATGCTCCGCACACCCTGGAAGAGAAGGATAGCTTCAACCCGCCGCCGGGCTTTCCCGGCCTGGAGACGGCCTTGCCGTTGCTGCTGACGGCGGTGTCTGGAGGTCGTCTCAGTCTGGACGATCTGGTCGCACGGATGCACATCAATCCCCGTCGCATCTTCAGCCTGCCCGAGCAGCCGGAGACTTGGGTCGAGGTCGACCCGCTGGCGGAATGGGAGATCCGGGCTGAAAACATGCACACACGCTGCGCCTGGACGCCTTTCGATGGTTGGAAGGTGCGCGGGCAGGTGCAGCGGGTGGTGTTGCGCGGCCGTGAGGTTTATCGCCTAGGTGAAAATACTGATCGCGGAGAAATTCGGGCCTCGCCTGGATCAGGCAGAAACCTCAGAGATATTAGCTAGCCGGTGGTTTTTACCCGGCTGATTGTACTATCGCGAATGTCGTAGGGGCGCATGGCATGCGCCCGTCACGAAAATTGGATTTCAACCAAATAAGGAGAAACTGGAATGACCGCTTTGGTTCCCCCCACATTGAATGAGAATCCCTACTTACCGTTTGGCGACCACCGCAATGCCCCCTTCTATGGGCGAGACATTTTGTCGGTCAAGCAGTTCAGCCGCCAGGATTTAGATTATATCTTCGGCGTTGCCCATGAGATGCGTGAGATGGTGCAGCGAGTCGGCACCTTCGACTTGCTCAAAGGCAAGATCCTGGCGAATTTGTTCTATGAGCCTTCCACCCGCACATCTTCCTCATTTACATCTGCGATGGAGCGCCTGGGTGGGAGCGTGATCCCTATCAACGAGGTGCGCTACTCTTCAGTTGCCAAGGGTGAGTCATTGCCGGATACCGTACGGACGCTGGAATGTTAT
>MGNS01000116.1:12456-12769 GCA_001795165.1 Chloroflexi bacterium RBG_16_57_11
CCTCGGCCCTGGCGGCGAAATACGCCCGCAAACCGATCATCAACGCCGGTGACGGTGTGGGTGAACATCCCACCCAGGCATTGCTGGACCTTTTCACGATCCTTGAAGAGCTCAACCGCGTCGAAGGGCTGACAGTCACCATGCTAGGCGATCTGAAATATGGGCGGACCGTCCATTCTTTAGCTCGCCTGCTGGCTCTATTCCGGGTTAGCATAAACTATGTTTCGCCGGATATTTTACGCATGCCGCCTGAAATTATTATGGAGCTGAAAGAGCAGAGCGTCCCGCAAGCCGAATATGACAGCCTCGATCC
>MGNS01000117.1:0-13879 GCA_001795165.1 Chloroflexi bacterium RBG_16_57_11
GTATAACACCGGCGCGCCGCAGACAGGCGACTACAAAAGCATCCTGAAGGGCTATACTGCCTTGCAACGCCAGGGATCCTGCTGTGGTGGTCATGCGATCAGCAGTATCGATATTGTCTTTTATTAAGATGGGAATTCCGTGGAGTGGTCCACGCGTTTTCCCAGCTAGTCGCTCTAAATCCAGCTCCGCGGCTATGGATAAGGCATCGGGATTTATCTCGATAACCAAATTAAGCGCTGGGCCATTTTTATCGACCTGCTCGATACGCTGAAGATAACCCTCAACAAGAGACCGAGCAGTCTGAACGCCGTTATTTTGGAGAGTCTGAAGATCTTGGATGTTGTGCTCTTCCATCACTTCTCCTTATCAGGGTGAGTGCTAAGGATCATGTCAAGTTAGATTGAACACCAGTTATTCTACAAGCTTAATCATTATTTTCACCTTAAATTTCTGATAAACTTTCCTTACGCGAATTGACAGGCAACGGAATTCGTGATATAACCTGCGCTATCTGTATCCATATTATCCTATTCGCTTTTATCTTGTAAAGGGGTACTAATGTCTGCTATAACTGAACACACCCAGGCACTGGTGATCGGCGGCGGGCCTGCCGGTTCCACCACAGCCACCCTCCTGGCACGTAATGGCGTAGACGTTACGTTGCTGGAGTTGTCGCGTTTCCCGCGTTATCATATCGGTGAATCGCTATTGCCATCGATCCTGCCCATCATGGATTTGCTGGGCGCACGTGAAAAGATGGACAACTATGGCTACACCCGGAAAGAGGGTGCCTATCTCGAGTGGGGTCGAGAGAGATGGCCGCTCAACTTCGGCGAAATGGCCGGCGACCGCACCTACGGTTTCCAGGTAATACGCTCCGAGTTCGATCATATGCTACTCAAACATGCTGCAGAGCAAGGGGTAAAGGTCTTTGAGGGGATCGAGGTGCGGAGCCTGCACTTCGATGGCGATCGACCTGTGCGTGCCAGCTACCTGATCAAGGGCGAAAACGGTAATGCTGGCCAGTTGGGCGAGATTACCTTCGACTATTTGATCGACGCTTCTGGCCGTAAAGGGGTAATGGCGAACTATTATCTTCACAATCGTCGTTTCCACGACGTTTTCAAAAACATCGCCATCTGGGGCTACTGGAAAGATTACGACAAGATGGGCACCGGCCGGGCTGGTGATATCGCCGTGGGGTCGATCCCCAATGGCTGGCTGTGGGGCATCCCACTTCACGACGGCACCATCAGCGTCGGCGTCGTGATGCACAAGGATGCTGTAGCAGCCAAGCGTGGCATAAGCCAGGAAGAGATCTACTGCGAGGCGATCGAGTCTTCAACGCTGATTTCAAACATCCTGAAAAATGCCACAATGACCTCACAGCTAAAGACCGAGACAGATTATTCCTATACGGCCGAGCAGTTCTCCGGACCTGGCTATTTCCTATGCGGTGACGCCGCCTGTTTTCTGGACCCACTGCTCTCTAGTGGAGTCCACCTGGCTACATTCAGTGCCATGCTGGCTGCTGCCAGCATATCCAGCATCCTGAGTGGCGAGGTTACCGAGCAAGAAGCGAGCAATTTCTTCGAGAAGAGTTATCGCCAGGCTTACCTGCGCTTCCTTGTGTTCTTGTCGGCGTTCTATGACATCAACCGCGGGCGTGATGCCTATTTCTGGGAGGCGCAACGCTTGACCCCCGCAGACGTGGACGCCAACAACCTGAAAGCGGCTTTCCTAACCCTGGTAACTGGTCTGAAGGACATGAATGATGCTCAGACTGACACACACCACTTCGTTCTCGAGATGATGAGTAAGCGCATCGATGAAAACCTAAACTTCCGCAAGGATAAGCAGGTGCTGGAAACCCTTGAGGGTGAGCAGCTAGCCCAGAAGAATGAGAATGCCAATTTTTTCTCCTCGGTGGAAGGGTTTTTTGCGCTGAACAAGGAGGAAGCTGTAGACGGGCTATACGTAAGCACAGATCCGCAGCTTCGGCTGGCGCGGGTGGCATAGACAATATTCCAACCATTGCGCAGGCAAAGTGACAGGCTGCAGGGAAAGTCGTCTGACTTTCCCTGCAGTTTCATATATCACTAAATCAAAGGTGGTTTTTGGCAGTCCTTACAAGCGGATGAATAAAAATCGGGATTACCCTACCTTCTGAGTGGGAATCCCCTATTGTCCGTTAGGAAGGTCCCCCATTGATAACCAACAACCCACACGTTATAGTTTACTACCTCATGGATATGAATAGAAAACTCACAGTTCGAAAGATCGCCTTGATTGGCAACTATTTACCACGCCAATGCGGGATTGCCACCTTTACGACCGATTTATGCGAATCAATTGCCACTCAATATCCGGAGGTTGAAACCTTCGCCGTAGCGATGAATGACCAGCCCGCCGGTTACGATTATCCGGCGCGGGTGCGGTTTGAGGTACCGCAGGAGGACATTAAGATGTACCAACGCACGGCCGATTTCTTAAACCTTAACGATGTCGACCTGGTTTGCCTGCAACACGAGTTCGGGATATTTGGCGGTAAAGCTGGCAGCCACATCTTGACTTTACTGCGGGATTTACGCACACCTATTGTGACCACACTTCATACAATCCTCACCAATCCCAATCCTGACCAGCGCTTGCTGATGACCGAGCTTATGCAGCTTTCTGACCGGGTGATCGTTATGAGCCAGCGAGGCGCTACATACTTACAGGAAATCTCAGGCGTGCCTCGTGAAAAAATCGACTTGATCCCGCACGGCATACCGGACGTCCCTTTTGTCGACCCAAGTTTCTATAAAGACAAGTTCGACGTCGAAGGGAAACAGGTATTGCTAACCTTTGGCCTGCTTTCTCCGAACAAAGGCATCGAAAACGTCATCTCTGCCCTACCGGGGGTTCTAGAACGTTATCCAGATGTAGTATATATGGTATTGGGAAACACCCATCCGCATGTCAAAATTCACGAGGGTGAAAGATACCGCCATTCCCTGGAATCCCTGGCAAGGGAATTGGGGGTTGAGGAAAACGTAATTTTTTACGACCAATTCGTCAGCCTGGATGAGCTGGTAGAGTTCATAGGCGCAGCCGATATTTATATCACTCCCTATTTAAATCCAGACCAGATTGTCTCTGGGACGCTAGCCTACACCGTTGGCGCTGGAAAAGCTGTAGTCTCCACACCTTATTGGTACGCCCAGGAGTTGTTGGCCGATGAGAGAGGGAAAATCGTCCCCTTCGGTGATCCAGGAGCAATTGCCACCCAGGTGCTCTTCATGCTTGATAATGAGAAAGAACGCCACGCTATCCGAAAGCGCGCATATCTCCATGCTCGCGATATGATTTGGGCTAAGGTAGCCCAACAATATATGAGCAGCTTCGAGCGGACGATCAAAGAGCGTGCCAATTCACCACATGGAGCTTTTACCTTTCCGGTCGAAAAAAATGTGCGCGAAAAATTGGTGGAAATACCGCCCATGAACCTGAACCATCTGGCCCGGATGACCGACGATACGGGCATCCTCCAGCACGCAGTGTTCCACTTGCCGAATTACGACGAAGGATATACCACGGATGATAATGCCCGCGCTCTGGTTTTGGCTGTGCTGCTGGATAGGCTGATGAATCGAGATGGAGATGAGGACATCTCATCGTTCACCGAGCGCTACCTGTCTTTTGTTTGGCACGCGTTCAACCCCGAGAATGGTCGATTTCGGAACTTCCTAGGTTTCGACCGCCGCTGGCTGGAAGAGGTCGGATCAGAAGACAGTCATGGTAGAGCGTTATGGAGTCTGGGGGTCGTTCTAGGCCAGTCCTACAACGAAAACTTGAAAGGAGTAGCGGCAAGTTTATTCGGCCAGGCGGTATCGACCACTCTGGAATTCTCGAGCCCGCGCGCCTGGGCGTTTGCATTGCTAGGTATTTACGAGTACTTGCGAAGATTTCCCGGGGACAGGGCGGTGATCCGCTTCGGCGAGTCGCTTGCCAAACGCTTGATTTTTCTTTATCGAAAAACACGGCGGCCAAGCTGGTACTGGTTCGAAGATGTGGTAACCTATAACAATCCTACTATTCCCCATGCATTGTTCCTTGCAGGTCACTGGATGGGACGGCCGGGAATGACCCGGGTTGCGGTCGAGTCGCTACGCTGGTTGGCAGAAATTCAAACAAGCCGCAGAGGGTACTTCACACCGGTCGGAAACAAAGGTTTTTATCGGCTCGGCAGTGAAAAAGCCCGGTTCGATCAACAACCGATTGAAGCCAGCGCAATGGTTTCGGCTTGTCTGGAGGTCTATCGATCCACCGGCGAAGCTACCTGGCATCAGGAGGCGCAGCGTGCATTCTCCTGGTTTCTCGGACAAAATGACCTTGGCCTGCCGGTTTACGATCCCACCACAGGTGGCTGTCGGGACGGGTTGCATCCGGATCGCGCGAATAAAAATCAGGGAGCGGAGTCAACTTTGGCATTTTTATTGAGTCTGACAGAGATGCGCTTGCAGATGGGTACACTTTATTCTGATGTGAGGAAAGCAAAAACCCATCCTGATTTGATAGCAGCCGCGTCCGCGAGAGATCAAGGAGAAATTCGGCCATGGTGAGAACCAGGTACGGATATGAACAACTCTTATTCAGGGAGCTAAAGAATCCTATCCTGACGGCGGCAGATTGGTCCTATGGGGTCAATGCGGTTTTTAATCCTTGGGCAACTCTTTTATCAGACGGCACGACTCTACTGTTATGCCGGGTGGAAGATTTACGCGGTCATTCTCATTTATGCGCCGCACGTTCTGAGGATGGAATCAGCAATTGGGTCGTAGATCCAAAACCCACCCTGCTGCCGGACCCTGAGCATCACCCTGAAGAAATATGGGGTATTGAAGACCCCCGGATCACGTATATCCCTGAGCTGGGGAAATACGCCATTGTGTATACATCCTATTCGCGTGGCGGTCCTGGCGTATCCCTGGCGCTCACCGAGGTTTTCCATAGTTTTGAGCGGATGGGGACGATCATGTCGCCTGAGGACAAGGACGCTGCGCTTCTTCCGGAGCGGATCAATGGCTTGTGGGCTTTGATCCATCGCCCGGTGGGTAGTTTCGGCGCGCACATGTGGATTTCTTACTCGAACGACTTACAACATTGGGGAAACCATCGCCTGCAGCTCGAGGCGCGGCGCGGCCCCTGGTGGGACGCAGACAAAATCGGCCTGTCACCCCCACCGATTAAGACGCCAAGGGGCTGGCTGGTCATCTACCATGGTGTGCGACAGACCGCCGCCGGCTGTCTTTACCGGCTAGGGCTGGCCCTTTTCGATTTGGAGTGCCCGGATGTCTGTCTCCAACGCGGCGATTCCTGGATTTTTGGACCCGAAGAAACCTACGAGCGTTTTGGGGATGTGAACAACGTGGTTTTCCCCTGCGGTTTGACGGTCAAGCCGGACGGGGATTCTATAATCCTTTATTACGGGGCTGCAGATACCTGTATTTGTGCAGCTTATGGCAGCATCCGGGGATTGCTGGACTGGTTGGATAGAAATGGCCAGACATACGCAGTCCGTGGTCCTGGCGGTATACGGATCTTGAAAAGCAGCTCAACGGAGCTTGAGCTCGCGAATGTGTAACAAACGGATTATTCACGAGAATAGTAGGTACCAATGCCATACGAAAAACTGAGTGACTTACCAGAAAGCGTGCGTGAACATCTGCCGAAACATGCCCAGGAGATCTACCGGGCCGCCTTCAACAGCGCCTGGGAGCTGTACGATCACGTAGAAGAAACGTCGCACAAGGTAGCCTGGGCAGCTGTCAAGAACGAATACGTGAAGGATGAAGATACAGGAAGGTGGAAGAAGAAGTGATCAGCGAAGCAATGACCGAGTTCAACGAACCGAAAGCGTTCCCTAAGCCTGCCGTGATGAAAAATGTGTCCGATCCAGTACCGAACGCTGCCGTGATCGTCGCACACCCGGATGATGAAGCTTTATGGTGCGGAGGCCTGATCCTGACCCACCCGTATTACAGCTGGTTCATTGTCGCCTTATGTCGTAAGAGCGATCCGGATCGCTCGACGAAATTTTTTCGTGCTTTGCAGCTATACGGGGCAAGAGGTGCCATCGCTGACATGGATGATGGACCTGATCAGAATCCCTTGCTCCAAAGAGAGCTGCAGCAAGAGGTGCTTGAATTGCTGCCGGCAGTGACATACGATCTGGTCCTGACACATGCCCCAGACGGAGAATATACTCGCCATCGCCGTCATGAAGAAGTCAGCCTGGCAGTGACATCTCTCTGGAGCGCCGGTGCAATCTCTGCACATGAGCTCAGGCTTTTCGCCTACCAGGATAACGGCCAGCTATTACCACAGGCGATCAAGGAAGCCCACCAATATACCCTCTTGCCAGAAAAGATCTGGCTGGAAAAGCAGCGCCTGATTACAGACATTTATGGCTTCGGCCCGGATAGCTGGGAAGCCTGCATTACACCGAAAGCCGAAGCTTTTTGGCGTTTCCAATCACCGATCGACTTGCAACGCTGGATGAGAAAAAAGAGCCCGAACTGATGAAGATCCTATTGCTATATGACTACCCACCTCCTCCGGGTGGTTTACCAACTCAGGGGGACCTACTCTTACGCGGGCTGCGCGAAATCGGTGTGGAAGCTTATGCCGCCAACTACGAATCGACCCTGGAAAAGGAGTGGTATTATCGCTGGCTCCATCCGGATATTGTCGTCGGAATCGGTTACTGGGGACACACACCGCATATCATCCATCATCCTCAGGAGTTCAATCTACAACCTGTCCCTTGGCTGGTTGCAGACGGCTTTATCGCCGACCACCAGCAAACACTGAATAGTCTGCCGCTCATGCTAGTGACCTCCAATTGGGTCAAGGAGGTGTATATCCGGGATGGACTACGTGGAGAGAACATTGAAGTCCTGCCGGTGGGCTGTGACACGGATAAATTTTCTCCTCTATCCCTGCAAGATCCGAAAGTAGCCGCCATCCGCCTGATGTTCGGAGTTCATCCAGACCAAATCCTGATCCTGACCGTCGGTGGAGATGGAGCTTCCAAAGGCGCCCAAGAAGTCATGACGGCCTTGGCATGTCTGGAAGAAGGATCTATAGCATCCAGCGCGAAGGGACAACAGGGCTATCGGAGCCACCCGGATTGGAAGTATGTGTGCAAAGTCTGGCCACAGGATCGCACAATCCTTCAAAACCGGCTTGACCTTGAACTGGCCGATAGCCTGGGGATAGCTGATCGGGTCTCCTACCGTACCGATCGAATCTCACGCGATATTATGCCATACCTTTTCGCGGCCTGTGATATCTATGCAGCCCCCTCCCGGTTGGAGGGCTTTGGCATGCCGCAGATCGAGGCTGGCGCATGTGAAAAACCAGTCTTGGGTATAGCGGCGATGGCCATGTTGGACACCCTGGTGGATGGTGAGACAGCGCTTCTAGCCGGTGTCGCCGTGGAAAACCGCATTTCCGAGGCGATCATCCCGATCGAGATCGGTTCACAACAAACGCGACGCGTCAAATTCGATCCACCACGCATCGCCGACTACCGGGCGGACGTAGGTCAAGTTCGCAATTTTTTGGAAGCATTGATCGATGATCCAGACCTGCGACGAAACCTTGGCAATGCGGCGAGGAAACATGTCGTTGAACATTTCGATTACCGTGCGGTTGCACGGCGATTCGTCGAGATCGTATCACGGCGATTAGGAGTTCATTGATCGATGCCTGGTCGGGATAAGGCCTGGTTCTGGAAATTTAGGTAGCCAGAATTTCATGGAAGAGCTCAAAAAGGCTGCGCTCAAGGTACTGCTGCATAATGCACATGGGCCGTACCAGGATTTACCTCGTACTGCAGGCTGGGGCTCCCCCGAGCCATATACGCGCGATTGGATGATCGCCGCACTTGGGATCCTGGTTTCGGGCAATGAGGAATTAATTGAGGTTTTACGGCGCATGCTTGTGGTTCTAAGCGAAGGCCAGTCGATCCTGGGGCATATACCTTCTCTGGCAAATGATCCAACCGACTGCGGGGCAAGCGACACCACACCACTTTTTTTAATCGCTCTGAGTTTGTTTCGAAGGGTGACAGGCGAATCGAACCTCCTGGAGGAGACAGCCCAAAAGGCTCTCGTGTGGCTACAATATCAAAGCCCAGATGACTTTGTGATGATCGCCCAGCAGCCGACAAGCGATTGGAGAGATGAACAATGGGTCTTTGGTTATGGCCTGTATATCAACACACTGCTTTACGCCTGCTTACGCCTGTATGGACAGGAGGAGCGCGCCCGAACGCTACACCGACTGATAAACCGTGTGGGCGTACGCAGCAAAGAAGCGGGTCGCCACCTTCACGAGGGCTTTGGGCTAGCAAGATTACCGTATTACGCATTGTGGGCGTACAAAGGGTATGTCAGCCAGCGCTTCGATCTATTGGGGAACAGCCTGGCAATCCTATTCGGGCTGGCAAACCCTTTGAAAGCCCGTGAAATCATCGCCTGGGTTGAGGCGACCTGTGAAGGACTTAGAGCCGAAGGAAATCTGGCCCTAAACCTTCCGCCATGCCTGATCCCCTTCATTCACCCAGGAGAAGAGGATTGGATGTCGCGTTACGAGCAATTCAACCAGCCCGGGGAGTATCACAACGGGGGTATCTGGCCTTTTATCGCCGGTTTCTATATCGCGGCTTTAACCACAGCCGGCGAGCATGGATTGGCAAAGCTGAAGTTCGAAGCGCTTACAGAGCTGGTCATAAAAGCTCACTCTCAAAACCTATCCTTCGGTTTCAATGAGTGGTTTCGTGCACAGGATGGCCTACCTCGCGGCCAGGACTGGCAAACCTGGTCAGCGGCGATGTATCTCTACGCAGCGGCTTGCATTGATCAGCCTCAGGTTCTGGCGATCTTGCGCTCGTAAACCCAATCCTCGAATTGCAGGTAGCCACGGAGCGCCAGGGCAACACCCATTCGTAGCGGCTCTGGCGGCCAGGGGATGACCCGCCGGTTCAAGAACGGACATTCCAAAAGATCACTCTGGCGCTCAAGTAGGAGATCGCGCAGTACCTGCGCATTGAGATGACTGGCAGAGACACCATGGCCGATGCAGCCCAGGCTGTAAACGGCGCTCTTATCGCCAACATAACCCATCGCAGGAGTGAGATCGGCAGTCACCGAGAATGGTCCACCCCAGCGATGGGTTATGCGCACAGCCTTAAGGGAAGGGAACAACCAATGAAAATGCTGTTCCAGGTGCTGCCAGGCTGACTGGCTGCTGTCGGCGTCAAGGTTATTGGCATACGTCAGTCCAACCGGCCCACCGCCGATCACGAGACGATTATCGGGTGTAATACGGTAATAGTGGATCAGGTTGCGGGCATCCTCGATGCCCTCCCGGCCTTGCCAGCCAATCGGCTCGAGCTGCTGGCTGGTGAGTGGCTCGGTGGCGATCATGTAGGTAAATGCCGGGATTTGTTTGCTTTTGAGAGCAGGGAACAGATGAGTGTACGCATTGGTAGCAAAAGCCAGCTTGTGGCAGGTGATCTGGCCACCTGGTGTCTTAATTTTATATTCCGCCCCGGAAGAGATCTCGAGCGCTGGGGTGTTCTCGAAAATCTCAACTCCAAGGCATTCTGCCAGGTTTCGCTCGGCGCGCACCAGCTTGGCCGGGTTGACGAGCACCAAACGCGGCTCCCACATGCCTCCCAAATAGCGCGGCGAGTTGACCCGTTGGCGCGCTTCATCCGGATCGAGCCAATAGACATCCTCGAAGCCGAAGGTGTTCATGCGCTCAACCTGATGCTTGAGTCGCTTGATATAGCCTTTCGTCGTCGCCATGCGCAAGAAGCCCGGGCGGATGCGGTCACAGTCGATCTTTTCGGACAAGATTAGGCGGTCCACTTCGTCTACGGCGCGCATCATGTAGCGATGGGCGACCTGGAAACGCCGCTTGCCAATCAGGACCGGGGTCACATCGAAGCCCAGGCCGACTACAGTCATGGCGAAAGAGCCGTTGCGCCCGCTGGCGCCGTAACCGATGGTCTTCGCTTCCAGTAATGCGACCTGAAGTGAAGGCTCAGCCACTTTTAAAAAATAAGCGGTCATCACCCCGGTAAAGCCGCCACCGATGACGGCTATATCGACTTTCCGATTGCCCTGTAGGGATGGGTTGGGGGTGTAGGGTCCATAGGTATCGAGCCAAAGCGAGAGTGGGGAGTCGGGTAGAGGTTTCATGGCCTATTTTCCTCAGAATTCATTCTTTTTTTACAGATTGCTCGGATGAACATGGATTTTGTTTTGGACATGAGGATGTTTCCCATGGAGAGAAACTGACAATGAGGATTATCTCAACATTACTATAGCAAAGAAATTGCTAAGATTCAATCCCTACCTTGCCTAAACACCTTGGGAATTGCGGTACAATCCTAAAGGCTGTGTTGTCCGAATAATCCGTGTGATCCGTGGACAAAATCACCCGATCATAGGGGCTTCCCCGATGCAAATCACCAAAGCCGAAGTAACACCCGTCGAGTTAGCTCTCAAACAGCCGGTACAGATGGCGCACCTGCCAGAGATAAAATCTGTCACCGCAGTGTTTGTTCGACTGGAGACGCGCCAGGGGCAAAGCGCGTGGGGTTGCACGGTGACCCACCCACAGCTCACCGGTGATGAACCGCAAGATGTTCTGCGCGCCTGCTACGCCTGCGCAGCTAAAGCACCCGATCTGCACCCGACAAACATTGAATATTCTCTGGGCGAGCTGGCGAACCTGGTGCATGAGGCCCCGTCCGCATTGTGCGCATTCGACCTTGCCTTCCACGACCTGCTGTCGCTGGCGGCGGATATGCCGCTCTACCGGCTGCTCGGCGGGTACCGGGACCGAATCCAGACCTCGATCACCGTACCGATCGCATCCGTGCAGGAAAGTGTGGAGATGGCTGAGCAGCGCGCGGCAAATGGCTTTCGCATCCTGAAAATCAAAGGCGGATTAAACGCAGAGCTGGACGTGGAGCGAGTGAAGGCGATCCGGCGAGCCTTTCCCGGTTTAAAGCTTCGCCTGGATGCCGATGGCGGCTATACGGTCCAGCAGGCGTTGGACGTAGCCCGCGCTTTGAAAGACGCCCTGGAGATGCTCGAGCAGCCCACATCACCGGACGACCTGCTGGGTCTGCGACAGGTTACCGAGCAAAGTCCAGTGCCGGTGCTCGCGGACCAGAGCGCCTGTAGCCCATCCGCAGCCTTGAACATCGCAGCGCACCACTCTGCCAGTGGTTTAAGTGTAAAACTGGCTTCTTGCGGCGGCCTGCGTGGGGCGCGGATCGTCGATTCTATCGCCCGTGCCGCCCAGCTCTCCACAATGGTTAGCTGCCTGATTGAGCCGGCGATGCTGATCGCAGCCGGGTTAAGCCTGGCTCTCAGCAGCCCAAACGTGCAATACGGTGATCTGGATGGCAATTTATATCTGGCAGACGACCCCTCGCAGCCGGGTTTTACCCTGCAGGAAGGTTGGTTGATTGCCAGCCAGGTGCCGGGGTTAGGCTATTCGGTGCGGCTGGGTTGAGGAAATAAGATATTTACTACTCATTCATGATAAAGGTGCACCGCACTTTGAAAGTGCAGTGCACCTGTTTAGGCTTCGAGCGGGCGAAAGCCTTCCCCTAACACTTCGTGCGCCTGGCCGATGACCATGAAGGCGCGCGGATCGGCCTCCCGCACCAACGACTTAACCTGCACCACCTCCGAGCGACTGACCACACAATAAAGAACGGTTCGCGCTTCACCGGTATAGGCGCCTCGAGCCGGGAGCACGGTCACACCGCGCTCCATCTCGATCAAGATCTTCTGGGCTACGAGATCTGGCTGGGCTGTGATGATCAAGGCGGTGCGCACCACATTGGAGCCTTCGGTAACTCCTTCGGCTGACAGACCCGATACATAGAGCATCACCAGGGAATACAATGCGTTCTCCCAGCTAAACGCCAGACCAGCCAGGAAAATGATCACTGCGTCCGTTATCAAATAACTCTGGGAAATTGGCACTCCACGCCAGTGGTTGAGGATGCGCGCCAGAATATCGCTGCCGCCGCTAGTGCCACGCCCACGATAAACAAGCCCAAAACCTACTCCGCTGATCAGGCCGCCAAACAGGGCATTAAGCACCAGGTCAGGTGTCAGACCTTCGGCCGGAAGGAAAAGAACCAAAAAGTCGGTGAAGAACGAGAACAGGGCAACCGCGATAGCCGTTCGAAAGGCGAAGCGCGGCCCGCCCAGGAAACGCCAGCCGAGCAAGAACAACGGTACGTTTCCAAGGAATGTCATTACACCAATTGGCCAGCCGGTGTAGTAATTGATGATCTGCGCCAGCCCGCTTACCCCACCGCTCGCCAGATGCGCTGGCACCAGGAACAGTCGCATGGCTAATGCTTGAAGGAGTGTCCCGGTTGCGATCAGCGCGATATCTTGCACCGTTCTCCAGGAAAATTTCAAAGATGATTTACAAAGTGGATTTATGGTTTCAGACATTTCACACTCGTCGAGGCACAGATTGGTTATCGAAGCATTATAATGCCGAACCTTCCCGGCCTGAAAAAGTATATAATAGGTTCCTTGTGGAGATGCATTGTGATCACAAAAACCATCGCAAAAACAAATGCTATCTATGCGGAATTTCCATCCAAGTTCTGGGTGCTGGTCTCGGCTAATTTCGTCGACCGTGTCGGGCAGACATTAATCTTTCCATTTTTCACGCTGTATATCACCGACCGGTTCAATGTCGGCATGACCCAGGCCGGCATCCTGCTCGGCTTGTTCCACCTGACCGGCCTGGTCGGAAATGTGATTGGGGGTGCATTGACCGACCGCTTCGGGCGGAAGGTGATCGTCCTGTTCGGCCTGGTTGTCAGCGCGCTCAGCGCGCTCTCCATGGGCCTGGTAAACCGGCTGGAAATCTTCTATGTTCTGGCGATGACGGTTGGATTGCTTTCAGACGTCGCCGGTCCGGCCTGGCAGGCTATGGTCGCCGACATCCTGCCAGAAAATAAGCGCACCGAGGGATTTGGCGTGCTGCGGGTGGTAGGTAACATGACCTGGATCGTCGGTCCCACGATTGGTGGAATTATTGCCACACGCTCCTTTCTCGCTCTGTTCATCCTGGACGCCATCGCCAGCCTGATTACCGCCGTCATTATCTACCGATTAATTCCAGAGACAAAACCGGAGGCCGAGGAGGGCAAGAAAGAAGAATCGCTCCTTCAAACCATCGGTGGATACGGAACTGTGCTAAGGGATCGCGCCTTCATGGGCTACATCCTGGCTTCGATGGCAATGACCGTGGTGTATATTCAGATGTACAATTCCTTATCCGTCTACTTGCGAGATGTGTATGGCGTTTCACCGCAGGGATATGGTTTTGTGTTGACCACCTCGGCGATTACGGTGATTCTATTCCAGTTCTGGGTGAGCCGGCGGGTGAAGAATTACCCACCGATGCTGATGATGGCGCTGGGCGCCGGCTTTTACATGGTTGGTTTCAGCATGTATGGCTTTGTCACGGCCTACATCATGTTCCTGGTTGCCATGGTCATCATCACGATTGGCGAGATGATCGCCTTGCCTACCGGTCAGGCCCTGGCGGTCAGTTTCGCTCCACAGGACATGCGCGGGCGTTACATGGCAATGTTTGGCCTGGCTTGGGCGGTGCCAGCCATTGTTGGTCCAACTGCGGCGGGGATTGTGATCGATAATTTCAACCCGAATTGGGTCTGGTATATTGGCGGCATTTTATGTGCGGTCAGCGTGGTCAGCTTCATCGCACTATACCGCGCCACGCGCCAGCGTTTCGCGCAAACGGCTG
>MGNS01000117.1:13902-15598 GCA_001795165.1 Chloroflexi bacterium RBG_16_57_11
TCCGTACTGGCACGAGTTTTGCATCTTTCTGTGCAATGTCTTGCCAGTCGCGCAAAAATGCGCTATGATCGGGCCAATGGATAGTTCAGAATCTACACCACCAGCCACCACGGCGGAACCAACCAAGTCAAAACGGCGCAGAGAAGTGCAGGCTACCCACCGCCAGGGATTTCTCTTCCAGCTTGGGCTGGTGGTTGGCGTGGCTCTGATCCTGGCGACTCTGTTCACCGCCTGGACGCCCGGCGGACCCGCGGATGAGTTCCCCACACCGGTGGCGACCGGCTTGGCAGTGGCGATGCAACCCAGCCCGACCTTTCTGCCTGGAGCACCCACACCAACACTGCGCAACCCGAGGCTGATCGGCATCGTTGCCGGACATTGGAAGAACGACTCGGGTTCTGTCTGCCCGGACGGACTGAAAGAGGTGGATGTCAATCTGCAGATCGCCACACTTGCGCAAAAATTGCTGGTTAGTGAGGGTTATGAGGTCGAATTGTTGCACGAATTTGATCCCAAGCTGACCGATTATCAGGCCGCGGCGCTGGTTTCAATCCATAATGATTCGTGTGATTTTGTCAACAATGAGGCCACAGGGTTCAAAGTCGCCTCTGCAATGGCTACACGCCACCCAGAGCGCACTGCCAGGCTGACCTCCTGCCTGCGAGCCCGCTACGGCTCAGCTAGCGGCCTGCCGCTCCATAGCACCAGCGTCACCCCCGATATGACGAGTTACCACGCGTTTGGGGAGATAAATGAAAGTACGCCCGCTTCAATTATTGAAACCGGCTTTCTAAATCTCGATCGCCAGATCTTAACGGAGCAACCGGAGCGAGTCGCCCAAGGTGTAGCTGAGGGCATCCTTTGTTTCCTTCGAAATGAACCGATTGCTGAACCCACCGCCGCCCCACCCACACCCATCCCGACTCCCTGACCCCCAAGAATGAGGCCGGTGCCCCTGTGACAACACCCAGTCCAACGAAATCACCTTCTGAACGAAACCCCGAGGCCTACCAGGCTGCACAGCTAGCCCGCCAGGCTTTGCAGCATGGTGACATCCACCAGGCGCGCAGGTACGCCGCTCAGGCAATCCAACTGGCGCCTGATCAGGAAGAGGGTTGGCTGTTGATGGCAGCCGTCGCAAGCCCGCGCGCCAGTATGGCTTATTTACAGACGGCGTTGGAGAAAAACCCCTCCAGCCAACGGGCGCGTGCCGGGATGCATTGGGCTTTACAGCGGATGCGCGCCGAGGAGACCACCGGTCGCCCGATGGCAGCACCAACGGTTGCTGCCACCATAGCTCAGCCGCCTCCCGCGGAGCAGGCTCCGGCGAGCGTTCCGGTGGTCCCGGCTCGCCGCCGCCGTTCCAGGCGGACCTCCCCCTGGGCCTGGGTCTCGTTGGCATTCGCCATGCTCCTGCTTTGCATGGCTGTCGGTTTTCTGGCTGTCACCTGGTCGCCGGTTACTTACCCGATGTTGTCACAAGCGCAAGATTATACCCTGGCGTTGGTTTACAGCCCGACGCCAACATTTACCGAAACCCCAACCCCCACTTTGACCTCGACTCCCACATCGACGCCCATTCCAACCGAGACCCCCACGCCAACGAATACGCCGACGCCGTTACCAACCGACACGCCGACGCCTCTCCCAACAGATACGCCCACCCCATCGCCGACATCCACACAAACACCGATCC
>MGNS01000117.1:15627-16810 GCA_001795165.1 Chloroflexi bacterium RBG_16_57_11
CTCAAGTGGCACTAAATCCAACAGCAGTTCCAACCAAGCGCGGCAAAGGAAAGAAGAATCCCAACCCGGGAGTACGTCCCGGCGCTGTAGATTTAAGCGAGCGTTGGATCGATGTGGATCTTTCGGCCCAAACCGTCTTTGCCATGCAGGGAGATCAGATTGTCAATCGGTTCCTGGCCTCCACGGGGCGCTGGCCAACTTTGACGGTTACCGGTATGTATCGCATTTACGTAAAATATCGCGCCGCAGACATGACTGGGCCGGACTATTACTTGCCAGATGTGCCTTATGTGATGTATTTCTTCAAAGGTTATGGCCTTCATGGTACTTACTGGCACAACAACTTTGGGCAGCCGATGAGCCACGGTTGTGTCAACCTGAGAACTCCCGACGCTGGTTGGATTTACGAATGGGCATCTGTGGGGACTGTGGTCAACGTCCACGACTAGGTTATAACTCAGTTATAATAAAATTTATGGCAACCAAAGCTATCTTTGAAGGCCTGGTGTTTGATGAATTTGACCGCCCGGCGGAAGTTGTTTACGTCGGCAGCGACCCATGCTATGTCGTGGATGATGACGGTTTTCGCCGGCATATACCTGCCGAGCAGATCGACCGGCAGGTGTTGGACTCGATGCGCCAATCGATAGAAGGACACGAAGATTTGCTCACCGACCAAACCGCGAAAATGCTTGGACAGGATGATATCTTCTCTCGGGCTATCATCGAACAGCAAATTCGAAACCTGGACCAGCAGTTTGGTAACCTGATGGAAACTGGCCTCCCCGAGGAGTTACGCTCGTATTTAGGGATGATGGGCTTTCGCATCCGGATCAACGTTCACGGCGACGTGCTGGAGGTCGAGCAACCTGGCATGATCGCTGATGACGGCGATGAAGGCTAACTGCGATCAGGGCAATATATGCTAACCAGGAGGCTCGGTTGATTCTGTGTTGCGTTGAAACCTAACCCATCATAACAACCAGGAGACATAGTTGAGACCTCAATCAGAATTGAGCGATACGGATATCCGTGACCGGGACGAATTCATCAACCGATTATTAAACGACGCCATCAGTACTTGTGGAGAAGCCCTGGAGCAGTTCTTGTACGGTTTTAGCATCCTGCATTGCCTGCCAGCGGGCATGGCAGACCAGCCTTCTGCCGCCACCGGCACGGTGAT
>MGNS01000117.1:16826-23207 GCA_001795165.1 Chloroflexi bacterium RBG_16_57_11
AATAGCTATGCCATGCAAGCAGGCTTTAGCAGGATGGAAATCCTGCCGATAGAAAACTTTTTCTTTCGGTTTTACCGACTGTGGCGCTAAGGAAAAGACGAGGCGATTTCAGTCTGCCGGGTAATAAAAAACACCGACCGTTCCAAGTCCGGAGTGTACACCCAGAGCCGGAGAAAGCTCGGAAAACAGCTATGGACGGTTAAATAAAAAGGAGAGCTCTCGAGTGAGGGGGGCACCCGAGAACTCTCTACGACATATAATACCATATTTCCAATAAAACGCAAGAGGTAATTTTTCCATCTTTCCTAAAATATTTGAAGGTTATTTCTTAATTCAATGGATCCTTGGCCCGACGGAAGTAAGAGCGATATGCGAGTGTTTCCTCCAGGAGATCGCGCAATTGCTCAAAGAGCAATGCTGCAGCCTGGGAATCCGGTTGGCGCCCCGTGGAAAGCTGTATATCCTCTCCCTCTACTGATAAGGAGATATGCCCCTGTGCTTCCAACCATTCCAAGCCACGCAACACACTCAGCTCTCGTTGGGCCGTTGCAGCCGCGATGCGCCTCAAACCTGTTCGACCCTCTTGTCGCCCCAGAATGTAACGAACCAGGCCGGCCAGGCGTGAGGTAAAAACCTGTATGGATCCCTCCTCAGGTTCGACCCCAAAGAGCACGACGCGTTGTGGGTGAGAGTGTTGTAACGCTACCCGCAGCTCAGTGGCCGAAGGCGGAGCGGTCCAGATTACCAGGGTATGAATCGGCTCAGCTAGCTCGTGGCGGCGGCGCACCATCTCTGCTGAAATGCGTTTGGTTAAAGTCTCCGTTGCTTTACCTTCGACCCATACCAGGATACCAGCATCATGCGGCTGATCCAATAAACGCAAAAGAACGTCGAGTGGATGTAGCTCCTGGCGATAATCTTCAATATCAAGACGATCTTCACTAACCTCGATTACCCCTGGGATCGAACGAAAATCCACAAACTCCAGCTGCAGCTCCTTTTCACCGCGAAAAGACCGACTGCGCACCCGGAAAGCCAGGTCGAATGAGCCTTGAGGCAATTCCCCTGTATCTACAAAATCCGCCCCACCCCACCAGATCACACGCCGGGAAAAACCGCTGGCATCCTCTATGGTAAGCATGAGGTGCTCCTGCTCACGACCGAGCGCAGCCTGGTTGATTAATCGTAGCTGGCGGCTGACGAGTATAAGCGGGGGATTCCCGGGCCCAAATGGCGCCAGGCGCTCCATTTCTTCGACCATCTCCATTGAAACAATTTCCCAGGGCACATAATCGTCTATCTGTAGCGGTGAACGCTCAAGCGGGACAGCCGCCTGGACACTGGCTAACGACCGGTTTAGCCCGCGATGAAAGGCAGGGATGTTCTCCGCAGGGATAGAAAAACCTGCAGCCATGGCATGCCCGCCGTAACCGAGCAACAAATTGGCTTGAGAGGCAATCGCTTTCGTAATATCCACGCCTTCCACCGAACGGGCCGAGGCGCGCCCTGGCTCGCCGGGCAGAGCTGCGATCATCACGACCGGCTTGCCATACAGTTCCACCAGGCGACTGGCGACAATACCAATTACGCCCGCTTCCCATGAGGCATTCACAAGCACAAGAACGGGATCATCAAACAAAGCACGATTTTGTTGTAGCTGCGCCAGCGCCCCATGCAAAACCTGGCTGGTCAACAACTGCCGACGAGCGTTCAAGCCCTCGAGCTGCAAAGCCAACAAGCGCGCCCTTCCGCGGTCTGTTGTGGTCAGCAGTTCCACTCCCGGATTGGCGTCGCCAAGGCGACCCAAAGCATTCAGCCGGGGGGCGATCATAAAACCGATAAGCCCTTCGGTCAGGCCAAGCGGATCCAGCTCCGCCCGCTCGTAAATCGCCTGGAGGCCCAGGCGAGGCTGAGATCGTAGAATTTCCAACCCGCGCTGGAGTAGATAGCGGGTATCCCTGATCTGAGAAGCCACGTCAGCAACGATGCCTAAAGCCACCAGATCCAGGTGCTTTCCGGCAGACTCGGGCATGCCCACCGCTGTGTAAAGCGCTTCGATCAGCTTGTACGTTACACCTACCCCGGGTAAAGTTGCCAACGGATGATCGGCCGGCAGAATTCGGGGAGTAATGATCCAATCGGTGACCGGTAAGCGCCAGGCATCGTTATCCGGCTCGCGTATCAGCTCGTGATGATCGGTGATCACCATATCCACGTTCTTCGAACGAGCGTATTCGGCGGCGTCGAACGCCGCGATGCCCGTATCGCAGGTTAGCACTACCCTTGGGGGATTCTCCCCATCCAATAACCGTCGCAATACCGGCAGGCTGACACCATGCGATTCCTGTGCCCGGATTGGGACATGATAGCTTACAACCCCCCCTAACTCGCGCAGCCCGTCGACTAATAACGCGGTTGCCGTTTGGCCGTCGACATCGAAATCACCCCATACCAGGATCTGCTCGCCTTGATGAACGGCATGCTGCAGGCGAAGGACGGCGGCCTCCAAACCAGGTAACTCGCCAGGAACGGCAGGGGTGTACAGGTCCGGATCTAGAAAGCCACGGATAGACTCCAGGTCTACCAGACCGCGGCGGACCAGCACACCGGCGATCCAGCGTGATATCCCCAATTTCTCTGCAATTTCAGCAGGTGGAACGAATTCCGGAGGATCCAGCCATTTCCGATTGGTAAAGGCACCTGACATCAACACGAAACCTTTCCCAGCTCCTCAAGATACAAAACCTGCCCCTCAAAACCTTGTCTTATTACGTTGATAATTACAAATCAATCTCCGGTGAACGGTTGCATTGCAAGACGCTCTTCGTCGGTTTTGTAGTACACCACATCCGTAAAGGTACAATTGTGGAAGCCAATACCATCCAGGCGGGCGCCTCGTAAATCTATTTCGATCCCGGCGCAGGATATGAACTCTGCCTCGCGCAAATCGGCAGTTCGGTAATTCACCCCGTTAAAGTAGCAATTATAAAAAACCGACCCGCGCAAATCGGTGCCGCGGAAATCAACCTGCGTAAGCAAACCATCCTGAACCATCAGGGCAGGCAGGCTGGCATTCACGATATCGACATCGAACAGCGTAGGCCGTTCCAGACGCACCCCGCCCCAAAAAGTGCTAATCAGCTCACAATTTGTGAGGCGCGGAGCGATCAAGCGCACTCCCAACAGGCTTGACTCGAGCTGGACTCGACTCAAGCGAACGCCGCGCATGGCGCCAAAGCGCAGGCCATTCATCGCCGCGGCAGCTTTTTTCTCTTTTGATCCCATGACGGTCATTTCTGCGACATAGACACCGATGCTCAAATTTGCGAAACCGCGCGCCAGGCCCCAATCCTCCTGGTCAATCGCCCAACGCAGCGCCACCTCGAGATTACGGGCCTGGTCGGAGCACAATGAGCTGTTTATCCATTCCTGCCAATTTTGAAGATAATTCTCGTCCTTCAAAGCTGATTCTTCAAAAGCATCCTGTACCACGTCCAACAATCCCAGACCCGGCGTGGCCTGCAGTTTACCGGTATTGCCATGCTCCATCCCCAGCTCTTCCAGCTGAAATGTCTCACCGAGCGCCTTGAGGAACCGTTTCTTCCGATCCGAATCCTGTAAATAATCACGCAGCATCGACTGGCGGCTGAAGGTAGTGATGTCCAGCGCAGAACGCAAAGCCTGGTAAGCCATTACACTGCGCGCCTGGCGAACCAAGGGCTCACCGCCCATTTGCCGGAGGCGGCTCAGGGCAAAATCCCGTGCTATCGGGCTGCAATGGTAACGGTCATTCTGGGTGTGTGAGATCAAGCCGACCCGCTCCATCTGGCGTAAGCCGGTTTCGATCTCGTTATAGGGTAGCTGCGAGACCGCAGAAAGGGCATGCGCATCCCAGGCGCCGGCTCCCATCACACCAAGAAAAGGCAGCGCAGCGCGACCTTGTTCAGGCAGGTTGTCAAAGACAGTCTGGAAACCAGACACATTCAGTGCGGCTAAAGGGCGATCGCCTCGTTGGCGGCGTAGCTCTGCCAGGTAGTCCGATGGGGTGACCTGCCGATTAATGATGTCCCGCGCCACCATGGCAATTTGGTGTGGGATGTTATTCAAAACCGCTGCCAGATCGACCAGCGTTTGGTCGGGAGTAGAGAGATAGGTCCCTTTCCAGATCGATCGAAACAAGCTGAGCGCCTCACCCGGGTCCATCTCAGCCAACGAAACACTGTTGGCAGGATCAACAAGGTCGGCCAGGCGCGCTTCCGATATGAGCAGTACGGCTGTGTTCCCAGCCTCCTCCGGAAGGATGCGCGCCAGCCGTTCCTGTATTTCCGGGCCAACCCGGTTGAGGACAATCAGGACCCTCTGACTTCCTAGAAGGCGCGCCAGCATAGCGCGATATTGGTCGGAGGTGCGAAATGGGCTGCGTTCAGGTGGGGCATCGAAGGGATCGATCAGCTCCCACAAGATATCGATGTCAGAGCGATCGCCGACTTCAACCCACAGGCGCGCATCGGGGAATTCGTCCGCAAGGTCACTCGCTACTTTCTGCCCAACCGTGGATTTACCAGAGCCAGGCTGGCCATACAACTCAACCAGGTTTATGCGCCCTGGACGAGCTTTGAGCAATTTAATTAGCCGGTCTTCAACCACGCTCCGGGGTACATACGTCTCAGTGACGGGCAGGATTTGGTGCCGGGGTGAGCGCTGAACGGCAGGCAGGACTGCTTGATTGATATGCACTGCGCCAATGCTGCCTTGTAGCACACCGATCACTGTGCCCAGGGCGTTCTCTACATTTTGGGTGACGTTGACCTCAGTTGGAGGCGCAGCGGCAGTGCGTGAGGCGCTTTCCTCATCGCGTATTTCGCCCATCGGTCTACCGCAACTGATGCAATACAGCGCTTGCATGGTGTTAAGCTGACCGCATGCCGGGCAAGGACGAGTGGTGATCGTCATGGGAAACCTCCTTCGGCGTTGGGGATGCCCAAACCATCATATCACATTGATTGGGTCCTCTTACATGGAAAATTATTTCGACCCTCTGGCAAAATATTATAGTATTATAGTATAATATAACAAATGGACATCTTCAACGACCTCTCGATCGATCCGCAGCATGACGACACCCTGGCACACCAACTTAAGCAACAAATAGCCTGGATGATTGCCAGCGGCAAGGTCGAACCTGGCGACCGCCTGCCAACCGTACGTAACCTGGCCGAACGACTAGGCATCAACCTGCACACGGTGCGCAGCGCCTACGCCAAGCTAGAGGCCGAAGGACTGGTCGAAACGCGACGCGGCCGGGGGACTCATGTGCTCCCCTTTGAACCGTTGCGCATTGCACGACAGTCTGCATCACTGCGCAGCCATACGGTTGGCGTGATACTGCCTTCGTGGACCAACCCTTTTTATCACAGCTTCTTACAGGGCGTTGAGGAGATTGCAGAGCAGGATCAAACGTTGATCTTCCTCTGCAACACCCATGACGATAACAACACCGCAGCGCGCAATTTCGCCCAATTGGCGGCCAAGCAGGTCGATGGCATACTGGTCGTTTCACAAGGCCTTTGCGAGCTTCTCACTCAGGAAACCGGTTACCGGAACCCAAACATGCCCGTGGTCACAGTGGATTGGCCGGATTGCGATGGATATTCTGTGCAGATCGATCTTGAGTCAGTCGGCTACCAGGCAACCCAACACCTGATCAGCCATGGGCACCGCCAAATCGGAATGATCACCTTTGCTGTGGAGGCCAGCAACATCCAGCCCATTCACCATGGCTATGCCCACGCGCTGGAGGGAGCTGGATTGAGCAGCGATACATCGCTGGTTGTCAGCGTGTCAAGCTTTGATATGGCCTCCGGCGCAGAAGGCGCTCGCAAACTGTTATTCCTGCCCCAACCGCCGACCGCCATCTTCGCAATTTCCGACACATTGGCCTTGGGGGCGATGAGCACCATCAAGCAGGCCGGCCTGCGCATCCCGGATGACATCGCCCTGGTTGGATTTAATAACATCCCTCTGGCGGCGCTGGTAGAGCCAGGACTGACCACCGTGGCCGCGCCAGCAGTCGATTTGGGGCGGGCCGCGATGGGGATGTTGCGAGACCTGATCGCCGGTGTGGGGCCAGCTAACCGGCAGATCGTACTGCCCACAAACCTGGTTGTCCGCCAGAGCTGCGGTTGTTAGCACAAACCTTGAGCGTTTCAAATGCTGTTTGTACTGGAGGAGGGGATCATGTTCAAGAAAAGGTGCCTGGCTTTATTCATGGCCATCTGCTCAGTTTTGTTACTAGCTGGCTGTTCCACAGCACCGGCTCCACCACCGCCATCCATCACACCTGCCACCACGGTTCCACAAATCACGGACACGCCACCGGCG
>MGNS01000117.1:23219-23545 GCA_001795165.1 Chloroflexi bacterium RBG_16_57_11
GTTCCCATGCCGCTCTCACAGACTGGACCTTACTTTGTTGGCAAGCGTATGTACACGCTTGAAGATGAAGGTCAAAAATTAGAGATTACGGTCTGGTATCCGGCGATCAAGCCGGAAGGCTATCCTGGCAGCGTGGCAAGCAAGGCTGCCCCGGATACTAGCGGAGCGCCTTATCCACTATTACTCTCTTCGACCACAATAGGTAATTACTTCTCGCCGCATCTTGCTTCGCATGGTTTTGTCGCGACAGGCGTCAACGGCCAGAGGCCAAGCGATGCCTGGGGGGCCTGGCTTGTGGATTACCCGAGGGAAACCGTATTCATGCT
>MGNS01000117.1:23583-23901 GCA_001795165.1 Chloroflexi bacterium RBG_16_57_11
CGACGCAGAGCACGCCGGGGCGCTGGGTTACTCATTCGATGGCTACAATACCCTGGCGTTGGGCGGGGCGCGGGTTGATCCCGAATTTTACAGGGCGCAATGCGCCCAGGCTGCACAGAGGGAGCCGCCTCTGGAGGAGTGGTACATTAAATATTATTGCGCCGCGGCTGAAGATTGGGAGGCGTTTGTCGCCGCGGCGGGCGACATCGCCACGAATGATACAGATGGGTTGTGGCAGCCGATGACCGATCCGCGCATCCGCGCCGTGATGCCGATGGCCCCCGAAGGCGCCATGCTGTTCGGTGAAAAAGGACTGGC
>MGNS01000117.1:23916-28708 GCA_001795165.1 Chloroflexi bacterium RBG_16_57_11
GCTGCTGATAGGCGCCACAGAGGATAAAGGCTTCATGAGCTGCCCATACGATTTGGAGGCGGTTTATATTTACAACCACGTCAAAGCGCAAGACCGGGCGATGATCTCTTTCATCGGCCAAAGACACCTGATGATCTGGGACCAGGAGCCAAAGGCGCGCATGCGGCACTTCGCGACGGCATTTTTTGGCTACCATCTCCAAGGCCGCGCCGAGTATGCCGATTATTTCTCTCCAGAATTTGTATCCCAATATAGCGACCTGGCTTGGGGCGCCTACACCGAAAAGTAACTGTTACTTCTAGAAAAATAAACGGGAGGCAAGCATGTTTCTCAAAAAGATCTTCAAAATATCGACCGCAATCGTGACCCTGACGTTGCTGGTCGCCTGCGCCGCGCCAACCGCTGTGCCTACTCCACAAACATCGCCGACGCCGCTGGTAATGCCTATCGGCTCAGACACAGAATGGCGGCTGGTTGTGATTGGGGACTCAAGCCTGTGGGGGTTAGGCGAGGCTTACGCCAGCCAGATCGAGAAAGACCTGGGTGTGAAGGTTAATGTGGATGATTTTGCCTTGCCCAATTTGAGCGCAGGTAGCGTACTCGGTGCGCTACATACAGGCAAATCCCCAAACATGAGATTGGAACAACTCCCCAAAGCTGTAAGGGACGCAGAAGTAGTGGTCATGTTTGTCAACCCGCTGGACTCGGTCGACCCTGCCATACCCTTGAATTTCGAAGGTTGCTTTGGCTGCGCCGCGCCACAGGCCTGTGAAACCGAGGCCTTCGCAAAATATACCGCGGATATGTCAGCGATCTGGGCAAAAATCATCGAGCTGCGCGCCGGACAACCGACTATCCTGCGGGCGACCGACCTGTACAATCCCTTGGTGGAGCAATGGAACAGTTGCGATATCTTCGCCGCTTGCGAAGCCTGTTGGGGCAATCTATCCGCCGCCGCGCGCCAGGCTGCTCAAGCCTTCAACATCCCATTTCTCAGCCGCTTTGATGCCTTCGGCGGTGAGGATCACATAGAGGACCCACGGGAAAAAGGATACATCCGTGACGATGGTGAGCACCCCACTGAATTAGCGGGCCAATTCACCGCAGAGTTGCTGGCGAAGATGGGGTATGAGCCGTTGACTCTGCCATAAAATAGAGGCGAGGCATCCGGTGAGGGGACGTGGATCGACCGCAATGATCATTTGTCGGGTGCTCCGCCCCTACACTCGGCGGGATTCGGGTAAAATCCGGGGCGGCGAAACATATTATGCCAACAAACCTTGAGACAACACGGCTTATCTTACGCCGCTTCACCAATGACGATCTGGAGCCCTTCCTGGCATATCGCTCCGATCCGGAGGTCTCGCGCTACCAGGGCTGGAGCGAGCCCTATACGCGCGATATGGCGGAAGAATTCATTCGAGATTTGGTGATCCGCCAGCCGGGAGAGCCGGGGGAATGGTTCCAGTGGGCAATAGAACTTAGGGCAAGCGGGGAGATGATCGGCGATTGCGCCTTTTACCTGTTAGAACGAGATCCCCGTCAGGCGGAAATTGGCGTCACCTTATCACGAGCGCATCAGGGCTCGGGCTATGCCCGGGAAGCCATCGAGCGGCTGATGGAATATCTTTTTGGCGAGCTGGGGCTACACCGCGTGTGCGCCAACTGCGATCCAGAAAACAAGCCTGCCTGGCAAATCCTGGAGCGGATGGGTTTTCGTCGTGAAGCGCATTTCATCGAAAATCTGTGGTTCAAAGGCTACTACGCCAGCGAGTACTGGTACGCCATGCTGCGCCGGGAATGGGAATCAATCTAAGGATTTCATTCAATCCTCGTTCGAACACATTGGCCCCTCAGATCAGTCTTGGCTGCTGGCCCTTTGAAATGGATGATTCGTATCTGTCGTCAATATCTAAATTTGGAGCGCGCATGGCTCGCATGACCAGCCGGTCGCAACGCTCGTTTTCCGGGTTGCCGGCATGCCCTTTGACCCACACGAATTCCACCTGGTGTTTTTGGCAAAGCGACAGCAAACGGTCCCATAGATCGGAATTCGCAGCCGGGGTTTTTCCAGACCTGCGCCAGCCATGCGCCTTCCAGGCCCGGACCCAGCCCTGATTGATTGCCTGTACCAGGTACTTGGAATCACTAAACAACCTTACTTTACATGGCTCGTTAAGCGCCTCCAGGCCTTTGATCGCCGCAATCAGCTCCATCCGATTATTGGTGGATAAGCGGTAACCGCCTGAAAGCTCCTTGCGGCGGCCTCCAGAGATTAGAACGATTCCATAACCCCCTGGGCCCGGATTGGGATCGCATCCACCGTCAGTGTATAGCGTGACTTCTTTCATAGGCCAGAATTTTACCAGGAAAGAGCTCTCTCGATCATTTCGGCGAGTGTAAGTCCGAATTGGTCCCCTCCGCCAGGCGGATTCAATCAGGTTGGCAGGAGTGCATCTGCGCGCGAATATGCCTACCCAATACGCTTGACAGTATGGGTCACAACCGGTATGAAGGAGGCTAGGATGATCTGGTTTCAGCCAGATGCTTTTGGTAAGCCTTCCAACCTGGACACCATGTCGTATGCCAGCGCCATAAGCGTGCCATGAGCGTTTTTGGCTTTGCTTCGGCTTTCTGGCGCATTGGGCAAGTCTCACAGGAGAAGGTCTTGTTTGTCTGATCCGTCATTGGAGCGCCTTTAATTGGGTGCTGAGTTCTACCCATTATTATGGCAAATTCGCTTGGGTGTGTCAGGTGCCATTTGTCATGTCTTCTTGTTCAGGGTTTCCGGATCAAGTATAATGCTGAGAAGGGTAATTTGCGGTAAAGAAAAATATAGATTTATACAGGATTCCATGGCTGTTATCGTTTGCCCGCAATGTAAAACGCCCAATCGAGCCAGCGCCCGCTTTTGCTCTGAATGCGGAGAACCGCTCATCAGTGGCCTGCCTTCAAAATCGAACCCAGAGACGTCCGTAGAAGATGACCAGGCGAATTTGTCGCCTCCGGATCAGGTAACTCAGATAAGCGCCCCGGTTGAGCCAATCTTAGCGGGGAGATACCGTTTAGAGGGCGAGCTGGGGAGAGGCGGGTTTGGCGCCGTCTACCGAGCCTGGGATCTGAACGTCAGCCGACCATGTGCTGTTAAAGAGAACCTGGATACTTCGACAGAAGCATCCCGGCAATTTTCGCGTGAAGCCAGCGTTCTCGCCAATCTGTCTCATCCCAACCTGCCGCGAGTCACAGATCATTTCTCTATTCCCGGCCAAGGTCAATACCTTGTGATGGACTTTGTCGATGGGGAGGATCTGGCGACGATCATCGATCGCCAGAAAGCCGTGCCTATCCACCAGGCGATGGAATGGATCCTTCAGGTGGCGGAAGCGCTACAATACCTGCACGAGCAAGAGCCCCCGGTTTTACATCGCGATATCAAACCAGCTAATATCCGGATAAACAAGAAAAATCGCGCCATGTTAGTGGATTTTGGACTGGTGAAGCTGTATAGCCCTGGATTGCAAACCACGCTGGGGGCACGTGCGGTAACGCCGGGGTATGCCCCACCAGAGCAATATGGTAAAGGGAAAACGGACTCCCGGACGGACATTTATGCATTGACTGCAACACTGTACCACATGATCACCGGCATAGAGCCACTGGAGAGTGTACAGCGAGTAAGCGGTGAAGCCATGCCAACCGCCAATCAGGTCAACGCGGAAATCCCGATCGCACTTAGCCAGGCCATCGAGCGATCACTGGCCCTTGATCCGGCAAAACGATTTGAGAGCGTAGCCGATTTCCGCAAAGCTTTGGTCCTCAGCCTGGAAGCTACAACCAGGGTGGTACAACCGGAGCGAAGCGAGATGGTTAAACAATACCCTGCAGCCGCACCAGAAGCCCCCGTCGTAGTGAATCCATCTGTTAGCAAGCCGTTGCCGGGCAAACCTCTTCCGCAAGCGCAAGGCTCTCCCGCCGTGGCAGGCGGACGTTCGCCATCACAACCCTCGCCGCGACCGGCATCCAAACCGCTGCTTACGACCCGTAAAGTCTGGATACCTGCCACGACCGTGGTAGTGCTTATGATTCTATGCTTGCTGGCATCACTGGTTGTCGGTGGTCTTTTAATCACCAGTGGACCAAGCAACGCAGAAATAACAGCAACCGTGCAAATGCAACGCACACTTTCCGCCGGATTGCAAGCGACCTCAACTTACATATACCAGATCCAGGCAACTCAAACGGCCTTCGCTAAGCCTTCACCATAACCAAATTATTGTGCCCGGCAACAACTGCCCGCACAGCGGGATCAGCGGGTTTGGACGAGAACGCTGGGTGTCCTCGGTGTATCAAGCGTGTTTCTCTGTCAACCTATCCAAATATCATATAGACTGTGAAGAATTTCACAAAATATGTATAACATTTGTTATTCCCCTCGATCGACGGTCTGTATTACAATGGAAACAAAATATGTCCTCAAATTTAACAGATAGATAAAGGAACAAAGTCAATCATGACTCTCCCTACCCTCCCTACATTTGACCCGGTGCATGACGTCTTACGTTACGAGCGCAACCCGCTCGATGCAATTTTCTCACCGAAAAACGTGGCTTTGATTGGCGCGACAGAAACCCAGGGCAGCGTTGGCCGTACGATCATGTGGAATCTGATCAGCAATCCTTTTGGCGGGGCGGTGTTCCCGGTAAATCCAAAGCGCCCGAGCGTATTAGGAGTCAAGGCATACACATCGATTTCTGCTGTTCCAGAAGCTGTTGACCTGGCGGTTATTGTCACC
>MGNS01000117.1:28716-36322 GCA_001795165.1 Chloroflexi bacterium RBG_16_57_11
AGCGGTTCCGAAACTCATAGGCGAATGTGTTGCCGCGGGTGTAAAAGGCGCGATCATCATTTCAGCCGGATTTAAAGAAACTGGCCCCCAAGGCGTTGAGCTGGAACGCCAGATACTGGGTTACGCCCATCGAGGTGGTATGCGCATCATCGGCCCCAACTGTCTAGGGGTGATGACCCCTTTAGGTGGTCTGAACGCCACCTTCGCCGCCTCAATGGCCAGGCCGGGTAAAGTCGGGTTTATCAGCCAATCGGGCGCTTTATGTACCGCGGTGCTTGATTGGAGTATGACTGCTAATGTGGGGTTTAGCGCTTTTGTCTCCATCGGCTCGATGCTGGATGTGGGCTGGGGTGATCTGATCTACTACCTCGGTGATGATCCCAACACCGAGTCCATCGTTATTTATATGGAGACCATCGGTGACGCACGCTCTTTTCTTTCTGCGGCACGCGAAGTAGCCAATACCAAGCCGATCATCGTGATCAAACCCGGCCGAACCGAAGGCGCCGCCCGGGCAGCTGCTTCACATACCGGATCGCTGACCGGCAGTGACGAAGTTCTGGATATGGCATTTCGCCGTTCAGGTGTATTGCGGGTAAACTCAATTGCCGAGCTGTTCTATATGGCTGACCTGCTGGCTAAGCAGCCTCGCCCGGCAGGTAACCGGTTGACTATCCTGACAAATGCCGGCGGCCCGGGTGTGCTCGCCACCGATGCGCTGATAACAAATGGCGGCGAGTTGGCTCAATTGTCAAATGAAACAATGGAGGCTTTCAACCAGCTTCTGCCAGCGGCCTGGAGCCGCAACAACCCGGTGGATATCCTGGGAGACGCCAGCCCAGAACGTTATGCCAAGGCCATAGAAATTGCTGCTACAGATCCTAATAGCGATGGCATGCTGGTTATCCTCACCCCGCAGGATATGACCGACCCAACAAAAACGGCTGAAGAGCTGGCGCCGCATGCACAAAGCCGGGGCAAGCCACTGCTGGCCAGCTGGATGGGTGGCGCGGGTGTGGCCGATGGAGAAAAAGTTCTTAATCGGGCGAACATCCCCACATTCCCTTATCCAGACACCGCGGCACGCATGTTCGATTATATGGCAAATTATGCCGGCATCTTGCGTCGGCTATACGAGACCCCAACGCTGGCTGCCTACAGCCTCGACCGCTTACCGGACACCGCTCAGGCAAAAGCGATTATTGACCATGCCCGCGCCTCCGGTAGGACCTTGCTCACCGAATATGAGTCAAAACAATTGCTGTCTGCTTACCGGATACCTACTGTTGAAACCAGGATCTCTCAAAGCGAGGATGAGGCTGCCCTTGCCGCTGATGAGATTGGTTACCCGGTGGTCCTCAAGCTGCACTCAGAAATCATCACCCATAAAACAGATGTGGGCGGTGTTAAGCTTTCTTTGAGGGACGCGAACGAGGTCCGCAAGGCTTACCAAGAAATCGCCAGCAGCGTGCGCTCCCTGGTTGGAGAGGAAGATCCTTCCGGCGACCCGTATTTTCTGGGTGTTACCGTCCAACCGATGATCGAAGTGGAAGGTTATGAGCTGATCCTGGGTAGCAGCATCGACGCACAGTTTGGACCGGTAATTCTGTTTGGGTTGGGCGGTCAGCTGGTAGAAGTGTTTAAAGATAATTCGCTGGCCCTCCCACCGTTGAACACTACTCTGGCCCGCCGTATGATGGAGCGCACGCGTATTTATATTGCCCTGAAGGGAGTGCGCGGCAGAAAACCGGTAGACCTGACGGGACTGGAAAGGCTGGTAGTGCGCTTCAGCACGCTGATCAGCGAGCAACAGTGGGTAAAAGAACTGGATATCAACCCGCTGATTGCATCTCCTGAACGATTGCTTGCTCTCGATGCGCGAGTAGTGCTCCATGGGATTAATGTGAAAGAAAGCGAGCTTCCACGACTGGCGATCCGTCCCTATCCCGTTCAATATGTCAACGAGTGGACCGCAAAAGATGGGACGAAAATTACCTTCCGCCCGCTTCGACCAGAGGATGAGCCGTTGATGGTAAAATTCCATGAATCGCTTTCCGACCGCAGCGTATATATGCGTTTTATGCACCCAATGCTGCTCAGCCAACGCGCCGCCCACGTCCGCCTATCTCGAATATGCCATGGCGATTACGACCGGGAAATCACCCTCATCGCCGACCGCTACGACGCTGGACCGGATGACTTACGTGTTCTGGCAGCATCACGAATGAGTAAAATCCATGGCAACGACGCAGCCCGCTTCAGCTTATTAGTCAGCGATTGCTGCCAGCATATGGGCATTGGAAAAGAGATTATAAGGCGCATGATTGGAGTCGCCAAGCAGGAGAGGCTGAGCCGTCTTGAAGTTCTGATGACCCACGACAATCAGGCGATGCGCCACCTGTGCGAAACGTTTGGGTTTTCTTTCTCAGAAACCAAGGATGGCTTGATCAAAGGAGAGCTTTCACTCTAAATATTAATACCCGCTTTCCAAGTTGAGGTTTGCCGGAGCTAACTATTGCCCGACAAACCTTTTTGTTTTTTTATTGTCAATTAACAATTGATTAAGTTAACAAAAACCTTTATAATCCAATTGGATTGAATTCAAGCCAAATAAGCGAGGGCGCAATGAATGAGAATAAGAAATCCGGGATGAATTCATGGGTAATTGGAATTTTCGGCCTGCTGGTCGGTGTGTTTATTGGACTGGTTGTTCTGGGCTGGTGGCTATGGCCTGTGCAATGGGTCAATGGCACATACGAAATCCTGGCTCCAGAGCTGCAGGAAGATTTCCTGAGAGCGGCAATTGATTCATACACTCTACGACCAGATGAAGCCCTGGCGAACCAGAGATATGACGGACTGGGTGAGAATGGCCCATATATTTTGGGCCAAATTTCTGAAGATCCTGGCGAAATAAGCCCGGAGGACATCGAAGGTTTTGCGGCTGCTGTTGGAGCATCCGATGCGATTGAGAATCCACCCCAGGCTCCTGCCGCGCCTGTCTCACCTCAGCTGCCCACCGGAAGACTGATCACCCAACCAATGCTTGCTGGCGTTTGCGTGGTTGGGCTACTGATCTTACTTGCCATATTGATTTTATTCATCGTTTCCCGCCGTGGCAAAAAGAAAACCGCTCCAGTCGAGCCCATTGAAACTCCGCCACCCATGGAGTCGGGAGCCGTTCCTATTGAAGAAGCTGCCGTTGTTGCCGCTGCTGAGCAAGCCGACCAGGTGCCAGAATGGCTGAAAGAGCCCTCCCCCGAAGGCGAGGGGATCATCGAAGAGCCAACCCAGCAGGAGGAGATACTTGAAGAACCTCCTATGATGGGAGAGGCGGCTGAGACAAGTCTGAGTGATGAGGACATTGCTGAGATAACCTCCTCTAAATTAGGCGTGGCTGGAGAGGAAGACCTGGCGCCCGATTTCCTGAGCGACGTTCTACCTGCTGCGGCGATTGCCGGAGCGGGCGTTGTCGCTGCTGCAGCCTTAAGCGGAGGCGAAGAAGAAGGCGAAGGTGTGCTAGAAACTCAAGGCGAGATGGAAGAAGAGTACCCTCCAGAAATGGATACCTTGGTTGCCGGAGCAGTTGTAAAAACAGCCAACGAGGTCACTGAGTCAAAAGTTGAGGCCGCGCCCGAGGCAGAGTTTGAAGCCGCAGCCGAAATCGAAGAGACCCAGGAAGAAGTCCACGCCAAATTTGGCCAGGATATCGAAAGTGTTATGGGTATCGGTCCGGCGTATGGCGCAAAACTTCGCCAGGCCGGTATCGCTGCTCCTTTGCTTCTTCTGCGAAACGGCTCCACCACCAAAGGCCGACAGCAAATCGCCGCAGCTACCGAGATCAGCGAGAAGTTGATTTTGAAGTGGGTGAACTATGTCGACCTGTACAGAATTAAAGGTGTGAGTGAAGCATACGCTGAGCTGCTTGAAGCAACAGGTGTGGACACAGTACCGGAGCTGGCGATGCGTAACCCTAAAAACCTTCATGCGAAGATCCTCGAAGTGATCGAGCAAAAAAGGATTTATCGCGAACCGCCAGCGATCGAAATGGTCGAGAGCTGGGTAGCGCAAGCCAAGAAACTGCCACGAGCCATCCAATACTAGGATTATTTAAATCTAAAACCACGCTCCGGACTGCCTCAATAGTCGATCAAGTCTTCTGAGGCAGTCCGGGTGTCGATTCTTGGACCATTACGGAGGTAGGATATGTTCATCCCAAGTATGCTGCTCAAGCGGTTATATACTTTTTCCAGCCTGAAGAACATTACCGGCGGTGTTCAATTTTCAGTCAAGAACCGTCTAAGCGATGCTAAACTGATCGGGATCACCCATATAAAAGTAGGCGACGAGTCTTTTCCATTGGACCAAACAATATTAACCATGCCAGATGGCCACCAACTGAAAGCGACACAAGTAAAGAAGGAGTTCCCATTGGAATTCCCATTGCGCCAGACACTCGACATCCGCGCGCCGATCCAGCAGCTTGCGGCCGGAAAATACACCGTAGAGATTGGCTTCAAGGCTGAGCCATTTGGGGATTTGAAGTTCGACGTGGAAGACTCGATCAGCGAAGAGGTTGAGGACCGGATTCGCATCCCCCGCAATCAGGAGGACAATTACTCCCCAGGGGTAATTCGTGAAAGACAAGCGTTCGTTGAGCAATTTACAGGTGCCCCGCTTAAGCACATCACTCAATATTCTTTTGATCCGCATACCACTGCAGGCAACATTGAAAACTTCACTGGTATTTCCCAGGTACCTCTGGGTTTTGCCGGGCCACTAAGCATTCATGGCGAACATGCTTCCGGGGATTTCCTCATTCCTTTGGCAACCACGGAGGGCACACTCGTAGCATCCTACAATCGCGGTTGTAAGCTGATAAACCTGTGTGGCGGAGTGAAATGCACCGTGGTCGCCGACGCCATGCAACGCGCACCGGTCTTTGTGTTCGAAGACGCCCGCCAGGGTCGGGATTTTATCTTGTGGGTCATGGCAAACTTGAGCAAAATCCGCGAAGAGGCCGAGGCGACATCGAATGTAGCCCGGCTGCTGGACATCGACCCATACCTGGCGAGCAAATTTGTCTATCTACGGTTCAATTTCACTACCGGCGACGCCGCCGGGCAGAACATGGTCGGACGCGCCACTTTTGCTGCCTGCAGCTGGATCATCGATAATTTCCCCGGAATCCAGCATTTCTATCTCGAGTCGAACTTCGCAACGGATAAGAAAGCATCACAAATCAACATCATGCGCACGCGCGGCAAGCGCGTCACCGCTGAAGCCCTGATCAAACGGGATGTCCTGGTCCAGCATATGCGGGTTGAGCCGGAGAACCTGGCCTATCATTACCAGGTGGCGAACATCGGATCGATCATGTCTGGAGCTAACAACAACGGCTTGCATTCGGCCAATGCCATCACAGCTATGTTCATAGCCACCGGCCAGGACGTGGCGAATGTGTCCGAGTCTTCTGCTGGCTTGCTATATGCCGAGCTAACCCCCGATAAGGACCTGTATATTTCGATCACAATCCCTTCTCTGATCGTCGCCACCTATGGTGGTGGAACCAACCTGGCAACCCAGCGTGAATGCCTGGAAACCTTGGGTTGCTTCGGTACGGGGAAAGTCCATCGGCTAGCGGAGATCGTCGCCGGGGCAGTGCTGGCAGGCGAGTTATCCCTGGCTGCGGCGATTTCTTCTTCGGATTGGGTTTCCAGCCACGAGAAATATGGAAGAAACCGATGAGTGGCGCATCAAGCCGGTAAATCACTGAAGTGAACCTTAAGCGCAGGAGGCTTTTACCACGCTTCTGGTTAAGGCAAACACGCTTGATACGCCGCGCAAGCGTCGATAAAGTCAAGTCCGCCCTGTGTATTTTCAAGCACGTAACTGGTATCGTCGAGCAGGCTGAGATGAGTCCCGAAGTACGTGTTGAAGATCAAGCGGAATGAATTAACTGGTGTGATCGACGGGTACAACGGATTGTTTTTCTCGTATCCTGGCAGGTAGTATGCATTCAGGATCGGGAACATCAATTTCATGGTCATGTCTGTTGATGGATTAACAATGTCGTAGGCACGGTTGCCGTGGTCCGCCTGGAGAATGATAATCGGTGGGGTGTCGCTTTTCGCCAATATCTGGTCGATAGTGGCCAGGATCTTCTTGTTGATGAAAATTACTTGATCGCGATACAGATCTGGGGACCATTCATCGCGATTGATATCATCCAGTAGCGTGAATGGATCCGCCCCGCTGCGCTCTTCTCCGTTCGGGCCAAAAACGTAAGGAGAATGTGGTGAAATAATGTGAGCGTAAATGAAAAATGGACCTTCTTGATCGGCATATTTGTCCAGGTGTTCCAGGGTGAATAGAATCCTTTCGCGATGCTCATCATAGATCGATTGCAGAGGTCCATTATCTTCACCTCTAAATTTAAAATATACTTTTCCCAGGGTCGAATTAAGCACAATAAGATCAAAAGCCGCCTGTGGATTGAAAACACCAATTACAGGTGACTTTTCAAAGTAGTCAGCGGATTTGATATTGATGCGATCATAGCTGCTGTCGAAGTTGACGAAGGAATAACCCTGCTCTGCAAGGAAGGCGCGTACACGGTTCTGCTTGACTAGAAATGACAGAATATCCTGTATCATTTTTATATCGTTGACTTCCATAGACGACCGCAGATAGTCTGGCAATGTATTCACATGTGACATATTGAGGGATGAAGAGATCGAAATAACTGTATCCGTGTAATTGGAGCGGCTCTCCCGGGCTACATGGAAACCGCGTGCCTCTAGCGCATGGATAAAATCCGAATTATCATAATCAAATAGCTCCTCCAGGACATCAGCTCGGGTGTAACTATCCAAGATAATGTAATAGATATCCGGCTGCGATTTAGTATCCGCAGGCTTACTAGCCTGTAATTCCGTTACTCCGCTCTGTTGCCAGACCTGACGCTGGAATTCAGTCGATAACGGTTCGAAACGAGTAACATGGCGGGAATAAGTCATGATGTTCACCAAGGGGAAAGCGATCAGAATAAGCCCTACCACGTTTAAAAAATTCGTTACTGTCCCAAGCGATGTGGCTTTCACCAGAACCCAATAAGCCCAGAGGGTAAATATCAGGACGTACACCCCGAACAAAACCAGGCTCAAACTCGACCATGAGGTATATTTATCGATGAGTGAATCTACATGACCATAAGAAAAAAACAGAACAATCAACCCTGAAAGCAACAATCCTGCTTTTTCCTGCTTCTTTAACACCAGCCTGAACAAAATGGAAAGAGCCAACACCCAGAAAATGGAAATGACCATGGTCTTGATCGCTAACAAACCGACAACATCGATGTTAGCCGCCAACGGGGCAAGGATCGCATAGATTGTGAATAGGAAGGGATGTAAGATATATGTTCTTTTCATCTCAAGCGCTGTTTTCTGTAATATCTAGGGTGAACAGGTCTTGTATTCCAAGCAGGCTTCGACGAATTCCAGTCGACCGTGCTTATCTGTTAGTACATAGCTAGTTTTTGGTGCAAAACGCGCTCCAAAGCGAACTTACCCACAGGTTTATACGTCGTACCTTACCAATTGAT